>WRLA01000015.1 GCA_009777825.1 Bacteroidales bacterium
CTATTTTCACAAGGCGATAGCGAAAAAGATTTTCAACAACTTTTGATAGAATTTTAGAAAAAATACAACTGATTATCAATAAATTACGAAAACACAAAGGCTTCTTTATTTAAAAGATTGGACAGGTATGTTTGTATAAAGATAGAAATCCAAAATAAGGACAAACGCCTGCACTTCTTATACTGTAACCTCATTTTTTCATTTTAAACGCCATCGCGTAGAGTTGTATCTGTTTGATCATCGCCACCATGCCGTTGCTACGTGTTGGGGAGAGATGTTCTTTGAGTCCGATGCGGTCGAAGACGGAGAGGTCGGCGGTGAGGATGTCGTCGGGTGTTAATCCGTTGAACGATCTGATTATCAGTGATGTTATCCCTTTGGTGATGATGGCGTCGCTGTCGGCGGTGTAGAACACGGCTCCGTCGCGGAAGTCGGCGTAAAGCCAGACGCGCGACTGGCATCCTTCGATGAGATATTGCGGCTGTTTGTATTTTTCGTCAATGAGGGGGAGGGACTGTCCTAACTCGATGAGGTAGTTGTATTTGTCCGTCCAGTCGTCGAACTTGCTGAATTCGGCTTCGATTTTGTGGGTTTGTTCTTTAAAATTCATACTCTAAATATACATGACCATATAAATTTAACGGGTGCAAAAGTAATAATTATTTTTTAAATAACCGAAAATGGTGATTGAAAATTTATTTTTTCACAGTGCTTTTGCAAGTTGTTGCAAAGCAGTAGCGATGATGGAGCGCGGAGCAGCGACGTTGAGGCGCATGAAGCCGTTGCCTTCTGAGCCGAAGATATGTCCGGAGTTGAGCGCCAAGCCTGCTTTTTTAATCATGAAATGGTCTAACTTTTTGGACGACAGGTTGAGTCGCCGACAATCCAACCACATCATATAGGTTCCTTCCGGCTTTTCGGTGGTGATGACGGGGATGTGTTCTTTGAGAAAGGCGATGACGAAGTCGCAGTTGCCGCCGACATAGTCGAGCAGTTGCCGAAGCCATTCGTCGCCGTGCGTGTAGGCGGCTTCTAAGGCGACGTCGCCGAAGATGTTGCCGTGTCCGAGGTGCATCTTGTTGACATACTGTTTGAAAGCATCCAGCAAACGTTTGTTTTCGGAATGGACAACGGAGGTGAAGACGCCCGCCAAGTTGAACGTCTTGCTGGGCGCTAAAAAGGTCAGTGTCTGCTGCGATATTTCGGGGGAGATGGAGGCGATGTGGATGTACTTGTGCGGTTTTAGAATGAGGTCGGAGTGGATTTCGTCCGCAAGCAGAATGACATCGTATTTCACGCACAACTCGCCGATGCGTTTTAACTCATCGCAACGCCAAACGCGCCCTACCGGATTGTGCGGACTACACAAAATGTACATCTTCACGCCGTCCGACAGTTTCTTCTCAAAGTCATCGAAGTCGAGAGTGTATCTCCCGGCTGTCTCTTTCAGCGGATTGTTGACGAGCTGTCGTTTGTGGTCGTTGACGGCAAAGATGAACGGATGGTAAACCGGTTGGTTGATCATGATTTTATCGCCCTTGTCGGTCAGCGCCTTGACGGCAAAGTTGATGGCGGGGACGATCCCCGGCGAGAAGGTCATATCCGCCAACTCGATCTTCCACTGCGCCCTGCGCCATACCCACTGTTGTAACGCCTGATAAAACGATTCGGGATGGAAGTGATAGCCAAGTATTTCATGATCAAGACGTTTCCGGAGCGCTTCGATGATGAAGTCGGGCGTGCGAAAATCCATGTCGGCGACCCATAACGGGATGACGTCGTCCGTGTCGAAGAAGTCGGCGAGGGCGTCCCACTTGAGGCAATTGGTGTTGCGGCGGGGGATGATGTCGTTGAAATTATAGCGTTTCATCTTTAAAAAAAAACGGCGCAAAGATACTACTTTTAGATGAACTTTCAATAATTTCATGTACATTTGCGCCCTCAAAAACTTCAAAGAAGATAAAGAAGATAAATATGCGAACCTCTCAAAAATCCGGAATATGGTTAGTTTACGCCGCCGCTTTGTGCGCGATGCTGTTTTGGGGCTGTTCGTATGTATGGTCAACCATTGTGTTTGAATATTGGAATCCTGTCATTGTCATCTTTTTTCGGTCGTTATTTTCGTCGGCGCTTCTGTTTTTGATGTTACGACTGCTGGGAAAATCTGCCAAAATTGAGAAAAAAGATCGCAAGCGCATCTTTATCTTGGCGATGTTCAATCCGGCGTTGTATTTTCTTTTTGAGAGTTTCGGATTGTTACACTCGTCGCCTACTATCAGCGCCGGCATCGTGGCGCTGATTCCCGTTTTCATCAGCATCATGGCGTTTTTCGTTTTGAATGAGCGTTTGTGGGGGTGGAACATTGCCGGCATCGTTCTGTCGTTCAGCGGGGTATGGATGATGTTGATTAACAAGGAGATGGCGTTTGAGGCAAAGTGGTACGGCATTGTGTTTTTGTTTTTGGCGGTGGCGTCGGCGGTGTGTTACTCTGCGTTCATTCGCAGGTTGAGTTTAAAATACAATCCGTTTGTCATTGTGGCGTGGCAGAATCTTATCGGGGCGCTGTTGTTTTTGCCGTTCTTTCTGCTATTCGGAGTGAAACAGTTAGCGACGACGCCCATCACCACGGAGTTGGTAGCATCTTTTCTGCTGCTACTCATTTTTGCCAGCGCCTTGGCGTTTCCGTTCCATACGTTCGTTATCAGCAGGATAGGCGTCAGTCGCGCCTCCATTTTTTCCAATCTCATTCCGGTAATTACGGCTATCGTCTCTTTTTTCATGCTGAAAGAGCCGTTTTCCGTTTATAAAATAACGGGGATTCTTGTGGTTGTCGGCGGCGTCTTTTTATCACAAATCGGTCGAATAAAACTCAATAACAGATAGAAAGGAGATATTACAACAGATGAAAATGATGAAATATTACGTAGTATGGTCAGGTCATCATCCGGGCGTTTACGAGACGTGGATGGAGTGCAAACATCAGATTGACGGTTTCAACGGTGCTGTGTATAAGTCGTTCCCGACAAAAGAGTTAGCAGAGACAGCCTTTCGGGAAAATCCGAAGAAGTATCTGGGGAAAGACCCGCGTCCGGCGGCGATGACCGAATTGCAGAAAGCGGTTATCGGTTTACCCGTCATGGAGAGCATCGCCGTTGACGCCGCCTGTTCCGGCAATCCGGGCGACTTGGAATTTCGGTGCGTGCATGTGAAATCGGGCAAGATACTCTTTCGGCGCGGCGTCTATCCCGACGGCACTGTCAACATCGGAGAGTTCCTCGCTTTGGTGTTAGGACTGATGTATTTGAGCAAAAACAACCTGACCATGCCCATCTATACCGACTCGAAAACCGCCATCTCGTGGGTACGCAACAAAAAAGCAAAGACAAAACTCGACCGCACCCCACAAAACGAAGAACTCTTTTTGATGATGGAAAAAGCCGAAAACTGGCTGAAAACAAATACGTTACACAACAAAATACTAAAGTGGGAAACAGCCTGCTGGGGAGAAATTCCCGCTGACTACAGCAGAAAGTAACGAAAAAAATCGTTAGAAAGCCATACCCATGCTATTCATAGGCATTTGCCGACTTATTCAATCGGATTGCTGTTTGAAATTTCCTACGTTTCAGAGCAGTTCGGAACATTACCTAAATTATTTCAAACAAGTAAATCCACATTTCCGCAAACATTCACTACTATTCGCGTAATAATTGTTGGATTTTGTTAGGTTCCAAAGGCATGAATACAGCAATTTGCTATATCAGTCTGTCTTTCCGTGTGCTTCTCAGCACGTTCTCTTCTTTATGTCATGATGTCTATTATATTGATTTTTATTTATAATTCTGGAGGAGATGCAATTTCAACGGGCATAATATTTTCTGCTAAATTTACGATTGATACCATTCGGCGGGTTTTCAATTTTACAAGATGCGTAAAATTCCAACTTAATAAAATTCCTATTTGACTTACAGATGCCAATGCAACATAAACTTTAGTTTTCATTATGCAACGGCAAATTTATGTTTACCGACTTTTCAGAACCTCAATGATGAGATTTCCGAATAATTTATCGGTCATTCTACCCTTCCGAAAACTCTTTCAACTTCTTTCGGTACTCGCTGAACAGGTTGGCGCGACTTACGAAACCGACGTATTTATCGCCATCCAGAACCACCATGTTATAGAGGTTGTTTTGGCGAAATTTTTCGGCTACCTCTTCCACGTCGTCTTGGACGGAGATAATTTCGGAGGGGGTAACCATCAGGTTTTTCACTTTCGTGGTGTTGTACAGGTCTGTTTTAAACATCAGCGGTCGCACGTCGTCGAAGCGCACCATTCCGTAGAACAGGTTGTCGGCGGGGTCAACAACGGGGAAGATGTTGCGTTTTGAGCGGGAGATGACGTCAACCAAGTCGCCCAGCGTTGCCTCGAAGTCAATGGCGCTGAAGTTGGTTTCGATCAGTTGGTTCATGTTGAGCATTCGCAGGGTATTTTCGTCTTTGTTGTGGGTGAAGAGGTCGCCTTTTTGCGCTAATTGGTAGGTATAGACCGAGTGTTTTTCGAAGATGCGGATGGTGATGAACGAGATGATGGAGGTGATCATCAGCGGCATAAAGAGGGTATAGCCGCCGGTGAGTTCGGCGATGAGGAATATTCCGGTCAGCGGGGCGTGGATGACTCCCGCGATGCAACCGCACATGCCGACGAGCGCAAAAGTAACCGGAGAGATGTCGCCCAACTGATAATAATTCACCGTGAGTGCAAACAGAAGTCCCAGATGCGACCCGATAAAGAGCGTCGGAGCGAAGATGCCGCCCAAGCCGCCGGCGCCGAAAGTGAGGTTCGTCGCCACGCACTTTAAGACGACGCTGGCTAAGAGAAAGAGCAAAAGCAGTCCTGCCCCGTCGCCGTAGCGTGCAAAGAAACTGTTGTGGTACAGCGGCATAAAGTCGCCATGCAGACAGCGGTTGATGGCTTCAAACCCCTCCCCGTAGAACGACGGAATGAAAAATATCAAAGCGCCCAGCGACAGCCCGCCAAAAAGCAGACTGTATCCCCACGACTTGAAATGCTTTTCAAAAAAGTTGTGAGAAACCCTGTATATCCGCGTAAACAGCAAGCTGGTAAATCCTGCCACAACTCCCAGTAAGACGTAAAAATGGGTTTGGTTCAGTTGGAACGCCGCCACTTTTTCGATGGGATAGATGACGTCCATACCCAAGAGCAGGTACGACACCAACGTCGCCGTTACGGTCGAAATCAGCAACGGCACGATGGACGCCGCCGTCAGGTCGAGCATCATCACCTCGATGACGAAGACGATGGCGGCGATGGGCGACTTGAAGATAGCAGCCATCGCGCCGGCGCTGGCGCACACCAACAGCAACGCCGTCTGCCGGTAGTTCAACTTCAACGCCTGCCCGATGTTGCTCCCGACGGCGGCGCCGGTGGCGATGGTAGGACCTTCCAATCCCGCCGAACCGCCAAAGCCCACCGTCAACGCGCTTCCGATCATGGCAGAGACCATGCTGACAGGTTTTAAGATGGCGTTGTTGCGCGAAATGGCGTACAGCACTTTCGGGACGCCCTCGCCCAACTTCTCACGCAGCAGATAGCGGACAATGACGATGGTTAGCAAAATCCCAATGATGGGATAGACCAAAAACATGATGTTGTCAAAATCCCAAAAGGAAATCTTCGTCAACAAGCCCATGATGAAATGCACCAAATTCTTCAGAATGATAGCCGCCACTGCCGAAACAATACCCAGCAAAATGCTGATAACCACCATGAATGAGGTGTCGTTCATGTCTTTCGTCCGCCATTGGAGCAGGGTGTTAAGAAGTTTTTTTTGAAGTGTCATCGTGGCGCAAATGTACGAAAAATAAATGTAGGATTTGCGATGTGCGATGTGAGATGTGAGATGTAAGATGCTCGCGCCGATTTTTTTAAAACGCAAAGGTGCAAAGATTTTTCCGCAGAGAGCGCAATGAAAACTAAACATGGGATTTTTGCGCCCTTGGCGTAAATCCTTTGCGCCTTTGCGTTAAAAATCTTTATTTTTCTGGATTGCTTCCCGCCACGCTTCGCTCGCGGCTAAAGGCGGCTCGCAATGACGAGATGCCTGTCATGTCTCACGTCTCAAATCGCAAATCGCACATCGCACTACTCACAAACAAAAGTATGATACCCCGCGCCGTATCCGCACCAGACGCCTAAGGCGGCGCTTTCCGGTCGGATGTTGGAGAGCGTTTCCCGCGAACCCAACGTTTTCCAGTACCAGTAAGCATCCCTGTCCATCATACACGACTTGATGGAGACGGTGTCGCCCAAGCGGAAGAAATTGTCTTCGGGGTCGTCGGCGCCGTAGTCAATTTCGATGCTGCGTCCGCGCCAAAGGATAAATTCGAAGTCCATCCCGTTGAAGAAGCGGTCGTCCCAGAGCGACATGATGCCGGGTGTGTAGTAATAGTCTTTTCCGATGCGCTTGGTGTAATAGCGGTAATAGTTGGTTTCGTTGGGATTGTCGTGGATGATGGTGTGGATATAACCTAACGAATCCTCCTTCGGTTCCAGCGCAAACCATATCGTGTCGGCATAATAGGGCGTTACGATGGAGGTCGTCGCCGTGTATTCGTTTCTTTCGTGGATGACGGTCAGATGATACGACTTGCCCACCTCGCCGATGATTTTCTTTCCCTTGAAACGCACGGGGGGCCACACCATCTTCCCTTGCAGGACTAACGGGTCTATTTCAAATTTCAAAGTGTCCGCCATGGTTCCGTCGCTGACAATCACAACAACGTCATCGTCGCCTGTTAAACACACATCCATCAAATTTTCCAGATTAATCGGTCCGAAAAAAGGACGGTTTTTGGTTAACGTTACCCATGCGTAATCGCCGTTTTCGATATATCCTTCGATGACGATTTTTTTGTCGAAATCGCCGGTGTCCATAGTTATAGGCTTGGTGCAGGAGATGCAGAATGAGAGGAAAATCACAGTGAGGCGTGCGATGTGAGACATGAGGCGTGAGATGTGAGACGTGAAACGTGACATCCCGTCATTGCGAGGAGGAACGACGAAACAATCCAGAGTTAAATTAAAGCCTGTCTCCATATTCTAACGGTTTTTATTATCATAAATATTGAGCGTGCAAAGATAGTAATTTTTATCATTGCTTCTCCGCTAAATACCGCCAAAAGCGTCGTGGCATATTTTGCCGGTGGAGTTGCGGGGTGATGCGTTCTTTGATGGTCATGGAGTTGAAACAGGGTTTATCCCCCATTTATTTTCACCCGCTTGACTCTCTTTACATGCCCAAACAAATAGTATGATTGCACCAACAAAAGGAATAAATCCAAGCAGATAGTTCCATCCGCTTTTCCCGATGTCGTGCAAACGTCTCACGCCAACTGCCGAAGATGGCAGAATCATTACCAAGAAATAAATCAGGTAAATCCACCCATATCCGAATGATTGCCCATAAAAACTAAAGGTCGTTCCCAACGTTCTATCCAAAATCATTGCGACTACCATAAAAATCATGGTGAACAAGACAAACATCCAATACTCTTTTCTCCTTGCTCTTCCGCTAAAATCAGCGTACTGTTTTAAAACTTTAAAATACCATTTCATAAGATTTTATTTCGTTGTTTTTATTATTTCTTCTATGTCAAAAATAATCCTTTCTTTTGCCGTAAGTCCGACATATCGCTTAATTTCTTTCCCATTTTTAAAAATAATCATAACAGGTATCATTTTTACATTAAATTCGTTAGCCGTAATTTGACATTTGTCAACGTCTAATTTGTAAAAAGAAACTTTTTTATAAAACTTTTTTGCAATTTGTTCATATTCGGTAGAAAATAATTGACAGGGCTTGCACCAAATTGCCCAAAAATCCACCATAACATATTCTTGTGATAAGATGGCATTTTGGAATACAGAATCGGACTCTATAGTAGGATGAATGTATTTACTATCGGGTTTTTGTGCATACAAGTTTAAATTGCAAAACAAACATAATCCTGTAAGAATCAAAATTTTATCAATTGCAACCATTGATCTTTAACGTTAATATGTTTTTGGATTTGGATTGATGATTGGAAAGAGCGGGATTGTTTTGCATATTGCCTGTAATTAATGCATCACTTTCTCTATTAATGATATTCGGTAAAAAAGTGTGTTTGTCTATTTCAATAGCAATAGTGTATTCCTCCTCTGTATTTACAGTCATGGACATTCCCATAATTTCATTATTTACTGTAGTTTTCTTACTGCCAACTCCTTTAATACTATATGTAGAGTCCGTTTCGGCGACAAAGGTGTAGCGCGTAAGGGCAGAATCTTTCCGAACGGTCCAACTATCGCCAATGTCCACGACAGAATCAGGAATATAACTTGCCCAACTTTCAATAAGTTCTACCAACGCCTCGTTTCCTGAAAAAGAGTTTACCATAAAAGAAATTTGGCTGCTTAATTCGGGCGAGAGGTTTTTTGTTTTTTGTTTAAATTCGTTTTCTATTTCTTTATTTTCTTTAACGGTATAAATTTTGCCTTTTGGTGATACGTCAGCAGAAAAAGGCTTGTTCATCATCATGGAAACTTGTGTTGAACCATCAAAAATATTCAATGCATCTGCACTTTTAGGGTCAATGGTAAACTCTTTGATACCGGTTGCAACACTATAAAAGTCTGTGTACATGAAATTTAAACGATAGAAATCAGACGTTTTCTTTACAACCTGATATCGGACAACTGTGGTTACTTCATTTTTACTCTCTTTTTTAACCATATTATTTTCCGAAACGGATATAATCGCAGATTCTACCTCAAAACATGCTCCCGCGTCTAAATTAATCCGAAAATCCACCTTTTCTTGAGCAAATGAATCTAAAGAAACAAATGTCAACAAAAAGAGAATAAAAGTAGTGATAAAATATGCTTTCTTCATTTGTATTATATTTTGTTAAAACTGAAGACATAATCAGTAAACTATGAACTATGTCTTCAGTTATTTATTGTGTTGTTTTTGTTATTATGAAGTGGCAACATAATAACAACCTGCTGTACAAGCAAGTACGCAGACAGCATAGCATGGAGCGCAATAAAAAAATTCCAAACAAACCACAGAACAATCGAAAAAGCAAAGTGCAAGTGCTTCCCAGTCAATTACTGGAGCCGTTATCACCCCCCCGTTTAATTCTGAAAGAAAAATTGGAAAGGATTTTAAATTACAAGAAGAACAAAAATCCGAATTTGTATTGGGTTCTATTCCATTGGATTCATTTATTTTAGTACAAATATCCATTAATCGTCTTCCAATACGATCTGCTTCTGTAGCAGAGTATCCTATGAATTGCATTAGGGTTTCTCCATCTCCATCTCTGCATATTTTTTCAAAATTCACAGAATTATTATCTAATGCATTTTTGCTTTTGAGAAGAAAATCGACCATGATATTATGTGCTTCTCTAATTAGTTGATCATCAACAACTGCAGTGCTTGATTTTGGATTTGGATTAGGTAATAATTCTTCAACAGGTTTTTCTTTATTACAGGAATAAAAAACGAGTCCCGATACACCAATAAAAATTAGTGCGCAAATGCTTAAAAAGATTTTTTGTTGCCTGCCTCCTATCAGACGTTTACTTGTTAATACTTTAGGAAAACCATCTTGCGATTGTTCTTCCAACTCTGCTGCCACTTTTTCGTTGCGGCAATTTCTTTTCAGGTTTTTGTTAAATGAAAACATAAAATATTTTTTAAAAAACATGCCTCCACTTTCGACTATCGGCTTCTCCGTAAAAATCTGCACAAAGGTACACCACATTTTTTAATTTCCTATTCACTATACGAATAATTTATTATCTTTACACATAATTTATGCAGAAATGAATATAGGTGATAACATTAAGAAAATCAGAGAGTTGAAAAATTATTCTCAGGAATATGTGGTACAGGAGTTGGGCATATCCCAATCTACTTATGCACGAATTGAAAGTGGAACCATCGTTCCGAAAATTGACAGATTGCAGCGCATTGCGGAGATTTTGGACATAGATGTTTCCTTTTTGCTGAGCACGTCGAATGTTTTTAACCTTGTTTTCAATGCAACCGCCAATCAAAGCGGATATATCACCAACCAAAGCAACAATGTTCTTGATATTGAACTGCTTAGGCAAATAATACGGGAGGAGTTGGAGAAGGTCTAATGCTTCTCCGTCAAATACCGCCAAAAGCGTCTTGGCATATTTTGCCGGTGGAGTTTTGGGTTGATACGTTCTTTGATGGTCATGGATTTGAAGTAGGCTTTCCACATCTGTTGGAAGAGGGATTCGTCTTCTGCCATCATGTCGGGGTTGATTTTTCCGATGCGGGGGTTGATTTGAAGGTGGTCGAAAGTTACCTCTACCGTTGTTTGGAGGTCGTAGAAGAAGCCGTATTTTCGTCGGGTGTCGTAAACGAGCCATTTTTGGTCTGAGAAGCGGTCGGCGAAGTGTTCGACGGCGAGCGGCAAGACGTTGTGGAGCGGCGCGACGGGGGCGAAGAAGATGTCGTCTTCGGTCTTTTGAAAACGGACGAACTGCCGCACTCTTTCGGCTTCCCGTCCCACTTTCTTATACCACTTTGCTGCTTCCAAGACGTCGCTGTCGCCAAAGTTCGTCTCTATGGACTTGGGAGCGTCTATCGCCTTGCGGATGTAGCGAAACAGCAACATGGGAATGGAGGGGTCGTCAGCCAGAAAGACCACCGAAATCATGGAACACGCCGCGGGGGAGAGTTTTTTCTTCAATCCTTTCCAGACGCGTTGCGCCTTTTGCTCGTCGGCGCTGATATGCAGCACGTTGTCGGAGAATAAGGGCAGGACTTCCGCCTCCTCCACAATCGTGTCGGGAACGATTTTCAGTCGGTACGATTCAAAGACAACGGTCAGAAAACCCTCAAAAGAGGCGTCATAGAGAAAGATGTTCATGCCGAAAAGTTCAGTGTGAGTTGGTTGGGGTTGGATTTCTTTTTCTCTGTGAGTTGGAGGCGGAGGTTTTCGGGTTTTATCTCCTGTATGGTTTGGGCGGGCAGTTCGCTGCAGGTGATGAAGTATTGCGCTCTTTTCAGCACCACGCCGATTTTTTTCAGTTGCCAGAAGCCCAACTTGCCGTATCGTCGGGAGGAGATAATCATCTGCGCCGATTTTACGCCGATGCCCGGCACCCGGAGTATCATCTCGTAGTCGGCTTTGTTGACGTCAACGGGGAACATTTCGGGATGACGCAGCGCCCATGCCAACTTGGGGTCAATCTCGAGGTCGAGGTTGTTTTGTCCCTTGTCGGTGATTTCGGAGGCGGTGAAGTAGTAGAATCGCATCAGCCAGTCGGCTTGGTAGAGGCGGTTTTCGCGTACCAACGGCGGCGTAACGAGCGCGGGAAGTCTTTCGTCGGAACGGTTTACGGGGATGTAGCCGGAATAATAGACACGTTTCATGCTGGGTTGCTGATAGAGCGAGGAGGAGAGCGTCAGAATCTGCTGGTCGGTTTCGGGAGTGGCGCCGATGATCATTTGGGTGCTTTGTCCTGCCGGGACGAAACGCGGGGCATGGCGGAACTTTTTCCGTTCGTCTTTGTTTTCCAACATGCCCTGATGGATGTACGACATCGGCAGGTAAACGCTTTGGTGGTCTTTTTCGGGAGCGAGAAGTTTCAGATTTTGTTCTGTCGGGATTTCGATGTTGACGCTCAGACGGTCGGCATAGAGTCCCGCTTCGCGCACCAACTCCTGACTTGCGCCGGGGATGCTCTTCGCATGGATGTAGCCGTTGAAACGGTGAACGGTGCGCAACTCCTTGATGACCTTCACCATCTGCTCCATCGTGTAATCGGGATTGCGGATGACGCCGGAACTCAAAAACAGTCCTTCGATATAGTTTCTCCGGTAAAATTCGATGGTCAGCGTTACCAACTCATCCACGGTGAGCGTGGTACGGGGGATGTCGTTGCTGCGGCGATTGACACAGTAAGCGCAGTCGTAGATGCAGTGGTTGGTGAGCATGATTTTGAATAATGAGATGCAACGCCCGTCTTCGGTAAAACTGTGGCAGATGCCCAAACCGGCGGCGCTTCCGATTCCACCTGTCTTGTTCGCTCTGGTGGTGCCGCTCGACGCACAAGAAACATCGTATTTCGCTGATTCTGCAAGGGTTTTTAACTTCTGTAAGGTCGCTTCATTCATGCTGCGAAGATACGAATTTTTTGTATTTTTGCAAACAATAAATCACAGCAGATTATGAACTATAACGTTATTGTCATCGGGAGCGGTCCCGGCGGATATGTGGCAGCCATCAGGGCGGCGCAATTAGGACAACGTACCGCTATTGTCGAACGGGCAGAGTTGGGTGGAATTTGTTTAAACTGGGGTTGCATCCCTACGAAGGCGCTGTTGAAGAGCGCCGCAGTGTTTACCGACGCCAAAGATGCGCAGTCGTACGGACTTCGTCTCGACGGGGAGATCCATGCCGACTTTCCCGCCATCATCCGGCGCAGTCGCGAGGTGGCTGCCGCCATGAGTCGCGGCGTGCAGTATCTTTTGAAAAAGAACAACGTGGAGGTGATTCAAGGCTTCGGAAAGGTAAAACCCGACAAAACGGTAGAAGTAACCGCCGACAACGGCGCCGTTACCGACTATCACGCCGACCACATCATCATCGCCACGGGCGCTCGCTCGCGGGAGTTGCCCAACGTGCAACAGGATGGTATCTCCATCATCGGCTACCGCGAAGCCATGACGTTGGCGAAACAGCCCGAAAGCATGGTCGTCATCGGCTCCGGCGCCATCGGGAGCGAGTTCGCCTCGTTCTACAACGCCATCGGCACTAAGGTAACATTGGTGGAATTTCTGCCCCGCGTCCTCCCCGTCGAAGACGAAGAGACCTCGAAACAGATAGAACGCTCCATGAAAAAAGCCGGCATCACCGTCATGGTGGACGCCTCCGTCGAAAAGGTAGAGAAAGAGAACGGACGGTGTAAGGTCTTCATCAACAGCGTCAAAAAGGGGATGGTCGAGATGGATGCGGAGGTCGTGCTTTCGGCTGTCGGCGTTACTACCAATATCGAAAACATCGGATTGGAAGAGACCGGCATCAAGACCGAGAGGGCAAAAGTCGTGGTGGACGACTTCTACGCCACCAACGTTCCGGGTTATTACGCCATCGGCGACATCGTTCACGGACCGGCATTGGCGCACGTGGCGTCGCACGAGGCATTAATCTGCGTAGAGAAAATCTGCGGACTGAACCCGCATCCCTTAGACTACGACAACATCCCGGGCTGCACCTACATCACGCCCGAAGTAGCCAGCGTCGGCACGACGGAAACCAAAGCGGTAGAAGCCGGATTAGCGATAAAAGTCGGAAAGTTCCCCTTCACCGCATCAGGAAAAGCCGCCGCCTCGGGCGCGAGGGACGGCTTCGTCAAAGTTATCTTCGACGCCGCGACGCACCTGCTGCTCGGCGTACACATCGTCGGCGACCACGTTACGGAGATGATCGCCGAAGCCGTCGCCCTCCGACAGAAAAAAGCCACAGCAGAGGATATTTTAGCAACCATCCACCCGCATCCGAGCATGTCGGAAGCGCTGATGGAGGCGACCGCGCAGGCGATGGGGGGGTGCGTGCATTTGTGAGGTGTAGGCAAGCGGGAAGCGACAGTGTAATTGGGAAAGGACAAGATTAAAAAACTTATTGGACAATGAAAAGCGTTTTGAATAAAAATAAGATTATATTGTTGGTGGAAAGTTTGCCAGCCCACCGTTTTGAGCAAGATTTTTTTGTGTACCTTTGCAACTTTGAAAAAAGAAACAAAAGACATCAGGATAAGGCAGTTAATAATAAACACATACATAAATTATAACAATTTAGATATATGAGCGAGACAGACAAAATAAAATGGATTCATTTATCCGATTTACATTTTGGAGCAGAAAAAAAAATCCCGGAAATTTCCACTATTAGGCAAGGGTTACTTGTTTTTCTAGACACAATTAAGGATGATGTTAGTTGTAAATATTTTTTTATTAGTGGCGATATTTTTTTCGCTCCAGTTTTTTATAAAAAAAACGAAATTGAGAAAAACGAAATTATTGAGGAGGCAAGTTCTTTTATTATTGAAATAATGGATAAATTAGGCATTATGCGAGGTAATGTTTTTATTGTTCCTGGCAATCATGATACAGATAGAAAATTAGTAAAAAGAAACCATATAAGTATAAGTCAAAAAGAAAAATACATTAAAGAAATCACTAATACAACAGAAAATTTAAATACGAATGAATTAAAAGAATATCAAAAAGACTTCAATAAATTTTGTGAAAACATAAATAATAGAAACCGAGATGAAAAAATACAAACATTGGAAGAGGGAGAAGGATTGAGAAGAATAAAATATTGCGATATAAAACATAAATTTGAGAAAAGAGAAGATATCAATGTATTAATGTTAAATTCTTCGTGGTCTTCATGTAAAGATGAAGAAGAGGGAAAGTTGTTACTTTCAGATGAGTGGTTTTATGAAGTCCTAAATGAAATAGAAAAAACATCGTCAAAAAATGATGAAATTCCTTTATTTGTATTATCTCATCATGCACCAGGTTGGTTTAAAAAAGATGAAAATAACCGAGATATTTTACAAAGATATATACATGATGAATATGAAAGAGGTACGGTTTTGTACTTATGTGGTCATACTCATAATTCGGAAGTAGATAAATATTTTTTGGTTTGTGGAACACAATTAGCAAAAGAATACAGAACAACAAAAGTAAAAGAGTCTTATAAATTAAATAAAGTAAGTTTTTTAACCGGTTTATTTGACAAAACATTATCAGAAGCAACAGTATTCTTTTATAAATGGCATCATCTACGTAGAGAATGGATTGCAGATAGAAATACATCTAAAGAGCATCCGTATTTTGCGGAAAAAATCACAAAAGATAGTCCTAAGAAAAACATACTTTCTTCAAAGTCAGAATCTGAAGCAGTAAATAAGTTTTTTGACTTTATTGGTGAAACGTTAAAAACTCAGGTAACAAATGGATCTAAAGAAAATCCATGTAATTATTTAAAAGAAGAAATATTTAAGTTATTACTTCTTATTAAGAACAAGAGACCTGAATGGAAATTTTATGATGAATATAGAAAAAAGTTTGATATAGAAACCAATAAAATTGAGGATTTATTAAAGATATATGAGGATGAACATCAAAAACACCTCAATGTAAAAAAAGAAATAAATCGAAAAATAAAAACAATAACTGACAGAATAGATAATATAAAAACCGAAAAAGGCTTAAAAACAATTGGTATTTTGCTTTATTCTAAGAGTATGAGAGTTACGGATTATGTATTGGAATTATTGGAAACGGAAAACCATAAATATAAACAAGATATTATTATCTATATTTGTTCTGGCGATATTCGATCTGACAACATGCTGTATAGAGATGCTTTAGATATAGCATCTGAACTTAATAGACGTGTAAAAGGATTGGTAGATATACAAGTTAGATTAATCCCTGACATTTATGTTGGGCTGCTTATGAAAAGGGAAAAAATACAGTTTGTACTTATGGGGGCACATTCTTTACACTATGATATAAATAATTTTACACGTTTTATTAATACAACTGGAAGTAATCTTATTCTTAATTTAGCAACAGAATACGAGGTGGAGTGTTTGATTATTGCTGATATATCTAAAGCCGATATTAGTTGTCCTGATCTTAATTCTGATTTTTACAAAAAAATCGAAAAAGTAAATTCATTTACATATACAGTCCCTACTGAAATCACTAATCACATTGAAACATTTTTTCATCATTATGAACCGGTAGATATTAGAAAATTGATAAGTAAAAAGTTAATTACAATTATTACAGATGCAAAAGAATATCCATGGGAAGACCTCTATAATATTATTGATTACTTTACCAATAAAATATTAAAAGACAGAAGGCAATTGGTTCTAAATGACGGAAATGCAACCATAAGAAAATATTTTTTAGAAGAAGATAAGGGGTTTGAGAATAAAGTACTAACAACATTATTTGAAAATAATTTCAGTGTCCCTGAAATTCAAGAACAGACGAAAGATTATATTGATCTAAATTATTACAAAGGCATACGTATTTTTAATTTGATAGTATCAATTGACGCTCTGAAAAATAAATATAAGCAAAATGGTCTCGAATACAAATACAAGGAGTTAAATGACATTGCAGAAAAATTACTAAATAGGTGTGAAGATAATCAACGAAAAATACAATTAGAACTCTATAATAAATTTAAAGATACTAAGGAATTGTCAAAATATCCTCAAGAAAAACTAACAGATATGATAGGGTTGCTATTTTCATATATTAAAAATCTTGATACTGAAATTGATAGAGATATAGTCATGGAAGAAATGAATACTGTATATAAACATTTTCAAGATTATGCAATTGTTCCATTTAGGGACGCTTCCATAAAAAATATGATTTTAAAAAATGATGATTTATATTTAAAAAACTTTAATGGAGATGAAAATGAAAGAAATAAATATATTGAAGAACTTTTTACTGAAAATAAATTAAATTCAATTATTGACACATCAGATATTATTGATTTGGATTTTTCATCTTGCATTCATTTAACAACCACTTATGACGATGTCATAAGTTTTCGTTTCCATGAAAAAACCGCACCATATTTTTCTTTTGAAGATATTAAGCCTTGGAATTGCATAATGGAAAATAAAGAAACGGATACGAATATGTTGAGTGCAACTTTAATTATAAGATTTCTACGGTTTGGCGGAAGAAAACTTTTATATAGAATAATTGCACCACAATTACATAGTAAACGGTTTAAACATGAAACAGAATCTTATTATTTCAAAGAATTACAAAATATTATTTCTCACTATAATATTGATCTGCCAGAATCAATGAAACTATTTAAAAAAATTGAGGATATATTGAATAGTGGAAACGAAGAAGACCATTTTATTGAACTTGACGGTGAAAACATTAGAAATAAAATGGATGAAATTAGGAGAAAAGAGACTTATGCAGATGTATTTCCGTATTAACAAGCCTGCGTGCAATAGATAATGGAAACACAAATACAGAACGTACCGCAAACAATAGACAATCAACTTGTATGAATACCCCAACCTATACCATCAGCACAAAGTCCATTGATTTGGTTGCACGCATTGCCGAGAAACTTGGTGGGACAGCACAGTGCAATCCGAAAAAGTCTGAACAAAAAGGAAATAATCAAATAAAAATGTTATCTTTGCAAATTGAGGAAATAAAACAGATAATTAAACGTTTAAAATCATTAAAATTAAAGTTATGCCAACACTGTCAATGTTTTACGGATTAGTTGTTTTTATGTATGCAAAAGACAACCAAAAGCACCATATACCTCATATTCATGTTGAGTATCAGGATGAAGAGGCAGTTTTTTCTATTCCTGAAGGAAAACTTTTGGAAGGAAAATTACCTAACAAAAAGACTCAACTTGTAAAGGCGTGGATAATCATCAATCAGGAAGACCTTATGGCAAATTGGAATTTGGCAATAAAAGGGAATACTTTATTTAAAATCAAACCATTAATTTAATGTATTATGAACCCAAGAGTAGCAGATGTGAAACCTGAAAAAAACTATACCTTGCACGTATGGTTTAAGAATGGAGAAGAAGGTATTTTCGATGTAAAACCTTATTTGGGCTACGAAATGTTCGAACCATTGAAAGATATTGCCTTTTTTAATTCGGTACGACCAGCACATGGCACAATACAATGGGCAAACGAAGCAGATTTTTGTCCGGACACGGTTTATTTGAATAGTGTAAAAGTTTGAAACAATAACTAAACCTGAAATAAATTGATTATGAACGATTTTACAAATAATGAAGCGGAAGTCTCTGATAAAGATTTTATAGAAAATTTACAACAAAAACTCAAAAAACCTTTGGAACCAAAGGCAGTAGAAGATGTTGGATATTTATTGGGCAACACGCATTTTAAAATAGGTTCAAAAGTTCATTCGGAGCATTTTTATTATGCGAAACGTTTGTTTCAAAATAACAAAGACACTTCAAAATTGGCAGAAATTATTGCTAATAAGATTTTTGAAAAAAAATCAATAAAACCAATGCAAAAGGTGACATTAATTGGTTATGAAATGTATAGCGAATTGTTGTTGAGTTTGGTGAAAAATTCGTTGAAAGAAAAAATGAAAAATGCAATCACTCACTTCATAGCCCAAGACGAGCAAGGAGTTTTAAAATTCAAATCAAAAAAAATTTTCGAGGAATTTGTTAAGGACGATTATGGATCAATGATAATTATCATTGTGCCTATTGCAAGTACAGGTAGTACAGCTGTAAAAATTGTTGAAACAATAAGAAATGAGATAATTAAATTTGAAAAAGAAAAAAATAATAATTTAGACAAGGCTGAAAAAGATTATAAAGACAAAATAGAATATTTTCCTATTAGTTATAATGTGTTATGGGCAAAACCGATTATTGACAATTGTGAGAGCGAAGAAGAAAAAAGAGAGCAACAAAAGATGTTGGATAAATATCTCGAAGAAAACATAGAAACAAACACTGAAAAACGCAAAAAAATAGAACAAGAAGCAATAATTGACCTTCATGCCAAATGGCATCAATTGAAAGATTGTCCATTATGCGACGGAATTGATAAAAACGGCAACGAAGTAGAAACAAAACCCCTCTATGAAACAGATAAATCATCCCTTACTCCTGCAATCATTTTTGGTTTTCCAAGAGGGAAAAAGACATCACAAATTCAGGATTTTAACGAAATAACTTTTAAGGACACACTTAACTATAAAAACACTTACCGAAACAATGAATTTAAATTATATTCCATTGATACTGAAAAATTTATTGATAAAAACGAACCAAAAATAAAGGGTTGGCTACAACAAACGGTCAAAACAAAACTTTTAAGTGTCAGTACCGAAAAAGTAACAATTTTAGCCCCTTGCCACGAATCGAATAGCCGCTTTATCAATATGGTAAATGAATTTGTATTCGATTCTAAAGCCACAATCATACATCACCAGCCCGAAATAGATTTTGCCGACAATTTTAACTTGCTGTACAAACAATATTTTCAGGATAATTCTAAAATATTTTATGTAGATGATTCTATTATTACAGGAAAACATTATTTTCAACTATATGATTTGGCAAGAAATGCGATATTGACAAGTAATAAAGAAAATATAGATAAAAAGGCAAAGGCAAAGGCAAAGGCAAAGGCAAGAAAACCATTTGAGGCTTGCATTGTGTTGAAAGATAAAACCCCGCCTGATATTCATAATCGAATTAAACGATGGTCAGGAAAGCACTTCGTATTTGTTAATATTAATCTGCCGCCCAATTTTTCTTTGTCAGACAATCAACCCCTATTGCACGAATTAAAGCGTTATGAATTTCTCTCACAGGAATTTGCATTACACGACTCTCTTATCAAAACATTCAATGATAAAGCAAAAAAACTTGACAGCAAAAGAGAAAAAATAGAAAATAACACACACGAAAAAAGGAAAGAAAATCACCTGTTACAATTTGAAGCAATGCATAAAATCTATGAATATTTTGCTGAGACTTCAAACATAGGGGATATAGAAAAATTAGTTACGTTCAAGCAAGAAGACAAAGAAAATGCAAAAGCCCTACTAAAAGTACTCTCTCAATATCCATTTATATTATATCAGCCACTTAAAGAAAAGATTTTCAAGTATCATAGAGATTTATTTAAGAAAATTATTGACGACGGCGAGGATTTTGATTATAATAAATTTCTGGACTTTAAATTTCACACTCGTCGTGCTGTCTTGTTAAACGATTATCAAATATTGGGAGCATCTTTTGGGGAAAAAGTTAAGACTATATTTGATTTTATCAAAAACTATCGCGGCGATACAGAAGAAAGAAAAGGCGATACAGAAGAAAGAAAAGATGTAGAAGAGTTTCCTATATTTCTTGTGCGTAACTATCTTGAACTTATTCAAAAAAACGGTTGGGTAGCGGTAAAATTGAAAAAATTTTTAGATGGATTTGGTACCCCCCAAAATGCTTATGCAAAGCAATTTTACAGAATGTTACGAATTGAATCCGCCACCATCATTGACGATTTTATGAAAATGATTGTAAAAGAACATCGTACTGCTTGGCGCGACATGTATAAAGATAAGGATAGCCTTGAAACAGGAACAGAGCAAATTTCCAAATTCTTTTTGAAGTATAAAGATATTCCCAATACAAACAAATACGAAATGGTAAAATCGCTTTTGGATTTATCCGATTGGTATGGAAAAGGAAAAGAAGTTACACCATTTGAAAATTACTTATGGATTAAACAACTCCTTTATGCAGACTGTATTGATGATAAATTTCTTCAAAAAACCCCTCCTCAGGACAAAATAAAAGCTATTGTTGAAAAAATGAAAGGATTTTTTCCGCAATCGCAAGAGGTGCAAGCATTTTTTGTGGTAACGGATAGAAAAAATCAACCATATTCTCTATATCAAGATGGTTATGTGTTAAATGGATTTGAAGATAATTATTCACAAACGAGTAATGCTTTTTCTCATTTATTTGCCTTTTTAAATGGGCAAGACGATAAACAAAATATTGCTAAAATTACTATTGCTGAATACACAAAAGAGAGTGGGAAACCTTGGAAAGATTTGTACAACAAACATGATAACGCAGAAGTTGAAATCAAATATTTGCCTAACAGTATGACGTGGCTATTGCTGATTAGAATAAGTCAATTTGAAGAAGAAAAATTCAAAACATTGGGGGTATTGGGTTTTTATAGTGACAAAGGTTTACCCGAAGACACCCTCGAAAATTTGCTTCCGAAACAACTGCTGATGCTTTTGCGGCGTGATATGGGAAAATTTATCAATAAACACCACAAAAATGATGAATTTGCGGCTTTACGATTAGCACAACAGGTAAAACGTTTTGCTTATTTAGCAGGACACGGAAGGCAAGTGATGCAGCAACTTGCTCATATTGAAAATGGTGAACTGTTTGGCGATATTGTTAGTACAATGGAAAAACTTCAATACATATCTGCCGTAAAATTAATTGATAATAAGGGAAATACAGAAAAAATTAAAAATAAAACAGAGGAAGAACTTTTACAGGACAGTTTTTATGGGAATTATCCGACATATCAAGACTTGAAAGCAAAAATCAACAAAATGGCAGCTAAAATTTATGAGAGCCCTATTATTGAAAACGAAGTGAATTTTGAGCAATGTGGTTTTACAGAAAATAATATCCGAAATTGTGATACAATTAGAATTAATAAAGAAATTTTGGAAATGATATGTTTTGAGTTGATTATTAATGCCAAAAAAAACAGATGGTGCGAAGAAAATGAAAAAAAGAATGCTTATACATTATCTTTTAGTTTTGAGCAAAATAACGGCTATATACTTATTAAAGCCACAAGTATAGGTGCGGAAATGTATAAAAATACCTGTGAAAAAATAAACAATGGTGTGCCAATCAAACCTGATTACGAAGTTTCGGGTTTAGATTTAATTAGTAATGTCGCAAAAAAATTATATCAAGGAGATTTGAAAGTTAATAGCAAAAAAAAAGATGGTACAGAAAAATACGAAAACACGGTTATTGTCAAACTTAAATTGAATTAATATATGTGCCAAAGAAAAATATTAATAGTTGAAAATCAAGTAACACAGTTTGAAAGTCTTCAAACGTTATTTAAACAATATGCAACTGATTTTGAAATCTTTCCAAAAGATTTTTTCCCTTTTATTGCGTGGGTAAGAAGATATGTAAATATAAATTATCCTGAAACTTTGCACACAGACAGTTCTAATAACATAGTTCAACGCATAAATGACAATAAAATTGAACTAATACTAATGGACTATAAATTGGGAGCACAATTTGAGAGCAAATCAGGAGTAGTTTTCGCAACAGAAATTAATAAAAAACTTGAAAAGCCTTTGCCTGTTGTTTTTATGAGTAAAGACTTAATAGATAATAATGAAAAATATTGTGATGAATTAGAAAAATACAAAGCAGAAAATTTTCCTGAATGTAAGTGTGTACACAAAGGATATTTTGGAAGAGAAATTCTTCAAAAAGACTATTTTGAGGCTAAAATGATACCTGCTCTAAAAAATTGTCTTTCAGATAGTGACAATCAAACAGTAGTTAGAATAATTAGAGACAAAATAGACAATCTTCAACATGATTTGACAGGAGATGATGCCCGAACAAAACGTAATTTAGAAGAGATAGTAGAATTTATTAAAAAAGGGGGGCAAATAAATAGCAACACAAGACAGTATATTTTAAGTAAGAAAGATACTAAAAATTTTAATGACTTTAATAAGGATTTGGTAAAAAACTACAGATAATGAATAAATATAAAATTATAATTGAGGGGGGAGGGACAGCACTTTTTTTATGGTTAGGATGGGTAGGAAACAATTACTCTGGCAATTCAAATTGTTGTAGCCTTATTTGCATTATTGGAATTATATCGGCAATATTTCTTTTAAAAGGAATATCACTTAATTATTTTCACGAAGTTGAAAAATTAGCAAGTAACGGTAGCCCATCCAAATGGTGTGAAGGGTGGAAAAATCTAAATACAATGCCTGAAAGTTATGATTTGTGGAAAATAAAACCTTGTCATCAAATTTTTATTTTATTGGCTCTTTTATTTGTATTCATTTTCATGATTTTATTATGTCCTCAAAAGTAAATGAAAATTTCGACACGCTCAAATTTCAAGACCCACAACAATGCAAACAGAAATTGAATGAAAAACGCTATCTTTGCAAAAAAATAAATCTATGATTTAGATGTAAAAGAAACCACCAAAAATACGTATGAATTGTTAATGTCTCGAATATGATTACTAATCTGCAATAAATAATATGGAACCCTACACCCCAATATTCACAATCACCCCCGAAATTTTAAATTCTGCTTACGAGATAGCGGCAGATTTGGAACGGATAGACATTATCCGAGAAAAAGCATTGACACCGCAACTGCGAAAGGAGAACAGGATAAAGACCATTCATTCGTCATTATGGATTGAGGCAAACAGTTTGACATTAGAGCAAGTTACGGATATTGTAGAAGGAAAACACGTATTGGGACCTCAAAAAGATATTTTGGAAGTGAAAAACGCCATTGTTGCCTACGACGAGTTGTTGGAATGTAACCCTTACAAAGAAAAGGATTTATTGAGACAACACGGTTTGCTTATGAATGGTTTGATAACAGATGCAGGGAAATACCGTAATGCCGGCGTTGGAGTTTTTGATGGGAAAGTGCCTATTCATATAGCGCCGCCTCAACAAAGAGTGCCGTTGTTAATGAGCCAACTACTTGATTGGGCAAAAAATGCAAAACTTCCACAAGTAGTAAAAAGTTGTATTTTTCATTACGAATTTGAATTTATCCACCCGTTCAGCGATGGCAACGGACGAATGGGCAGAATGTGGCAGACGCTTTTACTGTATCAGGAAAATCCTGTTTTTGCTTGGCTGCCTGTTGAAAGCATTATTGCACACAATCAGCAAGAATATTATCGTGCATTGAGGCGCTCTACCCACCATAACGATAGTGGTATTTTTGCACAATTTATGCTTTCGGCAATTAAGCAGGCGACGGCAGAGTTTAAAGAAAAATATCAGAAGAATGAAATAGAGGGTGCAGGTGTAAATGCAGGTGTAAATGCAGGTGTAAAATTATTAAAAACACAAGAGAAGATTTTGGCAATTATAGCAAAAGATAACGGTATTTCACAATCGGAAATTGCCAAGAAAATGAAAATCAATGAATCCACGGTTTATCGGAACATTGAAAAATTGAAACAATTAGGAGTATTGGAACGCAAAGGGTCTGATAAAGCAGGGATTTGGATACTGAAAAAATGAGAAAATGATGAAATTGACAGAAAAGTTGTCACAGTTGAAAATTGAAAAAATAGTATTACCTTTGCCGCAAATAAAATATATAATATCACAATAAATTAAAAATATAAACAAGATGAGCAGAACAATATTTTTTTTCTTATTATCCTGTATTACTTTGGAAATATATGCCCAAGAGAATGCTTCAATTGATTTTCATTCTAAAATAAAATCGGCAGTTACAGATTCGACCAGTCAGTATTTTTATCCCAACTTGTTAGAGAAAATCAAGACAAATCCTGCCGATATTACAGAAGAAGATTGTTTTTATCTCTATTATGGAGAAGTTTTTCAGACACATTACAAACGAATAGATGGTGGATTGTCTTTTGTGAGAAACCCGGAGCGAGCAGACTTTGATAGAGCCGCAATGAATGGGAATTGTAAGAAAGTTATTGAACTTGGGAAGGTTATGCTTGATAGAAATTCTGTTGATTTAACGGTTCTACTACATACTTCGATTTGCATAGATAAACAAAAAAAATATGTTGACAACGAGTATATTTCTCAAAGATTTAGAAATTTACTATCTGCAATTTTTTCAACAGGAGACGGAAGAACAAAAGAAACTGCAATAAAAATAGTAAGCCCCGAAGATGATTATGTTATAAAAGGAGCATTAGGATTTTTCGGAGGAAAAGAGCGACACATGTTTGACGATAGCGGAGCATATACCATAGCATATAGTATTTGGGAAAAAGACGGTGTAAAATTATATTTTGAAGATGTTATAAATCCTGAATGGTAAAAGTAAAAATACCATGGCGAAAACACAAACACAGAACGTACCGCAAACAATAGACAGCCAACTTGTCGAATGGCGCAGAAAATCCAATACGGAAATACCTGAACGTGTTGGATTGGCTTTTTATACCAATGAAAAAGGCGAAACTGAGGTGGAGGTCTATTTTGTTGATGATAATATGTGGTTGAGCCGAGAGACGATGGGACAACTTTTCGATGTTGATGCACGAACGATCAGTGACCATATCGGAAATATTTACAAATCGAATGAATTGGATGAAAATCCAACTCGCCGAAAAATTCGGCGAGTTCAAACTGAAGGCGCTCGTGAAGTAACGCGTGATATTGATTTTTACAACCTCGATATGGTTATCTCCGTTGGCTATCGTGTTAACTCTCACAAAGCCACGCAGTTCAGGAAGTTTGCTACGCGCGTTTTACACGAATACATTCAGAAAGGGTTCGTTATCAACGATGACCGATTTAAGCATGGCAGCAAATTCGACGAATCGTATTTTAGGGAAATGCTGGAACGTATCCGCGAAATTCGCCTCTCGGAACGGCGTATTTACCTGAAAATCACCGATATTTTTGCTCTTGCTTCCGATTATGACAAGAACAGCGAGATTGCCAGACATTTTTTTGCTTTTATTCAAAATCAACTTCACTTTGCTATTGCCGGCGGTACTGCGGCGGAAATCATCTTCGACCGCGCAGACAAAACCAAAAACAACATGGGTTTAACAACATGGAAATATGCCCCCGATGGAAAAATTATTAGAACCGACGTTACCGTTGCAAAAAACTATCTTGACGAAAACGAATTGAAACGGTTAGCGCTGATTGTTTCTGCTTTTTTAGACATGGCGGAACTTCGCGCTGAACAGCGTCTCCCTACTACCATGCAACAATGGATTGAATTTATGAATGGCTTTATGAATTTGAATAATCTTCCTTTGCTCAAAGGCTTAGGAAAAATAAGCAAAGAACACGCCGACGAAAAAGCATTAGCGGAATATACCGAATTTCGGATTGTTCAAGATAGAAACTACATCGGCGATTTTGAGAAAATGATGAAATTGACAGAAAAATCAAAACAGATAATACCATGAAACTCGATAAAACCAAAATAGCAGACTTGCTCATCATCACCCCCGACGTCTTTCAGGACGACAGAGGGATGTTTTTAGAGACATTCAACCGCGACGTCTTCGCACAACACGGACTGCCCACGCATTTTGCGCAGGACAACTGTTCCGTCTCCAAAAAGCACGTCTTGCGGGGATTACACTTTCAGAAACCGCCCTACGCGCAGGGGAAGTTGGTGAGCGTGGCGCATGGCGTAGCGTTGGACGTGGCGGTGGACTTGCGAAAAAACTCGCCGACCTACGGAAAATGGCAGTCGGTGTTGCTGAGCGGCGAGAACCGGCTGATGTTCTGGATTCCGGAGGGCTTCGCCCATGGCTTTGTCGCATTAGAAGAGAACACGGTGTTTCAATACAAATGCACCAATGTTTATCATAAAGAAAGCGAAGGGATCATCCGCTGGGACGACCCCGATTTGAATATTGACTGGGGCGTGGCACATCCCATCCTTTCGGAGAAAGATGCGGCGGCGCCGCTGTTTAAAAGTTGTGAGTTATGAGTTATGGGTTACGGGTTACAAGTTACATTGCAGGCATGCGTGGCGTCATTGGCTTTGCCTTTTTTTACCACAAAGGTCGCAAAGGATTTTCACAAAGAGTACAAAATGTTGCTAAACAGTATATTCTCTTTGTGTGCCTTTGTGTGTACTTAGTGCCCTTTGTGGTTAAAAAGGCTTCTACTCTGGATTGCTTCGCTACGCTCGCAATGACGGGATGTAATTTAATTAGAAATCATTAAAACTTTGTACTATGAATATAAAAAAATATGGCTTTTTTATCCTTTTGGGAGCAGTTTTGATGCTGTCGTTTTTTTTATTGTTGGGCAGCAATGGCAAACCGTCGGAGACGGATAGCATTCAGCAAAGTCGGATAGACACGATATATGTCGTCTCAACGTCCGATGAGGAGGTTTTGCAGCGGATTTACGATGTTCCGCTGCCCGAAAAGGTAACTTTCTGCGGGAAAGAGGTGCCGATGAATTTTTTCTACGTCCAAGAAGCGTTTGAAAGAGAGTTGATAACCAACTGTTACATGCACGGGACGACGCTGCAAATCATCAAACGCGCCAACCGCTTCTTCCCCGTCATTGAGCCGATTTTGAAGAAGAACAACATCCCCGACGACATGAAATACTTAGCCGTTGCCGAAAGCGGACTGCGCAACGTCGTTTCTCCCGCCAAGGCAGAAGGGTTTTGGCAGTTTCTGAAAGAGACGGGCAAGGAGTACCGCTTGGAAATCAACGACGACATAGACGAGCGTTACCATTTGGAAAAAGCCACGCAGGCGGCGTGTGATTATCTGAGCAAGTCGTATCGCAACTACAAAAACTGGGAGTTGGTCGCCGCCGCATACAACGCCGGCAATGGGCGCGTTAATTCCACCATAGACGCTCAAAAAATCGAAAACTACTACGACATGGTCTTCAACCAGGAAACCGCCCGCTACGTCTATCGCATCATCGCGTTGAAATACATCATGGAAAACCCGATAGAATACGGTTTCTACATCAAAAAGAGCGATCTCTATCCCGTCATCCCGACCGAAAACCTGAAAGTGGATACCACCGTTAACTCGTTGGTGGACTTCGCCATAGAACAGCAAACGCCCTACATCGTACTGAAAGAGTTAAACCCATGGTTGCGTAGCAGCACATTACCCAACAAATCGGGCAAAGAGTATGAAATAGCCATTCCGAAAAAGGGATATATTGATTATGATAAAAAACTGAAACGCTCCGACGACGACGAATGGTTTGAGGGGTATTGAACTTTGGGGGGATTTATCATCACACTGCAATGTCTCCTTTAATATGGGGGTGCGGGTCGTAATTTTCTAATATAAAATCTTCGTATTGAAACTCAAAGATAGAGGTTCGTTCCGGGTTTATTTTCAGGGTAGGCGAGGGACGGGGTTGTCGCGATAGTTGGGTTTTGACCTGTTCGAGGTGGTTGAGATAGATATGGGCATCGCCTAAGGTGTGGATAAATTCTCCCGCTTTCAGTCCGGTAACCTGCGCCATCATCAGCAACAGGATGGCGTAGGAGGCGATGTTGAACGGAACGCCCAAAAAGATGTCGCAACTCCGCTGGTACAACTGCAACGACAGTTTCCCATCGGCAACCCAAAACTGAAACAGGATATGGCAGGGCGGCAACGCCATCTTATCCAACTCGCCCACGTTCCATGCGCTGACGATATGACGGCGGGAGTCGGGGTCGGTGGTGATGGAACGGATTACGTTTTTTATCTGGTCAACGGTTGTGCCGTCGGCGCCGCGCCACGACCGCCATTGATGTCCGTAAATGGGACCGAGGTCTCCGTTTTCGTCAGCCCATTCGTTCCAAATTGAGACGTTGTGTTCGTTCAGATAGCGGATGTTGGTGTCGCCGCGCAAGAACCAGAGCAGTTCGTAGATGATGGATTTCAGATGCAGTTTCTTTGTGGTCAGCAGCGGGAATCCGGCGCTCATGTCGAAACGCATCTGATAGCCGAAGGCGCTGATGGTTCCTGTTCCGGTGCGGTCTTCCTTACGGACGCCGTTTTTCAGGACGTGGTCTAAGAGGTCAAGGTATTGTTTCATTTTTTTGTAAAATTAATTCCATATCGCAGCGATGATTGTCGCCGAGAGGAGCGCAGTCATGGCGGCGGCGATGAGCGCTTTCAGTCCTAATTTGGAGAGGTCGCCTCTTTTGTTTGGCGCCAGTGAGCCGATGCCGCCTATCTGGATGCCGATGGAGGCGAAGTTGGCAAATCCGCACAGCAGGTAGGTGCCGATGATAACCGACTTGGGACTTGATAACATCGCATTGATTTTCATGTTGTTCAAACTGGCGTAGCCGATAAATTCGTTGATGATGGTTTTCTCTCCCAAGAGTTGTCCGAGAAGAAAGATGTCGGACGAGGGTGCGCCGATAAGCCACATCAAGGGTGCACAGGCATACGCTAAGATAAACTGCAACGAGAGTTGCGAAAACTGCCCGTGTGAGATGGCGTTAACCTGTTCGTTTAACCCTGTCCAGTTGCCGATAAGTCCGCCTAAGACGTAATTGACAAGCGCGATGAATGCGATAAACGTCAACAACATTCCGGCGACGTTGACGGCGAGTTTTAATCCTTCCGTCGTGCCGTTGGAGAAGGCGTCTAAGATATTACTGCCCACTTTTTCTTTGGAGACGGTCAGGTCGGGATTGACGGGTTCTGTCTGCGGCATGATGATTTTCGACATGACGACCACGCCCGGCGCCGCCATGACCGACGCCGACAGGAGATGTTTGGCAAACTCGGCACGCATGACGGGATCGTCGCCGCCGAGCAGTCCGATGTAAGCCGCCAACACGCCGCCCGCCATCGTTGCCATTCCGCCGCTCATGATCATAAACAACTCCGAGGCGTTCACTTTGGGAAGGTAGGCTTTGACCAACAACGGCGCTTCGGTCTGTCCCAGAAAGATATTCCCCGCCAACGAAAGACTCTCCACACCGGAGAGTTTCATGGTTTTGGTCATACACCACGCCATCCCTTTTACTATCACCTGCACCACGCCCAGATAAAACAACAAACTGGTGATCGCCGAAAAGAAAATGATGGTCGGAAGCACCTGCAAGGCGAAGATATAGCCGTAGGAGTGGGTGTCGAGCATTGACCCGAATAAAAACTCGCTGCCATCTCTGGTGAAATCCAGAATTTTGACAAACATCTTTCCTGCCACTTCAAAAATAATCCGGACAAACGGCACGTATAAGATACAGACCGCTAAAAGTATCTGCAAGCCGAGCGCTATTAAGACGGTCTTCCAGTTGATGGCTTTTCTGTTTTTGCTCAAAAGGAATGCGATGGCGAGCAAGACGACAATCCCCAACAAACCACGCGCTATGGGAGTAAATTCTTCTAAAAAACTAAACATAATTATATCTTTTTTCTTCTGTTAATTTCATCTCGTATCAGGGAGGCTTTTTCAAAATCTTCGTTCTCGACGACTTCCTGCAATATGGTTTCAAGCGCTTGGGTGTCGTAGTTCGATAACGATGTTTCGTCGTCCCGGTCGTCCGGCAGGTCATAGTCCGTGTCGCCTTCTTTCATTTGCGAACTCGAAATGCCGGCTTCTTCCAGCACTTCCTCGTTGGCAAAGACAGAGACTTTACAGCGCAACGCAATGGCAACGGCATCGGAAAGGCGCGATTCGACAAAAAACTCGTTCTTGTTTTCATCCGCAAAATAGAGCCGCGCGTAATAGATGCTCTCGAAAAAGCGGTAAATCAATACATACTTCAACGAACACCGGACGGCGTGCATGAAGTTTACAAACAGGTCGTGGGTCAACGGACGTTTTATCTTAGCCTCTTCCAACGCCAGTAGAATGGCTTTCGTCTCGTTCTCGCCGATGAAGACCGGCAAATGCTTGTCCCCGTCCAACTCCTTCAAAACAAGTACCGACGCCATGTTCTGAAAATGGCTGTCAACAATTCTGAATATTATGAGTTCGCTGCAATTTGTCATGTTCCGTTATATTGTGGGCAGGTTTTTCTGTGTTATATTTACAATTTTAGTTCGCTCAACAGCAATTTATATACCTCAGTCCAATCTTTTTCGTAAAGTTTGATTTCAGCATCAGACAGTTTACTGTAAGTGTCGGAATCGAAAAACAAATTTGTTGCTTTATCTGCATCCAAGTTAAAATTTGCCATCAATTTTTCAATAATCGGTTCGGAAATCATCACTATTTCATAAGTGGGTGTGTCATCTATTCTGTCAATGGTTTGCAATGAATTTAAAGTACAAAAGCAAATTTGATGCGTTTCTTCGTGGTGTGTAAGCATTTTCAGGAACTTTTCTTTAGCAATTTTCCCTTTCAGATAAAGTCGTAATGTGTTTTGAACTTTATCATTTGCCACAGGACCGATTACAATATCGTAGTCATGGGTAGGCGTTTCGCTGTTTTTATTTCTGTTTTGCACTACAAAATCAAGCCATTCTTCATTATAGGCATCAAAACGTTTGATTTTGCAAATGGATTTTGTAAAATCATTTTCGGAAAAGTCAAATTCACTTACAAAACCATCCGTTCCGTTTTTTTCGCCAATGGTCTTTGCCCACTCTTCGGCGTGGTTACGGAATTTTGTTACATAAAAGCCTTTGCCGAAATCCTTATTCGGCTTGCTTTTTGATAAATCAATTTTATCAACTTTCATATAACTGCCATGATACACTTTCATTACCTCATTCCTCCGTTTTTATAGCAAATTTGGTAAATATCGTGAATAGCCCAAATGTCATTATCTGTATGCAAAGCCCACCAATGTTTGTTTAGAAAATCCCAACCGCCGTACTTTTTCAGGTACTTAAACGCAGCAGGTACAGGCATTTTATATGCTTCTGCAAACGCAGGAACGATGAAACTGATAAAACTTATTTTATCGCTAATCGTTTTATCCATTACTTTCTCTTCCATCTGTTTATCTATCAAAGTGCAAAGATACATCTTTTTTATATCTTATCAACTCGTCCTTGGTGTCGTCCTCCCTCAAAAGGTGTATTCAAAAACGTGTCCACTATCTCCAACGCCTCTTTTTCGGGGATGAATCGCGCTCCCAACGCCAACATGTTGGCGTCGTTATGTTGACGGCACAGTCGGGCTAATTCGACGTTCCAGCATAAGGCGCAACGTACTTTCGGATATTTGTTGGCGACCATGCTCACGCCGATGCCGGAGCCGCACAACACAATCCCGCGCGCTATCTTTCCGTCGTTGACGTCGCTCGCCAACGGGTGTACCATGTCGGGATAATCCACCGACTCACTCGAAAAACATCCGTAATCGCACACCTCGTAACCCGCAGCCTGCAAATGTTTCTTTACCGATTCCTTTAACATAAACGCTGCGTGGTCGCAGCCGATAGCAATACGTCTTCTTTCTTCTTTTTCCATGTAGATTGTACAGTAATTAATTAAGTCCTTTGTATGTTTTTTCGTTTCGTTTACGGTAGTCTATTAACAAGATAACTATTACCTCGTGTTTAACAGGTTCAATAATTAAGCGATAATCGCCTGTTGTTATTCTATAAAGCCCCGGCGCTCCTTTTATGGGAAGCACATCCGGTATCTCTCTTAAACTCTTGGCTTCTTTTAAAAGTTTTATAAGGACCAATAATCGCTTAATTGCAACCTTATCAGTCATTTTTTCGATTTTCTTTTCAAGCGCTTTTGAATATACAACAATCATAATTTGGATATTAATAACTCTTCTAATTTAGTTATATCTTTACAAATATCTGACTTTCGTGCTTTTTCTATTTCTTGCAAATCCTCAAGAGTAAATTCATTCTCAGTTTGTAATACTTCTACACCTCTCATGCCGGAGAGTGCCTCAAGGAATTTTGTTATCACCATGTTTTTAGGGTTGTATCTTATTGCAAAAGTTTCCATAACGATATTATTTGTAAATCATTGATATTTTTTTCTGTATTTAGTCTGCAAAGATACATCTTTTTTCGTCAAAACAACCATTATCCGTTTGGCTTTTTTAAATACTTTATTTGTCATGGCATCCAACATTCGCCATACAAACGTCTTTTTCAGCAATAAGTGAAGCCGTAATTTCATCAATAACGTGTTGTTGAATAGTTTTATTTTAACCTCTTTTGTGGGAACTGTCGCTACGATTTGCTCTATTTTTTCCCTGTTGAACGAATGTAGATGGGCATTTCGGGGTGTGGGTCTGTTGCAATGGACGCAGAGGTTGTATTCTATGGGTTCGTTGTGGGGCGTCGTGATGATTAACTTGCCGCCGGGTTTTAAGATGTGTATCAACTTTTGCACAAACAGCGCGGGGTCGTAGAGATGCTCAATGATTTCCGACGCGACGATGGCGTCAAAGGTGTTCTCCCCAAACGGCAACCGATAGACATCGGCAACCACGGCGGCATGGTTGGACGCCGACGTCAACGTCATGGCTTTGGAGGCGTTGACAAACGAAACATCCAACGAAACCACCCTTTTCCCCGTAGGGACGAAATGTCCGGCAAACCACGCCGAGCCGCATCCCACATCCAACAACAATGTGGCGTCGCGGGGAATGTTCTTCGCTATCATCTTCCTCAAAATGGTTTCTTCGGCGTTTGCCGACGGGGAGAGGTGCGGAGAACAGTAATCGAAGACCTCCGCATCGGCTTCATAATGGGCGATGTAGTCGAAACGGCTGTTCGACTTTGTGTGCAACTCGGTCGTAACATCCGCTGCCCTGCCTTCGGTGAAAACGGGAATCTGCCGACGCACCGGATAACTTTGTTTCGTTACGGCATTGCATAACAAACCGCCGTCATCTTCCAAAACATCCGAAGAAACCGGGTCTCGTAATATCTCTGTAAACCAACGCTCCATCTGTTTTACTTTTTGTCGGCAAAGGTAATAAAAAATTCACTATCTTTGCAGCGTTGAAATAAAATAACAGAATGCCATGGAAGATAGACACAAGACTGTTAGACACAAGACCGTTGGAGGTGCTTCCGGTGCGTGTGTCGTCATTGCGAGCGTAGCGAAGCAATCCAGCGTTAATTGTCTGAACCATGATTTTCATGATTTAAGGATTGACAGGATTTTTATGCAATCCAATCATGCCCATCATTTAAATCACATTAAAATCACAGTTCAGACAATTACCCATCGCATATCGCAAATTCTCCTCCTTGCCCTGAGCCTCGCCACGGCTTCGGCGCAGGAGGTGGCTTGGAAGAAGAACTTTGGGGGAAGCGCCCTTGATGCGTATTATGCTCTTGCTACTGTTTCCGATGGTGTTGTGGCAGTGGGAAATTCGGATATCAGCTCTTTCGGTACCGGCGACTGGGTGGGCGTTACGGGAAAAGGCGGGCAGGATGCTATTATCATAAAATACGACCACAGCGGCAATGTGGCATGGAACAAGCATTTTGGTGGCAGTAGCTCTGATATTTATTACGCCGTTACTACTATTTCCGATGGCGTCGTGGCGGTGGGATGGTCAATTTCCGGCTCTTTCGGCAACGGCGACTGGACGGGCGTTCTGGGAAAAGGCGGCAATGATGCTATTATTGTAAAGTACGACAACGACGGCGAGGTGGTATGGAAAAAGAACTTTGGCGGAAGCGACAGTGACTTGTATTGGGCTGTTACGGCTGTTGCCGATGGCATCGTGGCTGTGGGATATTCATGGGCGAACTCTTTTGGTTCCGGCGACTGGGCAGGCGTTTCGGGAAAAGGCGCTACGGATGCCATCATTGTAAAATATGACAACAACGGCAATGTAGTATGGAAAAAGAATTTTGGCAGTGGCGGCAATGATTATTATCAAGCCGTTGCTACTGTTTCCGATGGCATCGTGGCTGTGGGATATTCAACAGCCGGCTCTTTCGGCACCGGCGACTGGATGGGCATTTCGGGAAAAGGTAGCTCTGATGCTATTATTGTGAAATACGACCACAGCGGCGATGTGGTATGGAAAAAGAACTTTGGCGGAAGCGGCAGTGACTTGTATTGGGCTGTTACGGCTGTTGCCGATGGCATTGCGGCTGTGGGATATTCTCAAGCCAGCTCTTTCGGCACCGGCGACTGGACGGGCGTTACAGGAAAAGGCGGCGATGACGCTATTATCGTAAAATACGACAATGACGGCGATGTGATGTGGAAAAAGAATTTTGGCGGAAGCGGTATTGATGGGTATAATGCCGTTACGGATGTTTCCGATGGCATCGTGGCTGTGGGATATTCAACAGCCGGTTCTTTCGGCACCGGCGACTGGACGGGCGTGACGGGAAAAGGCTTCGAGGATGCTATTATTGTAAAATATGACAACAACGGCGACATAGAATGGAAAAAGAATTTTGGCGGCAACGACGCTAATGTTTATCAAGCCATTACGACTGTTTCTGATGCCGTAGTGGCAGCGGGAATTTCATCTCTGAACGCTTTCGGCAATGGCGACTGGGAGGGCATTCCAGGAAAAGGCGACGATGACGCCATCATCGTGAAATATTTTGACAGTCCCCCCTCCGCCGCCGTCGCCACGCACGCCGACTTCTCCTGCCCCGGAGAGGTCGTCGTAACCTACGACTTGGAGAGCGACCTGCCCGTGGACGTTACCCTCTACTACAGTCCCAACCAGTGCGACTGGTTAGAGGCAATCACCGTAACCGGCGACCTCTTCGCCCAAACCACCGGCACCGGCAAAACCATCACCTGGTACAACTACAACGACAACGTGCGCTATGGCAAGTTCTTCTTTAAGGTGGAAGCGCCGGAGCAGTGCGTGCCGGACTGTGTGATGATAAACGGCGTCTGCTGGGCAACACGCAACTTAGACGTGGGCGGCGGGTTTGTGGCAAGTTCCCAAGAATACGGGGCATATTTTCAGTGGGGACGCAAGTCCGACGGGCATGAAGACAGTAGCAGTCCAACCGTCACGGGTCCCATATCCGGCGGGGACTTGGACGGCGACGGGCAGCCTGCCGGAAGTTATATCGGGAAGTTTATAGCAAACAATCCTTCCCCTTACGACTGGCGCACCCCTTCAGACAATTTTCTCTGGGACGCCGGCACATACAACGCGCCCATAAAAACCGTCAACGACCCCTGTCCCTGCGGCTGGCGCCTGCCGACACTGGAAGAACTGAACAGTTTAATTGACCTAACTTATGTAAAACGCAACTGGATCCCCCAAAATGGCGTTTACGGACTCCTTTTCACCGACAACAACACAAACAACACCATCTTCCTTCCCGCCGGCGGCCACCGCGACAACACCGGTGGCGGGTTTAGCAACGTCGGCACGCAGGGGTCTTATTGGAGCAGCGGCATTTCCAATGTCGTCTCATATTCCCGCGGTTTGTATTTTGCCAGCGGTTTCTGTATCACGGGTCAAGACCACGTCCGATCATCCGGCTACAGCATTCGTTGCGTGGCGGAGTAGTCTGAACGATGATTTTAATGTGATTTTAATGATAGACATGAAAGAATAAAATTTACTACCTTTGCAGCGTTGAAATAAAATAACAGAATGCCATGGAAGATAGACACAAGACTGTTAGACACAAGACCGTTGGAAGCGCTTCCGGTGCGTGTGTCGTCATTGCGGGCTTGACCCGCAATCTCCCGAAAACAACGGGATTGCGGGTCAAGCCCGCAATGACGGGACGGGGGAATAGCAACGTGAATCCGAAGGATTCAAATCATGCCCATCATTTAAATCACATTAAAATCACAGTTCAGACAATTACCCATCGCACCTCCCCCTGCCCCCTCCAAAGGAGGGGGGGCGCACATCGCAAGTCGCACATCGCACATCGCATATCGCAAATCCTCGTTTTGACGCTGAGCCTTGCCACGGCTTCGGCGCAGGAGGTGGCTTGGAAGAAGAACTTTGGGGGGAATGGCACGGATGGGTATTATGCCGTTACGGCTGTTTCCGATGGCATTGTGGCGGTGGGTTCGTCGGCTGCTTTCGGCGCCGGCGACTGGGCGGGTGTTACGGGAAATGGCGGCGATGACGCCATTATTGTAAAGTACAACAACAGTGGTGGTGTGGAATGGAAACAAAACTTTGGGGGTAGCGCCCCCGATGTGTATAATGCCGTTACGGTTGTTTCCGATGGTATTGTGGCGGCGGGATATGCCTTTATTTTCGGCGACGGTGACTGGATGGGTGTTACGGGACAAGGCTATGAGGACGCTATTATGGTAAAATACGACAACGCTGGCAATGTGGTATGGAAAAAAAACTTTGGCGGTAGCGCCTCTGATGTGTATAATGCCGTTACTACTGTTTCCGATGGCATTGTGGCGGTGGGTTCGTCGGCTGCTTTCGGCAACGGCGACTGGACGGGTATTACGGGAAACGGCAGCGATGACGCCATCATTGTAAAGTACAACAACGACGGCAATGTGGTCTGGAAAAAGAATTTTGGCGGGAGCAGTGAAGACATCTATTATGCCGTTACAACTGTTTCCGATGGCGTCGTGGCGGCAGGATATTCGCATTCTAACTCTTTCGGCAACGGCGACTGGACGGGTGTTACAGGGAAAGGCAGCGCCGACGCTATTATTGTAAAATATGACCACAATGGCGATGTGGTTTGGAAAAAGAATTTCGGTGGAAGCAATACTGATTATTATTATACCGTTATGACTGTTTCCGATGGTATCGTGGCAGGAGGCAATTCATATTTCACTTCTTTCGGCAACGGCGACTGGGCAGGCGTTACAGGACAAGGCAGCGATGATGCTATTATGGTAAAGTACGACCACAGTGGCGATGTGGTATGGAAAAAGAACTTCGGCGGCGGTAGCGCTGATTCTTATAGATCCATGACTACTGTTTTCGATGGCATCGTGGCAACAGGATATTCATATTTCGGGTCTTTCGGCAATGGCGACTGGGCAGGTTTTACGGGAAATGGCGGCTTTGATGCTATTATTGTAAAGTACAACCACAGCGGCGATGTGATATGGAAAAAGAACTTCGGCGGTAACGACATTGATTATTATTTTGCTGTTACTACTGTCCCCGATGGCATCGTGGCAGCGAATTATTCGGGTCCCACCTCTTTCGGCAATGGCGACTGGGCAGGTTTTACGGGAAATGGCGGCGGGGACGCCATCATCGTGAAATATTTTGACACTCCCCCCTCCGTCGCCGTCGCCACGCAAGCCGACTTCTCCTGCCCCGGAGAGGTCGTCGTAACCTACGACTTAGTCAGCGACCTGCCCGTGGACGTTACCCTCTACTACAGCCCCAACCAGTGCGACTGGTTAGAGGCAATCTCCGTAACCGGCGACCTCTTCGCCCAAACCACCGGCACCGGCAAAACCATCACCTGGTACAACTACGACGACAATGTGCGCTATGGCAAGTTCTTCTTTAAAGTGGAAGCACCGGATCAGTGCGTGCCGGACTGTGTGATGATAAATGGCGTCTGCTGGGCAACACGCAACCTGGACGTGGGCGGCGGGTTTGTGGACAATTTCGAAGACTATGGCGCATATTTTCAATGGGGACGCAAATCCGACGGGCATGAGGACAGTAGCAGTCCAACCGTCACGGGTCCCATATCCGGCGGGGACTTGGACGGCGATGGGCAGCCTGCCGGGAGTTACATAGGGAAGTTTATAACAGGTGATTCTTCCCCTTACGACTGGCGTACCCCACAAGACGGTACCCTCTGGAACGCCGGCACAGAAAGCGCTCCCGAAAAAACCGTCAACGACCCCTGTCCTTGCGGCTGGCGGGTGCCAACGAAAGCAGACTTTGACAAGTTAGTAAATGAAACTTATGTAACGTGGCTATGGACTACGAAAAATGGAGTTAATGGCTATCTTCTTACCGACAACGCCACCAACGCCTCTCTCTTTCTCCCCGCCGCCGGCTACCGCAACAGCAACAATGGCGCGCTCTACAACGCCGGCACGGCCGGGCACTACTGGAGCAGTACTCCTAACGGTAGCTACGCTTTCTACTTGTACTTCTACAGCGGCAACTTCTACGTGAACAACAGCAACAACAGGGCGAACGGCTTCAGTGTCCGTTGCGTGGCGGAGTAGAGACGTTGCGCGCAACGTCTCTACAATGATTTTAAAATGATTTTAATGATAGACATGAAAGAATAAAAATTTGTACCTTTGCAGCGTCGAAATAAAATGACAGAATGCCAAATAGATAATGTTATGGAAACTCGTCGGAAACGAAAAGACATTGCCTCCTCGTTGGAAACGAGGAGGAGCAAGTCGCACATCGCACATCGCATATCGCAAATCCTCCTCCTTGCCCTGAGCCTCGCCTCGGCTTCGGCGCAGGATGTGGCATGGAAGAAGAACTTTGGGGGGATCGGCGCTGATTTTTATAACGCCGTTACTGCTGTTTCCGATGGCGTTGTGGCCGGAGGATATTCATATGCCAGTTCTTTCGGCACCGGCGACTGGGTGGACGTTACAGGAAAAGGCAGCATCGCATATGACGCTACTATTGTAAAGTACAACCTCAATGGCGATGCGTTATGGAGAAAGAACTTCGGTGGGAGCAGCACTGACATATATTATGCCATTACGACTGTTTCCGATGGCATTGTGGCAGCGGGATATTCGTATCTCGACTCTTTCGGCAACGGCGACTGGACGGGCGTGACGGGACAAGGCTACTATGATGCTATTATTGTAAAATACGACAACAACGGCGATGTGGTATGGAAAAAGAACTTTGGCGGGAGCGGCGAAGACAGGTATAATGCCGTTACGGCTGTTTCCGATGGCATTGTGGCGGCGGGATATTCTCAACCCGACTCTTTCGGCAACGGCGACTGGACGGGCGTTACGGGAAAAGGCGACGTGGATGCTATTATTGTAAAGTACGACAATGACGGCAATGTGGTATGGAAAAAGAACTTTGGCGGGAGCGACAGAGATTATTATAACGCCGTTATGGCTGTTTCCGATGGCGTTGTGGCAGTGGGATATTCGTATTCCGGCTCTTTCGGCAACGGCGACTGGGCAGGCTTCACGGGAAACGGCTACATGGACGCTGTTATTGTAAAGTACAACAACAGTGGTGATGTGGTATGGAAAAAGAACTTCGGTGGGAGCAGCGATGACAGGTATGATGGTGTTACGGTTGCTTTCGATGGTGTCGTGGCAGTGGGACGTTCGGCTGTCGGCTCTTTCGGCAACGGCGACTGGACGGGCGTGACGGGACAAGGCTACTATGATGCTATTATTGTGAAATATGACAATGACGGCTATGTGTTATGGAAAAAGAACTTTGGTGGGAGTAGCGCTGATTATTATTATGGCGTTACTATTGTTTCTGATGGCGTTGTGGCAGTGGGACATTCGTATATCGACTCTTTCGGCAACGGCGACTGGATGGGCGTTACGGGAAAAGGCGACATGGATGCTATTATTGTAAAGTACGATAATGATGGCAATGTGGTATGGAAAAAGAACTTAGGCGGAAGCAACGAAGACATTTATAATGCCGTTACGGCTGTTGCCGATGGCGTTGTGGCGGCAGGATATGCAACCGAGTTCGGCACCGGCGACTGGGCAGGCATCACGGGAAAAGGCGGCTGGGACGCCATCATCGTGGGATATTTCCCTCCCTCCTCCCCCTCCGCCGCCGTCGCCACGCATGCCGACTTCTCCTGCCCCGGAGAGGTGGTCGTAACCTACGACCTGGTAAGCGACCTGCCCGTGGATGTTACCTTATATTACAGTCCCAACCAGTGCGACTGGTTAGAAGCCATTTCCGTTACCGGCGACCTCTTCGACCAAACCACCGGCACCGGCAAAACCATCACCTGGTACAACTACAACGACAACGTGCGCTATGGCAAGTTTTTCTTTAAGGTGGAAGCGCCGGATCAGAGTTGCGTGCCGGACTGCGTGATGATAAATGGCGTCTGCTGGGCGACACGCAACTTAGACGTGGGCGGCGGGTTTGTGGCAAGTCCCCAAGAATACGGGGCATATTTTCAGTGGGGACGCAAAAGCGATGGACACGAAGACCTCGACAGCCCTTGCTGGCCCCTCTCGCCGCCTTGCGGTGACAATGCAGATGGCGCTGTGAGTGTATTGGACGGTGATGGACAGGTTCCCTGCCCCGGCGCGCCTTGCGGATATTTTATAAGACAGGCAACTTCCCCTTACGACTGGCGCACCCCACAAGACCCTGCTCTCTGGAACGCCGGCACAGAAAACGCTCCCGAAAAAACCGTCAACGACCCCTGCCCTTGCGGCTGGCGCGTACCGACACATGCAGAATTTCAAAGTTTGGCAAATACAGCCTACGTAGCACACGACTGGGACTACACCCTCGGCGGCTATCATTTTATTGATAACGCCACCGGCAACACCATCTTCCTCCCCGTCGCAGGCGTCCGCAGCCACTACAATGGCAATCTTAGCAGCGCCGGCACGAGCGGGTACTACTGGAGTAGCAGTGTTACTGGTACCTCCGCTTCCTTCTTGTACATCTCCTATGGGGCGGTGTATCCGACCAACAGCAGCGGTAGAACGAGCGGCTTCAGCATCCGTTGCGTGGCGGAGTAGTCTGAACTGTGATTTTAAAATGATTTTAATGATAGACATGAAAGAATATAAACACAACGCCCCCCGTCGGAGACGGGACAACATCGCCTCCTCGTTTCCAACAAGGAGGAGCGGAAAAAGCCTCCGTAGGAGGCAAACATGGATAACCCCGTGCCAGCCGACAGGCGCAGCTCGGGGTAAGGAACTACCACCACACCTCTCCGAACTCCGTAATTCAACGGTATTATCAGCGATGGATGTTGAACACCTACGGAGTTCAGCGGATAGAGGCTTCATTTACCCCGTGCTGCGCTACGCTGGCACGGGGTTATCCAAATTTCCCTCCTTCCGGAGGGAGGCGTATGCGGGCAATCATGCCCATCATTTAAATCACACTAACATCACAGTTCAGACAATGGCGTGCGACGCGCGACGGCAATGTAGAGACGTTGCGCGCAACGTCTCTACCATCCCCAACGCCGCCGCGCCCCCGCCTCACGCCGTCATTGCGGGCTTGACCCGCAATCCCGTTGTTTGCGGGAGATTGCGGGCCGTTGCCCGCAATGACGGGACGGAGGGTAACGGGGTGGGCATTCATCGGTTCACTCCGAGTGAGCCGATGAATCGCATGGACAGGATGACGGGCAATAATAAGGGCGAAGCCCTTACATCCCCCTGCGTAGGGCAACGCCCTACGCCCATAAACCAACATCCATATCAAGCCCTGAAAGGGCGTCATCATGGAATGGGCAATGGATGTCGCCCTTTCAGGGCTTATGGGACTGGGCAAAATCATGCCCATCATTCAAATCACCCTAAAATCACAGTTCAGACAACATCTTTAAATCTTTAAATCATGAAAAAGTTATCAACCCTCCTCGCAGCATTAAGTCTCTGCACATCGGCAATAGCCGTCTGTCCCGACTTCACGAATTTATATTCGCCATACGTAACGGCATACACCGGCTATACCTATATCGGCGGTCCGTTTGCGGTGGAGGGCGTTGTCCCCGGCAGGCACACGCTGATAACGGCGCCCGGCACCGACCCTAACACCGGCGGCGCGCTCAGCCTGTTGCCTGCAGGAGAGACGCAGGTCATCAAACTCGGCAACGAGCAGATCTACGCCGAAGCAGAGGCGCTGAGTTATAAGTTCACGGTGGACGTGAACAATGCCATGCTGCTGATCAAGTTTGCGGTCGTGCTTGAAGACCCCGGACACCAGCACATTATACAGCCACGCTTTGTGTTGCGCGTTACCGACGCCGACGGCGAGTTGGTGGAGGCGTGCGCCGACTACGACGTCAGCGCCGGCGCAGGTATACCTGGCTTCCAAACCTATCAGCCAAACGTGGGAGTCGCTATTCGCTGGCGCGACTGGACCAACGTCGGCATAGACCTGTTGAAATATGTCGGCCAGGAGGTGCAGGTGCAGTTTATCACTTACGACTGCGGCGCCGGTGGACACTTCGGCTACGCATACTTCACGGCGTCGTGCATGTCGAACCAACTGCAATTGGATGAGTGCCTCGGCGAAACGTTCACCCTCGCGGCACCCGAAGACTTCGAAAGTTATCTCTGGTCTGACGGCTCTACCGGAAACACTGCCACCTTCAACACCGGCGACGTCAACAACACAGACATCTACTGCACCATCACCGCGGCGACGGGATGTCAGTTTACCCTCTATGCCTACGTCTCCAACAACCCGGGCGGCATCCAGACAGGCGACTTCACCGACACCATCTGCGAAGGCGAAACATACACCCAGCACGGTTTCAACCTGCCGCCGCAACCGCCGGGGCAGTTCTTCTACCAAATAGTAATCATCAACCCCGCCGCCTGCGACGACGACCTTGTCATCAACCTCTACCTCACTGTCGTAAAACGCTACAACCACATCACAGCCGCCATCTGCCACGGCGAAAATTACACCGACAACGGCTTTAACATCATCGAGCCGCCGCCGGGCGTATGGCGCGACACCCTCCTCACGGGAAACATTCCACCCGATTGCGACACATACAACATTCTGGAACTGACCGTCAGTGTCAGTTTCTCAATGCCTGACATCATCGAAGGCGAGGCGTCGCCCTGCACCGACGAACTCTTTACATACTCCTTCCTCGGCTCCGAAACGCTCACATGGTTCCAATGGCTGCTGCCCGACAACGCCGTGGCGGTCGGAAGCATCTACAAGCCGCAAATAACTCTCTATTTCACCGACGACACCCCGTGCGAACTCATCCTGCAAGGCGCCAACGGCTGTGGTAGCGGCTCCACAACCCTACCAATATTCCCGCGACCATCTTACCATATCCAACTCAACAAACAGGTCTGTCTCGGCGAGGAGTTTAACCAATACAACTTCAACCTCGGCGTGCAGAACGAACTGGGTTATTTTGTTTATGAAAAACATCTCACGTCGGCGTTGGATTGCGACAGCATCGTGATATTGGCGCTCAACGTCCTGCCCACGCCCGCCGTGCGCATCGAACCGATAGACCCGGCGCTCTGCACTGCCGGTGAGGAAATCACCCTCTGGGCATTGCTCGACGACATGGATTATCCCGAAACACAAATCTGCCCAGGCAATTACCCCTACACCTATATCTACGACTGCTGTCTGACCTATCTCTGGAACACCGGCTCCACCGAAGGTTTCATCACCGTCAGTCCCGCCGTAACCACCACCTACACCGTTACCATCACCTCAAAAATTGACTGCTCCAGTTCCGAAACCGGATGTGCGGCGTCGGCAAGCCAAACCGTCGTCGTGGACGTCAACGAGCCAATCACCCTCAACGAAACAATATGTCAAGGCGAAACATACACCGCCTACGACATCATCGCAACCACATCCGGCACCTACACCACCACCATCCAAACCGACAACTGCGACATCCCCGTTACCCTCAATCTCACCGTCGTCGAACCGGCGGAGTTTCTCATCACCGGAGACATCTGCGCCGGCGAACCGTTTCAGCAATACGGCTTCGACTTCACCCTCTATCAGGAAGGACTATTTATAGACACGCTGTTATTTATCAGTGCGGCAGGATGCGACAGTTTGGTGATATTTAACATAAACGTTTTACCTGAAAAAACCACCATCGTCAACGACGACGTCTGTCAATATGCCACATACACGGGCAACGGTTTTACCTTACCGGAACAAAACTTCTCAGGATTGCAAACCTACACGAAGGTCGTCCCGACGTATCAGGGATGCGACAGTACCGTCATTTTAAAACTGCTCGTCCATCCCGTTTACGTCAACATGATCAGCGACGAAGACACCATCGGCAACTATTACGACAAGTTCGGCTTCGACCTTGGATTGCTGACAACCGCCGGCATCATCACCGAAACGCTCTACCTGCAAACGCCGCAAGGCTGCGACAGCACCGTCATCTTAAACTTGAAAGTGATAGACCGTGAGGTAGCAGTAATACCGTTGGCGTTGCAATATATCGCCTGTCCGGGCGCCGACGTGCTGTTGGAAATAGAACCCATCGCCGATGTGGACTTCTATTGGTACGACACCGACGTCGGCGGGACACCGTTAAACGTTATCCCCTCCACCTCCTATACCGTTACCAACGTCTCCCCGCCGCAAACATTCTGGGTCGAACCGAGAGTGGGCGACATCGTCTATGACAGAGTTCCTATCACCATCTTTTTAAGCGAAAGTTGCGGCAGCACGCCGGTGGATTGTGCCGTCAACGGAACATTGCTCTTCCGGGAAGACTTCGGAGGAAACGACCCCGCCGACCCCGACCGCTCTACCACCCCGCTACCACCGGGAACGACCGATTACATCTTTCAACCGAGCGGAACCGTCAATGATGGTTACTATGGAATCATGAAATCAGGTAATCTTAACGGTAATTGGCATCAATATTACGACCATACCTATCCGGATGACCCCACAATAGGCTATTACATGCTGGTAAACGCCGATTATTCACCCGGATTATTCTACACCATGCAGATAGACGACCTGTGTGATGGCTCCGAACTCTATTTCTCCACATGGATAGGAAACCTGATGAAAGTAGCGCCGGGGTATAGCGACCCCGACTTGCGTTTTATATTGCAAGACGCCGCCACCCTCGACGTCTTGGCAGAATATGTAACGGGATACATCCCTAAAACCTTACTTGCGCCAACATGGCAACAATATGGTTTCAGTTTTCAAACAATATCCTCTTCCGTAATCTTATCCATCTATAACAGAGCCCCCGGAGGCAACGGCAACGACCTCGTGCTCGACGACATCGAAATCCATCTCTGCACCCCGCCCGTAACAATATCATCTATGGAAACAGCCGTGTGCGAAGGAATACCCATCACCTTGGAAGGAACCTACACCGACGACGGAACCTTCGGCAACCCGTTAACCTACCGCTGGGAATACAGCCCCACCGGCGACGACCCATGGACTACCCTCATCACCGCCACCGGAACAAGCCCCCTCACCGCAACCTACACCATACCCGCCATGACCGCCACCGACGAAGGCTATTACCACCTGCTCATCGGAAACGCCACATCCATAGACCAACCAAACTGCCGCGCAACATCCGAACCCGTAGAATTGACCATGACACCCGCCGACATCACCCCCCTCGACGACGCCATCTGCCAAGGCGAAACCTACAACTTCTACGGCAACCTCTTAACCGAAGCCGGCGAATACACCGAAATATTCCAAAACACTGCCGGATGCGACAGCATCATACTTCTCACCCTGACCGTCAACCCAACCTACATCATCCCAATCTCCGACATCATCTGCATAGACGAAACCTACGACTTCTACGGACAACTCTTAACCGACCCCGGCGAATACTCCCACCCATTCCTCACCGACGCCGGCTGCGACAGCATCATACTCCTAACCCTGACAACAAACTACCACGACATCACCCTCTCGCCCAACCCGCCGGACGGCGGCACCGTCTCCGGCGACGGCAACTACGCCTGCGGCACAACCATCATCGTTTCGGCGACGCCCAATGACCCGTGTTACACTTTCCTTAACTGGACAGAGGGCGACGTGATTGTCTCCTACGACGCCGATTACGAATTTACCGTAACCGAAGACCGCGATTTAGTCGCCAACTTCAAATGGGATGACTACGAAATCATCTTAGAAGTCAACCCGCCGGGCGCCGGCACCGTTACCGGTGAGGGCATCTATCCCTGTTTATATTTCTTGCTCGTCGAAGCCACTCCCGACCCGTGTTACACTTTCGTCAGTTGGACGGATGAAAACGGCATCGTGGTTCATCCCGACTCCGCCTATTCCTTTGTCGTAACCGGCGACCGCACGCTGACAGCCAACTTTGAACCCAAACTATTCAACATCATCACATTATCCGAACCACCGGAAGGCGGCACGACCTCCGGCGGCGGTACCGGCATCCCGTGCGGATACATTACCCTCACAGCAGACCCCGAAGACGGCTACGAATTTGTCAACTGGACCTACGAAGACGAAAGCATAGCATCCACCGACAATCCTTACACCTTCTTCGTGGACAAAGACCTCGTCTTAACCGCCAACTTCAAACTGAAAGAGTACAGCGTCATCCTCTACACCAACCCCCCATTGGACTGCGTAACACTTGACGGCGCCGGCATCTATACGCACGGCGACGCCGTAACGGTAACTGCCACACCCGATAGCGATTGCGACTGCTACGAATTTCTACACTGGACGAATGAATACGAGTTTCCCGTCTCGTCCGACCCCTCCTATACTTTCTCCATCACCAAACCAACAATCTTGGTCGCCACTTTCATCCTTAAAACCTTCAACATCGTAACCCAGTCCGACCCACCGGACGGCGGCAACACCTACGGCGCCGACGGCTATACCTGCGGAGAGGTAACCATCATCGCCGAACCCATTGACTGTTACGAATTTGTGGGATGGGAAGACGACGACGGCACCATCGTCTCCAACGACCTCTCTTATACATTCTACGCCGACAGAGACCACCTCTTCACCGCCCACTTCGCGTTGATGACCTTCACCGTTGATGTCTCGGCGAACCCGCCAAACGGCGGAACAGTCTCCGTTGACAACGGCGGCATCTTCACCTGCTACGACCTCGCAACGGTAACGGCAGAAGAGAACGAATGTTACGACTTTGTCAACTGGACGAAAGACGGCGTTATCGTTTCCAACAATCCCGAATACAAATTCACCGTCATAGAAAACACAACTTTAATTGCGAATTTTAAGATTAAAACTTTCAATATCATTGTCGCAGCCGACCCGCTGTCGGGCGGAACGGTGTACCAGAGCGGCGACGGCGCCTATGACTGCGACGACGATGTACTGGTCTGGACAATCCCCAACGACAACGGATGCTACGAGTTTATCGGATGGTACGAAGATGGAATTTTAGTTTGGCCGAATCTGGTCTATCCATTCACGGTGGACGGGGATCGTATTTTAGTTGCAACATACGAACTTATACAATTTACAATTACCGTTTCAGCCAATCCGACCGACGGCGGAGACGTCTTCGGCGGCGGAACCTACACCTGCGACGAAAATGCCACCGTCGAGGCTGAACCCAACGAATGTTTCGACTTTATCGGCTGGACAAAAGACGGCGTCTGGGTCTCGCCCAACCTCTCTTACACCTTCACCGTAACCGGCAACCACACGCTAATTGCCAACTTTGAGCGAAAAACATACCACATTATATTATACGCCGACCCGTCGAACGCCGGTTATGTCTATGGCGCCGGCGACTATCTCTGCGAGAGCGACGCCACGGTGTCAGCAGAACCCGAATATTGCTACGAATTTGTCGAGTGGCAGGAGGATGGCGTTTTCGTTTCCAATGATAATCCTTACACATTCCAAGTCTTCGGACATCACACCTTGACGGCGATTTTCGAACCGATGCCATTCACTATCAATGTCTCAGCCAATCCGACCGGAACGGTAACAACCGACAACGGCACCGGCATCTACCTCTGTTACGAAACTGCCACCGTAACTGCCGAACCCGACTATTGCTACGAATTTGTCAACTGGACGGAAAACGACGTGGTGGTCTCAACCAATGCCTCCTACTCTTTCACCGTACTAAATGACCGTAATTTAATTGCGAATTTCAAGTTGCAACAGTTCAACGTCATCCTCAATGTTGACCCGATAGGAAAAGGCACGGTTGACCAAAGCGGTAGCGGCGTTTATGACTGTTTTGAAGACGTGTATGTGTGGGCGTATCCCGATCCCGAAGGGTGTTACGAATTTGTGGGATGGTGGGAAAACGGTGTTTTCGTTTCCGATGACAATCCTTATATAATATTGGCGATAGATGACCATCACACTTTGACGGCGCACTTCGAGCCTAAAGAATTTACAATCACCGTGTCAGCGAATCCTCCATTTGGCGGAACAGCATCCATAACTACCCCCGGACCTTACCTTTGCGAAGAGTTCGTTACGGTTGAGGCAATTCCCAACGAGTGTTACCAATTTGTCAACTGGACGGAAAATGGTATTGTGGTCTCTACCAATCCGTTATACACTTTTATCGTACTGAATGACTGTACTTTAATTGCGAATTTTGAGATTATGACTCATCATGTCGTCCTGCTTGCCGATCCACAGGGGAGCGGTACAGTCCACCAAATCAACAATGACGGCGTCTATGATTGTGGCGATAAAGTGTCTATATGGGCAGACCCCGACGATTGCTACGAATTTGAGGGATGGTATGAAAACGGCGTTTTGGTCACAACGGACAATCAGTATTCGTTTTTTATCTATGAAAATCATATTTTGACGGCGCACTTCGTCCTCAAAACCGTAACAATCACCGTTTTAGCGGATCCGCCAAATGGCGGCACAGTAACCGGCGACGGCACCTACACCTGCAACGACCCCGTCACCGTAACCGCCGTCGCCGCCGACTGTTACACTTTCATCAACTGGACGGTGAACGGCGAGGTGGTCTTTGCCAATCCCTACACCTTTACCGTTAGAGAATCACTTACTTTAATTGCGCATTTTGAGATTAAGACTTTCAACATTTTCGTCTCCGCCACTCCGATAAACGGCGGCACGGCGTACCAAAGCGGCGACGGCGTCTATGACTGTGGCGATGAAGTACAAATATGGGCAATTCCCGACGACTGCTACGAATTTGTCGAATGGACAGACAACGGCGTCTGGTACTCCAACGATATGTCTTTCACGATTGACGTATTTGAAAATCACAACTTTGTGGCACACTTTGCACTGAAAGCGCTTGATATCATCGTCTTGGCAAATCCGCCATTTGGCGGCGCGGTCTTCGGCGGCGGAACTTATTACTGCTACGACAATGTTACGCTCACCGCCATCCCCGACTCATGTTTCAAATTTGTCAGTTGGACGAAAGACGGCGAGATTGTCTCCCTCACTCCTTCTTTCGTCGTTACCGTAATAGAACCGGGCATTTATATTGCAAATTTCGAGATTATCTACTACGCCGTCATCGCCATTTCCAGTCCGTCGCAAGGCGGCGACATTATCGGCAACGGCGACGGAATCCATGAATGCGGCGAGGAATTATCCCTCTACGCAGACCCCGCCGAATGCTACGAATTTG
>WRLA01000016.1 GCA_009777825.1 Bacteroidales bacterium
GCGAAAAGAGCATTGGCGTGTTTGAATATTGTATAAAATCCCTCATTGCGCTCCGCCCCTTGGGAAATAAAAAAAATTTAGGTAAATGAGGGGGCGGAATCAGGGGCGAAAAGCCCCCCTCTGATGCCGCCTCTCCCCTTAAAAACGGACGTTGTCATTCCGACTGCGAAGCAGGAGGAATCTCATCGTAATTACCGCTCGTTTAGCGTTCCCTGCCCCTCCAAAGGAAGAGGATGTAAAGGACTCGCAATGACTGCATTGTCGTTTTGTTTTGCCTTGTTTCTGCTGCCGGCTTGCCAATGGAACACCCTGCCGCCCGACATCTGGGAAAAAGAGCAAATGACAGAGTTTCTCGTCGAAGCCCAACTCGTCGAAGCAAAGGTGGACGCCCAAGAACTCCCCAAACAACAAAAAGACTCCCTCTACACCTCTTCCTACGAAGAACTCTTCGCCTACTACAACACCACCCGCGAAATCTGGCAGAAAAACATCGAATACTACCGCGATAAACCCGAAGAAATGGACGACATCTATAAAGAGGTCGTTCTGCGATTGACGCTTTTGGAAAGTACCGTGCAGCATGAACGGACGGAGCGAGATACGTTGGAACGGAAACTAAAAGAGTTTAAAATACGGCAGCAAGATTGACGTGAAAATTTATAATTAAAGAAAAAATTGTACCTTTGCATTTGTAATTAAAACTATAGAAATTATGACGGTAATTAGCAGTAAAGAGTTCATATCCAATCAAGAAAGATATTTTGATATGGCTTTGGACGAGCAGGTGTTTATTCAGCAGGGCGGTGATATATTTCGTCTTATAAAAAACGTAGGTAACACAAATATCTACCATGACGCAAATATTTACGAAGAAATTTTATATCCGGACGAGGATCTTTACAGTGCAATCACTGCCAACGAACTCTTGGAAATGTTACATGAGGATATTCATCAAATATTTAATGAAAAGAAATGAGCGTATTATTTATTCCGAAAGAAAATGACGAAACAATTTATTTGGTACGCTACATTGCTAATAACCAAATAGTCGCTCAATATTTGTAATCCGAAATCACATGAACAATAACACACACATCATCGAAGAAGTAACGTCAAGCGACTACAAATACGGCTTCGTTACGGAGATAGAGACCGACACGCTGCCCAAAGGGCTGAACGAAGATATCATTCGCAAAATCTCCGCCATCAAACAGGAGCCGGAGTGGCTGTTGGCATTTCGACTAAAAGCCTTCCGGGCGTGGCAAAAAATGAAAGAACCCGATTGGGCGCACCTGCAATACCAAACGCCCGACTTTCAGGATATCATCTACTATGCCGCCCCGAAACAAAACACAACCGCCACCGCAGGCGGCATTGACCCCGAACTGAAAAAGACCTTCGAAAAACTCGGCATCCCCTTAGACGAATCCGAGAGCCTCTCCAACGTCGCCGTTGACGCCGTCATTGACAGCATCTCCATCAAAACCACCTTTCAGGACGAACTGAGAGAGCAAGGCATCATCTTCTGCTCGTTTAGCGAAGCGGTGCGGGAACATCCCGACTTGGTGCGGCAATATTTAGGAAGCGTGGTGCCGATAGCGGACAACTTCTATGCGGCGCTCAACTCCGCCGTGTTTAGCGATGGGTCGTTCTGTTACATTCCGAAGGGCGTGCGCTGTCCAAAAGATTTGAACACCTACTTCCGTATCAACACAGCAAACACCGGTCAGTTTGAACGCACCCTGCTCATCGCCGACGAGGGCGCATACGTAAGTTACATGGAAGGCTGCACCGCCCCGCAACGTGATGAAAATCAACTTCATGCGGCAATCGTCGAAATCATCGCACTGAAAGACGCCGAAGTGAAATACAGCACCGTCCAAAACTGGTATCCGGGCGACAGCGAGGGTAGAGGAGGGATTTACAACTTCGTTACCAAGCGCGGCATCTGCAAAGGCAGCAACTCCAAAATCTCGTGGACGCAGGTTGAAACCGGATCCGCCATCACGTGGAAATATCCGAGTTGCATCCTGCAGGGCGACAATTCGATTGGTGAATTTTACTCTGTCGCCGTTACCAACAAACACCAACAAGCCGACACCGGCACCAAGATGGTGCATTTAGGAAAAAACTCGCGCAGTAAAATCGTCTCCAAGGGCATCTCCGGCGGCGTCAGCCAAAACAGTTACCGCGGCTTGGTGCGCATGAACCGCAACGCCTCCAACGCACGCAACCACTCCCAGTGCGACAGCCTGCTGCTCGGCGACAAATGCGGCGCACACACCTATCCATACGTCAGAGTCGAAAACAAATCCTCCATCGTCGAACACGAAGCGACAACGTCGAAAATATCGGAAGACCAACTCTTCTACTGCCAACAACGCGGACTAGACCCCGAACAGGCTGTCAGTCTCATTGTCAGCGGATACGCCAAAGAAGTCCTCAACAACCTCCCCCTCGAATTTGCCACCGAGGCACAACGGCTGCTGGCGGTGAGTTTGGAAGGGAGTGTGGGGTAGAATATCGCCGCAGGCATTTATCTTTTTTTTACGTACCTTTGCAGCGTTTTTTTTTAATCACAAAATTAAATCCTTATTAAAATATGATGAATAAATTTGATCCGGCAAGCAAAGTTCAAAACTTGTTACAATTTGGGGAGTTTGGCGATGTAAACCCCTCCATCACCGACAGCGCCACCTATACTTTTATGCAGGGGAAAACCATGTCCGACACTTTCAAAGGCGAGACGGAAGGTTGTTTTTTGTATTCACGTCATTGGAATCCGAGCAATAAATATCTTTCCGACGCTATGGCGGCGATGGAAGGCACGGAAGCGGGCTGGGTAACAGCATCGGGCATGTCGGCTATCACCAATGCGCTGATGCACTGCCTCAATGCGGGCGACCACGTCATCTCAAGCATGACCACCTACGGCGGCACGTTTGCCTTTCTGAGCAACTGGATGAAGAAATATAATGTCGAAGTTACCTTTGTCAATATCACCAACTTAGAAAGTGTTCGGAAAGCGATGCGTCCTAATACGAAAGTGATTTATACGGAGACGGTTACCAATCCGTTGTTGCAGGTTTCCGACATTCCCGAACTGTCGAAGATAGCGAAATCGGGCGGCGCCAGATTGATAGTGGACAATACGTTTACGCCGATGATAGTCTCGCCGGCACGCTTGGGCGCCGATGTGGTGGTTTACAGTATGACCAAGTTCGTCAACGGGAAGAACGACTGCGTGGCAGGCGCCATTTGCGGTAGTAACGACTTCATCGCCTCTCTCATTGACGTCAACACGGGAACGTCCATGCTGTTAGGTCCCGTCTTAGACCCGATGCGCTCGTCTTCGATACTGAAAAACCTGCATACCCTGCATATCCGTATGCAGCAACACGGTCGCAACGCCATGTACTTGGCTGAGCGTTTTAAAGAAATCGGGCTGAAGTTCAACTACCCGGGCATGAAAGAGCATCCGGGACACGAACTCCTGAAATCCATGATGAACGACGGATACGGCTTCGGCGGCATGATCGCCATTGACCTCGGCACCGCCGAAAGAGCCAACCGTGTGATGGAAATCATGGAACAGAAAGGCGTTGGCTACTTAGCCGTCAGCCTCGGCTATTTCAAGACGCTGTTCAGTAACTCCGGCAAAAGCACCTCTTCCGAAATTCCCGAAGATATTCAACAAGAGATGGGCATGTCGGAAGGTCTGATACGTTTCTCCGTCGGCTTGGATAACGACATCGAACGGTCGTTCAGGCTGATTGCGGAGACGCTGGAGGAAGTTGGAGGTTGAAAGTTGAAAATTGAAAAAATAAAAAAGTGTTATGCTGCGTTTAGGATTTCATTTTTAAATTATTAAAGATTTGCGCCATTCGCGGCAGAAACTTTCTCCCGAATGATTTTCAAAATGTTTTCAACAGCGATTCTCTCTTGTTGCATGGAGTCGCGCTCGCGGATGGTAACGCAGTTGTCGGTCAGCGACTGATGGTCTATGGTGATGCAATAGGGTGTTCCGATGGCGTCTTGACGGCGGTAGCGGCGTCCGATGGCGTCTTTTTCGTCGTATTGGCAGAGGTAGTCCTGTTTGAGGATGTCCATGATTTCGCGTGCTTTTTCGGGCAGTCCGTCCTTTTTCACTAAGGGCAAGACGGCGGCTTTGACGGGCGCCAGCATCGGCGGGATGCGCAGGACAACGCGCTCGGTGCCGTCGTCCAACTTCTCCTCGCAGTAGGCGTGGCTGAGTACCGCCAAAAACATACGGTCAACGCCGATGGAGGTCTCGACGACGTAGGGAACGTAACTCTCGTTGCGTTCCTGGTCGAAATATTGCAGTTTTTTTCCGGAATATTGCTGATGCGCCGACAGGTCGAAGTCGGTACGCGAGTGAATCCCTTCCAACTCCTTGAACCCAAACGGGAAAGCAAACTCAATGTCGCAAGCGGCATTGGCGTAGTGCGCCAACTTTTCATGGACATGAAAACGGAATTTCTCTTGTGGAATCCCCATCGCCAAGTGCCATTTCATCCGCTGCTCTTTCCAATATTCGTACCAATCTAATTCTTCTCCCGGACGGACAAAATATTGCATCTCCATCTGTTCAAACTCACGCATACGGAAGATGAACTGCCGCGCAACGATTTCATTACGAAAGGCTTTACCAATCTGTGCTATTCCGAAGGGAGGTTTTACCCGTCCTGTCTTTTGAACGTTCAGATAGTTGACAAAGATGCCCTGCGCCGTCTCGGGACGAAGGTAAATCGTACTCGCGCCATCGGCGGCAGCGCCCATCTGCGTGGCGAACATCAGGTTAAACTGACGAACATCCGTCCAGTTGCGACTTCCGCTGACCGGACAGACAATCTCCAAATCAACAATAAGTTGCCGCAACGCTTCGAAGTCGTTGATGTTCAACGCATTGTTCATTTTTTCGGAGATGTCGACAATTTGTTTGCGATAGTTGACCACCCGCTCGTTGGTTTGGCAAAACATCTCTTCGTTGAAAGATTCGCCAAAGCGTTTCGCCGCCTTTTCGACCTCTTTGTTGACCTTTTCCTCTATCTTGGCGATATGGTCTTCAAGCAGCACATCGGCGCGGTAACGTTTTTTGGAATCTTTGTTGTCTATCAGCGGGTCGCTGAACGCATCCACGTGTCCCGACGCCTTCCAGACGGTCGGGTGCATGAAAATCGCCGAGTCAATGCCGACGATGTTTTCGTGCATCTGCACCATGGCTTTCCACCAATAGTTCTTAATGTTGTTTTTCAGTTCGACGCCGTATTGTCCGTAGTCATACACGGCGCTAAGCCCGTCGTATATCTCACTCGACGGAAAAATAAATCCGTACTCCTTTGAGTGTGAGATGATTGCTTTAAAAAGTTCTTCGTTCTGTATCATGGTGCAAAAGTACAAAAAATTTGCACGTCAGTGAAATGTGTTATCCTTTGAGACAACCACATCGCACGCTGCTAATACTTCACCTGCACCACCAAATACTTCTGCACGCTCCAGAACGCCTCTTGGTCTTTGATGATTAGTTTCTCGACCTGTTTTTTATCGCCGATCCATTCGTAAGAGCCGGATGGGTGCGACGACAACATGTCGGCTTTCTTGGCGTAAACGGGGATTTCGTTGAGGGTGGTGATGTCCACTTTTTGGAACATGGGATTGGGCGCAGGGACGAACTTCCCTTTTTTGTCGAGGATGCCTTCTTCTTCCATCGTTTTCTTGGTGGCGACGCGGAAGTATGCCGTATTCAGTTGCGCCTGTTTCTCATCTATGGTGGTAGAGAGGTTGGACACGGTATTGGTATAGGCGACAATCACCTCTTCCAATCCTTCGATTTGGAGATTTTTGCTTGCAATGTCCGCTTTCAGGAGCGCAATTTCTTTATCCTGCGTGGCGATTTGGTCTTCAAGTCCTTTGAGCAGGTCTTCGTACTTTTTGTTGCTGCTGGTCAAACTGTTACGCAGTTCTTGGACTTTTTGTTTGTTGGTCAGCAAGAGTTGGTAGATGTCCCGGATGTCTTGCTGGATGGTCTCACGGATGTCGGGATTGGAAGTTATCTCCCCACTCTCGCCGGCATGGATGTTAATCATGTTTTCTTTCTCCTTGATGGTGTTCAAGGCTCTTTGGATTTCGGCAAAGGAGGTGATAAAATCGTTCATCTCCGTCCCCTGATTGCTTACAATCAACTGCAAACTGTCAACCTGATGTTGCAATTGGATAACCTGTTGTTCTGCTTTTTTGTCTTTACACGACGTTAACCCTAATACAATCAATGCTATAGCAGCCATTGATACAAATGCGATTCTTTTCATTTCGAGATGTGCTTTAAAATTTATAAAATTTGTATTTTTTGGATAACGGGGAAATTGCAATATTGTTTTATCGGTTTTTCATAACACAACTATTTTTTTAATTACCTGACTGTTATCTATGAATAATATCCTAAGCATTAATACCCCTTGTCTGTTAATATTTTCAATACGAATAGAATAAGGATGTTCCAAATATTTACATTCCAATAATTTTTCCCCATTAAGGTCTATAATCTCAATATTTTTTATCTGCTTATTCTGTGATTCGATATTAATAGAACCTTTTGACGGATTTGGAAATACTGAAATATCACTCCGGCTGGTGATGTCATCAATGGATACGGGAATGACAGAGAGCACTTCTATCTCCGTATAATCTTTTCCCCAAATATCCTGTTTGACCGAAACAACGCCTTCCACTGTAATGGGATCACCGATATCAAAAGAATATGTTTCTATAACAAGCGGTCCATCCGGCCACTTCCAATACCCTTGCAATGTAATAATATAATTGATGGAGTCTGTTTCTATTGCATAAACAAGTCCGGGGACGCAAGGCTCCGTATGACAGGGGTTGGGGACGGATGTTGTCTCACCACTGATTGTAACGATTTGGCTGTATAAATTGCCAAATATCAAAAATGATGCTACCAAAAATAAAAAAGTCCTGATTTTCATGTTTTTATGTTTTTAAGTTTAACAAAAATATATTAGAGCAAAGGTAAACATTTTTTTGATATAACCTTCGTACCTCGCAGTCGAAATGGCAATGTGTGCTTTGGGAAAGAGCGGATGTCTCAAAAATGTTTCTTTACCGCAAAGGCGCAAAGAAAATGCAAAGGGCGCAAAGAATAAGTATTTTACTATCAATCTCTTGCGTACTTTGCGAAAAATCTTTGCGCCTTTGCGTTTAATTTTTTTGACTTATGAGACATTCTCGGGTTCGCCATGGTTGTCGTCATTTCGACTGCGAGGCACGAAGCAGGAGAAATCTGTTGCAAAACTGTGAAATTTGTCATACACCAATTATTCAATTAATTGTAATCGGTAAATTCGTACCTTTGCACCCTGTAAATAAAACCGCAATAGACAAAGATGTTATTAGACAAACTACAAGTGTTACATGCTCGTTATCAGGAGATTGAGAAGGAGATGAACGACCCGGACGCGATGAGCGACATGAGCCGTTTTGTGAAATTAAACAAAGATTATAAAGATTTAAGTCCCATCATGGAGGCTTATACAAACTATTCCAACCTGCTGAGCAATATCAAAATCGCTAAGGATATTCTGATGAACGAGCGGGACGAAGAGTTTCGCTCCTTGGCAAAGGACGAGTTATTTCTTTACAACGAACAGGTTGAGCCGCTGGAGGAGCATATCCGGATGTTGTTGATTCCCAAAGACCCGCAGGATGATAAGAACGCCATCGTGGAGATCCGCGCAGGCACAGGTGGCGACGAAGCCGGCATCTTCGCCGGAGATTTGTTCCGCATGTATCAGAAATATTGCGAGACGCGCGGCTGGAAGACCGAAATCGTGGATTTCACCGACGCCTCGCAGGGCGGATTCAAAGAGGTCATCTTCAACGTAACGGGCGAGAATGTCTATGGCGACCTAAAGTACGAGTCGGGCGTTCACCGCGTGCAGCGCGTTCCCAAAACAGAGACGCAAGGACGCATCCACACCTCAGCCGCTTCCGTGGCGATACTTCCCGAAGCCGACGAGGTGGACGTGGAACTGAAAGAGAGCGACATCCGAAAAGATACCTACTGCTCGTCCGGTCCGGGCGGACAGTCGGTCAATACCACCTACTCCGCCATCCGCCTGACGCACATCCCGACAGGCATCGTGGTTACGTGCCAAGACCAAAAGTCACAACTGAAAAACTTGGCGCAAGCCATGCGCGTGCTACGCGCCAGAATATACGAGATTGAGTATCAGAAATACTTAGACGACATCTCTTCCAAACGCAAAACCATGGTCAGCACCGGCGACCGCTCCGCCAAAATCCGCACCTACAACTGGCCCCAGGGACGGGTAACCGACCACCGCATCAACCTCACACTCTACAATCTCCAATCCATCATCAACGGCGACATACAGGAACTCATAGACAAACTACAAATCGCCGAAAACGCCGAACGCCTCAAAGGAGAAATTGCATAAATCGTTATAAATCATTCATTTAAAACCATAACAACATGAACAGAAAACAGTTAGTCGAACAGATTTTCAAAAAACGCTCTTTCCTCTGCATCGGGTTGGACAGCGAAATAGACAAGATTCCGCAACATCTCCGGCATCTTCCCGATCCGGTGTTCGAGTTCAACAGGCAAATCATTGACGCTACGCACGACCTCGCCGTAGCCTACAAGCCCAATCTGGCTTTTTACGAATGTAACGGGACGGCTGGATGGGAAAGTCTGAGAAAAACCATGGACTACCTTTCCCAAAAAGCGCCCGACCTCTTCACCATCGCCGACGCCAAACGCGGCGACATCGGGAATACTTCCAAACAGTATGCCCGCACCTTCTTCGGCGGAAGTCCGGCGTTCAATTTCGACGCCGTTACAGTGGCGCCCTACATGGGAGAGGACAGTGTGTCGCCCTTCCTGACCTTTGAGAATAAATGGATTATCCTCTTAGCGCTGACTTCCAACAAAGGGGCTTTCGACTTTCAGTTTCTCGAAGAGAAAAAGAGCGGGAAACGGCTTTTTGAGGAGATTCTAACACGCTCACAACAGTATGGCAATCAGGAGAATATGATGTACGTCGTCGGGGCGACGCAAGCCGAGATGTTTGCCGATATTCGCAAAATCGTGCCGGATCATTTTCTATTGGTTCCGGGTGTTGGCGCTCAGGGCGGCAGTTTGGCAGAAGTGTGCAAGTATGGTCTCAACAAAGATTGCGGATTGTTGGTGAACAGTTCACGCGGCATCATCTTCGCTTCCGACAAAGCCGACTTCGCCGAAAAATCCCGCGCAGAGGCGCTGAAACTGCAAGGGGAGATGGATGGGTTGTTGAGGGAATTATTGTGATTTTGCAGAAATTTTTTTTGCTATGTCCGCCCCCATCCGTGCCATCATCGTAGAAGACGAGTTTCACCAGCGCGAAACGCTGATACAGAAACTGCGGGAGTATCACCCCGACGTGGCTGTTGTGGCTGCGTGCGACAGCGCCGAGACGGCGTTGGTCGAAATTGTCCGTAGTCAGCCGCAGTTGATTTTCCTCGACATCCAACTGCCCGGCAAGAATGGATTGTGGCTCGCCGACCAACTGTCGCAGATGGCGTGTGAGCGTTTCAGTCCGCCGGAAATCATCTTCACCACCGCCTACAGCGACTCGGAGTATCTGCTGAACGCCATCCGCCTGTCGGCTATTGACTATCTGATAAAGCCGGTACAGATTGAAAGTCTGGCGATAGCCATCAACCGTTTCAGGAAGCGGCAAGAGGCATCCATCTCGCCCGTCCGCTCGCTAACGGAGACCATGCAGAAAGAGAAGATGTTCCGTTTCAAAAACTTCGGCGGTCTGCTGTTGGTCAAAGCCGAAGACATCGCCTACGTGGAGGGCGACGGCAACTACTCCGTCATGCACCTTGCCAACGGCGAAACGGAAGAGGTGTTTGAACGATTGGGCGAAATCGAACAGACGCTCTCGTCCGACAATGCCTTCGTGCGCGTCGGCAGAAGCGTCATCATCAACAGAAACTACCTCCGCCGTATCAACGCACGGACATCGTCGCTGCACATTGTAACGCCCACCGCCTCGCATGAGGTGCAGGTGCCGGCGGGGGTGGTGAAGGGGATGAGGGAGGTTTGGGAGATGTGAGATGTGAGATGTGGGATGTGGGATGTGGGATGTGCGATGTTAGATATGAGATGTGCGATGTGAGATTGTGCGATGTGAGATTCAGTTATTAAAAAAGATGTATCTTTGCAATCAACTTAAAACAGTAAGCGTTATGACAGTAACAAGCAGTAAAGAGGTTATTTCCAATCAAGGGGATTACTTTGATTGGGCAGTAGAAGATGAGGTATCTATTCAAGAACCCCAGCGGGTATATTATGAACCCGATGAGGACTTTTACAGGTCTATTTCGGCAGACGAGCTTTTGAAAAGAATATATAAGGACATCGAAAGGAAATACACAAATTACAGATAAATGAATGTAATATTTCTACCGGAAGTACAAAAATATTATGGCCATCTCGAACAAATTCTTTACGAAAATGGTTATTTTGGGTTTATGGAATCATCTAAGCGATATGTCAAAGAATTAGTTGACGACATCAAAACCAACTTACCCACAAAACCACACCGTCCCGCACCCCGCTATTTCGACAGATACGGACAAAACATGGAATACGCCGTCTTCAAAAAAAGCAAACGCACGCAATGGTACGTGTTTTTCAGAGTGTATAGGGAAAATGACGAAGACTTTTACCAAGTACGCTACATCGCCAATAATCACACCGTCGCTCAATATTTGGGGTAAAGTTACGGATTACCGTTTTCGCACTTCGTTTTTTTACCACAAAGGTTCACAAAGATATTCAGCACAGAGGCACAGGGTTCACAGAGTTGCACAGAGATTTTCCCTTGCGCCCTTTGCGGCTCCCTTTGCGCCCCTGTGTTAAAATTCCCCTCCTTTGGAGGGGGCAGGGGGTGGTTTCAAACGCAGAGGCGCAAAGGTTTTACGCAAAGGACGCTGATGGACATGATTCTTTGCGGTTTCTTTGCGATGAAAGAGTTTGTTTTTATTGGGGTTTTTTCAAAATTCATTACCCAGTTATTCAGTTATTCAGTTATTCAATTATTCAGTTATTCAGTTTCGTGTATAAATCCGCCCAATTCGTGTACGCCAGCGCCAAGTTCGTAAAAAACACCGTTTTGCGCTTGTTTGGAATGGTTTTCTTGCTGTACCTTTGCCCAAAATTTTAGATAAATTATTAATAATAACTTAAAAGATTTTGAGAGATGAATGTAAAATTTAGTACAGTTTTAAAAATTAGCGCCATGAAGAGAGTCTGTTTATTATCGGGTTTGGTGATGCTCGCTTTTTCGTTGTTTGCGGGCTATCTTAAGAATTTTCCCATTACGGTAACGCAGCCGGACGGGAGTGTGGTGAATTGCTTTGTAACCGGCGACGAGTACTACAACTGGGTACACGACGAGAACGGCTTTACGCTGATTCGCGACCCGCAAACCGGCGTCGTGGTCTATGCCATGTTGCAGGATGATGAGTTAGTGTCAACCGGCTATCGGGTGGGAAGCGTTGACCCGGCGTCGCTTGGATTGGAACCGGAGATTAACATCTCGGCAGAAAAACGAAAACAACTGCGACAAGAGTTTTTGGAACATAAACCGAAAAAAGAGACCAAAGAGCATGACAGCACGACAGGATCTGTCCGAACTGCCGGAACGCTGAACAATATCGTCATCTACATCCGTTTTTCCGACGACAGCGAGTTTCAGCCAAAAGCCAATACCTACCAGGACTGGTTTAACAAAGATGCGGACAACTTCTCCTCCCTCTACAGGTATTTCAAATCGCTTTCGAATGAAAAATTGTTTATTTCCACTACATTTTACCCGACTGCTTCGGGAAATACCATTCTTTCTTATCAGGACAGTTATCCGCGCTCTTATTTTCAGCCTTACAACGCCTCTTCTAATCCCAACGGCTATCAGGGCGGCGACAGCGGGAATGAACGCAGAGACAGGGAACATCAGTTGTTGAAACGTGCCATAGATGCGGTGCGCAGTCAGATTCCTCCGTCGCTGAACCTTGATTGTAACAACGACGGCGAAGTGGATAACGTCTGCTTTGTTGTTCGCGGCGGCGCGGGCGGCTGGAATTCGATTTTGTGGCCCCATCAGTGGTATTTATACTCGCTGAACGTAACCCTCAACGGGAAACGGGTGATGATTTATAACTTTCAGGTGGAGACGGTTTTTGACCAACAGGGAGCAAGTGTGCTGGCACACGAGATGTTTCACTCGTTGGGCGCACCCGACCTGTATCGTTATGTGAATGAGAACATAGACCCCGTCGGTCCGTGGGATTTGATGAACATGAACGCAACGCCTCCGCAATCAAGCGCGGCGTATATGCGGCTCAAATATGGCGGATGGCTCAACAACATCCCCGAAATCACACAGCCCGGAACCTATACCTTAAATAATGTGTGGTCGGCAACGAACAACGCCTATAAAATCGCCTCTCCCAATTCGTCCAGCGAGTATTTTGTCATCGAATATCGGGACAAGAACGTTTATTGGGACTCCGCCCTGCCGGGGAGCGGACTGATTATCTACCGCGTCAACACCCTTGCCGAAGGCAATATGGACGGTCCGCCGGACGAGGTCTATATCTTCCGTCCGGGTGGAAACAATAACAATACCGATGGCAACATCAACAACGCCTTTTTTTCGAGCCAAGCCGGACGTACCGTATTCAATGATAGCAGCAATCCGCCCTGTTTTCTCTCCAATAACCAACCCGGAGGCATCTCTATCTCCAACATCAGCGCCTCCGGCGGGACAACCATGAGTTTTGAACTCTCCGACGCCGGAGCCTGCCCGGGTCCTTCCAACATGACCGTGAACTATACATCCGACTGCAACGCCCAAATATCATGGAACGCACCGAATACAAAAACTATAGGCATCACGCCGGAAACCGACAGAGGCGATGAAATCGTTTTCAACAACTTTCCTGTTGCCGGTGCAACACTTCTGTCGGAAGCCCATAACGAAAACACGAAGTTCTCACACAACTTCGCAATGACAGGTGGCGAGCCTTATGATGCGTCCGACCGAGCCTCCGGCTGGCTCGGCTGGTGCGGACCACTGTATGACGCCATCGGAACCGGCGGACAGGTAGAGTTTATCGTCGCAGCGCGTTTTGTGCCGTCCGACTTAGCCACTGCGGGCATAAAAACCGGCGACGTGATTACGAAGATGCGGTTTGTGCCTGCTCATGTCTCTTACATCGCCGCCGTAACACTCGCCATCTATCAAGGCGGGAGTTCCCCGACAAACCCCGGCGCATTGGTCTGTCAGCAAGATGTAACACAAAACCTGCTCGAACAACAGCATAACGAGATAACACTGAATACTCCTTACGCCATTAACGCCTCTCAGGAGTTGTGGATCGGCTACTATGTGGCGACCTACGGCGGCTATCCGGCAGGCTGCGACGCAGGTCCGAGCGTGGTTGGAAAAGGCGACTTGATATATCTTAATAATGCGTGGTCAAACCTGCTCACCGTAACCAACTTTACCGTATCCGCCAACTGGAACATCGAAGCTTTCGTCATCACCGGCGGAACGGAAGATACCAAGTATAACGTTTACCGAGATGGCGTCCTCGTGGCATCCAACATCGCCGAAACCTCCTACACGGATAGCGGCTTCTCCCCGTATGCCAACCATACATGGTCGGTGCGGGCAACATGCAGCGGCGGCGGCGAATCCGCCGTCGCAAGCGTAACAAAGGAGAGTTGCGTGGTGGGGATTGAAGCCCCCCCAAGCCCCCCCGAAGGGGGGGATGTGCGGGTCTATCCCAATCCGACGAGCGGGTTGATAATGATATGCGATGTGCGATGTGCGATATGCGACATTGCCATCTTCGATGTGATGGGACGTGCCGTTGTGGTTGCCCAATCGCACATCGAAAATCGCACATCGCAAATCGCACTTGATTTATCAAATCTCCCCGCCGGTGTCTATTTCATCCGAATAACGACCGCCGACGGCGTGGTAACGCGGAAGGTGGTGAAGGAATAGATTTGCGATTGTGCGATGTGAGATATGAGACATCGTCTTGTGTCTCACATCTCATAATCTCACATCGCACATCGCAGTTGTCTGAACTGTGATTTTAATGATGACCATGATTCAGTTATTCAAAAAGTCGTATCTTTGCCGCGTAGTTTTAACAAAGGAAGAATACTATGACAACGATGATAGTTAGCATCAAAAAAAATGCAGATATTAGACATATTGCCACTGCCGTGAGCCAACTCAAGGGAGTTGCACAAGTTAAGATGCAGAATGAGACAGCGTTTGAACGCATTTCCGGATTGCCATATACACATGAAGAACGCCTCTTGGATATTTACATGGCAGAGGAAGATATTCGCTCCGGCAGAGTTTATTCAACAGAAGAAGTTCGCACAATGTTCCCTATATCATGAAACTGTATTATTCTCTGAAAGCGACCCAAGCGCTTAATAATATTTATGAGTTTCTCATCCAAAAAAGCAATCGTGCTGCTGTAATTATACACAACGAGATTCTTGACGAGATAGATAAATTGCTTCTGTTTCCGCAAATGGGACCCATTGAATCAGAATTGAAAGATAGAACATTGGAATATCGTTCATTGGTTGTTTGTCGTACTTATAAAGTTATTTATCGTATAGAAAAACAGACGATTTACATTGTTACTATTTGGGATTGTCGTCGCGACCCGTCGAGATTGCGGCAAGAGATTCCGAAATAGAAATCGGCGCAAGCGTCCTCACCAGCATCTATTTCGCACCTCGTTTTTTTACCACAGAATTACACAGAGATTTTCCCTTGCGCCCCCTTGCGGCTTCGTCCTTTGCGCCCTTGCGTTAAAAATTCAAACGCAGAGGCGCAAAGGTTTTACGCAAAGGACGCTATAGCATCTTACGGTCTTACCATCTTCCAGTCTTCCAGTCTTCCGGTCTTTTTCAGTTTCGTGTATAAATCCGCCCACTTCGTGTACGCCAGCGCCAAGTTCGTAAAAAACGCCGTTTTGCGCTTGTTTGGAGTGGTTTTCTTGCTGTACCTTTGCCCAAAATTTTAGATTAATTAAATACCTGTTAAAAATGAAATCACATTTAAAAAACACAGAAAAACGCCGCTCTTTCAGGTTTAAGAGCGTACTAATGACAATGTTTGTCCTTGTTTGGGCAATGAACGCACAAGCGCAGACTGTGCAATGGAAAAACAACTTTGGCGGAAGCGGTAGAGATGACTATAACGCTGTTGCCACTCTTCCCGATGGCATTGTGGCGGTGGGAGGTTCTATGTACACATCTTTTGGTAACGGTGATTGGGAAGGCATTCCATCCAAAGGAGGGACTGACTATGATGCCATTATTGTAAAATACGACAACGCAGGAAATGTGGTGTGGAAAAAGAATTTTGGCGGTAAAAGCCAGGATGTTTTTGACGGCGTTACCATTGTTCCCGATGGCATTGTGGCAGTGGGATGTTCTTGGCATGATTCTTTCGGTAACGGCGACTGGGTAGGCGTTCCGTCAAAATTAGGAGTAGGTGATGCCATTATCGTTAAATACGACTACGATGGTAATGTGCTGTGGAAAAAGAATTTTGGCGGTATGGCTTGGGATGAATTTTATGGGGTTACTACTGTTTCCGATGGCGTTGTGGCGGTGGGACTTTCACAAAAAGAGTCTTTCAACAGCGCAGGCGACTGGGCAGACGAAAATAGCAATGTGGGTTATGCTGACGCTATTATTGTAAAATACAACAACAACGGCGATGTCGTTTGGAAAAAACATTTTGGCGGTTTTGGCGATGGCGGCACTTATGTTAGTGGTGGTGATTTTTATAACGCTGTAACTGCTGTTTCCGACGGCATTGTGGCGGTCGGATATTCGCGAGGCGATTGTTTCGGCACAGGCGACTGGTTTGGCGTTGCAGGAAAAGGTGACGATGATGCTATTATTGTAAAATACGACAACAACGGCAATGTAATGTGGAAAAAGAATTTTGGCGGCAGCAGCATAGAAGAATATTATGCTGTTACTGCTGTTACTGATGGTATTGTGGCAGCGGGATATTCCGTTCAGGACTCTTTCGGCAACGGGGACTGGATAGGCGTAACAGGAAAAGGTGGCAATGATGCCATTATAGTAAAATACGACAACGACGGCAATGTGCTGTGGAAAAAGAACTTTGGCGGTGGTTTTGGAGAAACACTGAGCACCAGAAGTGAAGATATGTTTATAGGTCTTTCTACTGTTCCCGATGGCATTGTGGCGGCAGGACATTCCGCAATACTTCCTGAAGGCGGCACAGGAGATTGGGAAGGCGTTGCAGGAAACGGCGGCATAGATGCTATTATTGTAAAATATGACAATGACGGCAATGTGTTGTGGAAAAAGCATTTTGGAGGCAGCGGTACTGTTGAAGGCTATTTTGGTAATGATTATTATAATGCCGTTACTGTTGTTTCCGACGGTATTGTGGCGGTGGGAGAATCGCCGAATAGCTCTTTTGGCACCGGCGACTGGACAGGCGTAACAGGAAAAGGTGGAATAGATGCTACCATAGTAAAATACCTCACCGGCAGTTCCATTAGCGGTTATGTAGGCGAATCCGGAGGCGGCAAATCCATATCAAGCAAAAGCGGCGGTAATCCGGTAGAAGGTGTTGATGTACTTTTACAAAAAAAGACAAGCGAATGGAATACCATCTCAGCAACTGTCAGCAACAAAGAAGGCTATTTTGAATTTCTTAGCATACCCGTTGGCACATACAGAGTTATTTTAGACATTCCGGGTTTACAAATGCTCAGTTATCGCACTATAGAGATTACCGAAGATGGTACCATTATTGACGATTTAGAATTTGAAATTACCGAAGACGGCATCATCACTATTGGCGGAGATGTGTCTATCACCGACATCAACGGCGGCAACGGCATCGCGGTCTATCCCAATCCGACGAGCGGGTTGATAACGATATGCGATGTGCGATGTGCGACATGCGACATTGCCATCTTCGATGTGATGGGACGTGCCGTTGTGGTTGCCCCCGTAGAGACGCGGCATGCCACGTCTCTACAATCGCCCATCGAAAATCGCCCATCGCAAATCACATTTGATGTATCAAATCTCCCCGCCGGCGTCTATTTCATCCGAATAACGACTGAAAACGGGATTGTAACGAGGGAAATAGTAAAAAAATATTAGCGCAATAACAAATTAAAAAAAATATTGTATCTTTGCAGCACGATTTCATTTGAAATCAAAAAAAACAATAAGGTCGTAAAGCGGTGTTATGCCGGATGTAAATCCTTATTGTTTTTTTGATTTATTGCCATTGTCGTTTTCTATTGCAGTGATGCAGTACATATTTTTTCGTCCGCTTCTTTTTACTCCTACGGTTACTTTTATTCGGTTGAAATACGGTTCAAACAGATTTGTGGACATTTCCATAACAAGAATTTTATCAAATTCGGCTTGTCGTTTAGAGTGCGGTTTGTCCTGACCTGTTTTTTGGGCGTGTTTTAATGCAAAATCCAATGCGTGAAACGCCATAGTTGATTTGTAGTTTCGCGCTGCTTTTTCGACAGTTTCGGTAATGCTCTTGAATACCACAAAAATGTCGCTTTGCAAGTTATGATTATAACATTTCTTTTCAGGATTCTCGGCAGACCAGTGACTATACATAGACCAAATCACATTTTCGCGCACTTTCAAATCTTCTTTTTCCATTCCTTTGGGAATGATGTAACCTTCGATGTAGATATTGTTGTCGTCTTCTGCTATTTTCATTTACGTAGAATTGTGCTGCAAAGTTACAAATATTTTTATTCAGTTATTCAGTTATTCAGTTCGTGTATAAATCCGCCCATTTCGTGTACGCCAGCGCCAAGTTCGTAAAAAACACCGTTTTGCGCTTGTTTGGAATGGTTTTCTTGCTGTACCTTTGCCGAAAAATTTTAGATAGATAACAAATATGAACAGAACGTGTAAAATTTTCGTATTGACTTTTTGCCTTTGTACGGTCGCTTTTGCAAGCAAGACAATGGCGCAGGATGTGGTTTGGAAGAAGAACTTCGGTGGTGACGGTCAAGATCGCTATAACGATGTAATCGCTGTTCCTGACGGCTACGTGGCGGTGGGATATTCCGACCTTGGCTCTTTTGGTTCATTTGGCGACTGGTATAACTATACAACCAATGGCTATGAAGATGCCATTATTGTAAAATACGACAACAGCGGCAATGTAAGATGGAAAATGCACTTTGGAGGCATTGGTAATGACCGGTTTACATCAGTAACGGAACAAGAAGACGGATATGTGGCAGTAGGTTATTCTAATGCCATTTCTTTTGGAACCGGCGACATGAAGAATATGCAAAGTAAAGGAACCGGCGAAAGCGCTATATTGGTGAAATATTCCAAAGATGGCAGCATATTGCGGAGAGAAAGTTTTGGCGGTGGTGGGGTTACAAGGTTCACTTCTGTAACTGCCGTACCTGACGGGGTCGTGGCGGCAGGATTTGCTTCATTGAGTGTTGATCCGGCAGTTAACCAGTTCAATTTTGCCGGTGTTACCGGTCGAGGGGAGGTGGATGCCGTTATCGTAAAATACAACAGCAATTTTAGTGTTGACTGGAGAAAAAACTTTGGTGGAGCAGCCGACGATTATTATAATGCTGTAACAGCAGTATCTGATGGCATAGTGGTGGTGGGTGCATATTTTGGAATTTATTTTGCCGGTGGCACTCTTAAACAGAGTTCTCAGGGAAATGGCGATTGGACAAGTGGTGATGGAGTAGATGAAAATGATTGTTTTATTGTCAAATACGACTATTCCGGAAATATACAATGGAAAAAAGCCTTCGGAGGGGCGGGACCTATTCCGCGTCCGCTCAGTGGTCATCAAAGTTATGAATCTTTTAATTCTGTGGCAACGGTATCAGATGGCGTTATCGTTGTAGGCGTTGCCGAGCAACTATGTTTTGGCAACCTTGGCTTTCAATATGCTAACAGCGACTGGAAAGAAATTGCATACAATGGTGGCGCCACTATTGTCAAATTCAGCAATACGGGAAATGTGGTATGGAAAAAGAATTTCGGCGGTACTAACAACTATCACGGATATCACTCTATTGCAACGGTGCCTGACGGCGTAATCACGGTAGGAGGTGCTGCATACGGGGATCCGGCATGGGGAGCCTATATGGTTAAACATGACTTGGACGGAAATGAGGTGTGGAAAAAGAAGTTCAACACCGCAAGTTTTTCTTCCGTTTCGGCATCGCCGGGAGGTATAGCAACGGCAGGAATTGCATGGGTATCAGACTTTAATAAGGATGACTGGCAAGGCATTCAGGGAAAAGGATTCAATGATGCTGTTCTCGTAGGTTACCACAATGACGCTATCTATGGCGGCTCCATCTCAGGACAAATAAAGTATCCGGATGGAACACCCATAGACATTCCGTGTTCTCTCAGAATTATTTTTGAATATCCAAAAAGTAGTACCGGATGGGCGTATTACAGTCAGCAGGATGTGTTATCAGACGAATCCGGAAAATACATATTTAAAGGCGTCGCGCCCGGTAATTATATCATAGAAGCCAAAAAGTTAATGAATGGAGAATGGATACATATCATAAATACCTACTACGCCAGTACATTAAACTATAACGAAGCAAGCATCTTAAAGATGTTAGACGATGAAGATATTTCAGGTATAGATATAACTGTTTCTAAAGTTTCTATCCCAACAGGTAACAGTTCCATCAGTGGCTATGTCGGGTATATGGCAAATAGTGGCGAGACTGTCAAAAAAGCCGCTGGTTTTACCAAATCCGAAATAGAAGGTGTAGAATACCCCGTAGAAGACATTAATGTGCGATTACAACAATATACAAACCATTGGAATACAATATTATCAACCGTTAGCGTTGAAAATGGCTACTTTGAATTTCAAAATCTCCCCGTCGGCATGTACAGGGTGGTTTTAGATATAGTCGGTTTGGAAATGCTAAGTTACCGCGTCATCGAAATCACCGAAGACGGCACCATTATTGACGATTTGGAATTGGAAATCACCGAAGACGGCGCCATCACCATCGGCGGCGAAGTGTCCATCACCGACGTCAACGACGGTAACGGCATCGCGGTCTATCCCAATCCGACGAGTGGATTGTTAACGATATGCGATATGCGATGTGCGATATGCGACATTGCCATTTTCGATGTGATAGGACGTGCCGTTGTGGTTGCCCAATCGCAAATCGCAAATCGCACGTCGCACATCGCACTTGATTTATCAAATCTCCCCGCCGGCGTCTATTTCATCCGAATCACCACCGAAAACGGGATTGTAACGAAGAAAGTGGTAAAAAAATAGTCTGAACTGTGATTTTAATATGATTTCAATGATGAGCATGATTTGTTCAGTTATTCAAAAAGTCGTATCTTTGCAGACATAATTTAAAAAGCGAAATAATAGAAATGGAAACGGTTATCATACGGGTAAGGAGTGAACGTGATAGGCTAAAGTTAATCAATTATTCAATGAATAATGGGTGGCAAGCGCGATTTTTCAATGAAATGTTAAATGAGTTCATCGAAACGGCTCCGAAAAATGTGCCGATTACCGATGATGAGATTTTGGCAGAAATCAAACAAGTGAGGCGAGATGCAAAACTTTTCGAAACGTGTCATTTTTGATTCAAATATTTGGGTCAGTTTTGCCATTGGAAAACGACTGAACGAATTGAGAATGGCTTTGACGCATCCAAAAATTGAAGTATTTGTTTGCCGAAAGTTGTTGTGGGAAGTCAGCACCGTCATTCAACAACCTAAACTGTTCAAATATATTTCACAGGAGCGGCAAAAGTTGCTTTTAGAATTGATGCAAGCGTGCCAATGTGTGGGTATTGTAGAACAAATATCCATATCAAGAGACCCAAATGATGATTATCTCTTGGACTTGGCTGCAACCACTAACGCCGACTTTCTTGTTACCGGCGACAACGACCTTCTTATTCTTAAAACCTTTCAAAATGCAAGTATTGTTTCTTTTGCATCATTTATGGCTGTAATGGACACCTTTTAAAATAATATTGTCTAAACGGTGATACTTCGGCGTCGCTCAGTATAAATTTTAATGTGATTTCAATGATGATCATGATTAGTGCAATAAAAATTCGTCATACATTCGTTACCCAGTTACCCAGTTATTCAGTTATTCAGTTATTCAGATATTGAAAAATGAAACACCTCTTACAGTCTTGCGCCCTTGCGCTCTTTTTCTCCATCGTCTCCCTGTCCGCCCAGCCGCTCATCACCTCCGAGTACAACCATCGCCGTTACGGTATTTCCGACGGGTTGCCTACCGAGATGGTTGAGTGCATGTTTCAGGACTCGCGCGGTTTCATGTGGTTTGGCGCCGAGCACGGCGTCGCCTGTTTCGACGGACATACGTTCAGAACCTACTTGGCGGACAAGTCGCTCCCCATCAATAAGATAGAAGAGAACGAACATGGCGAAATCGTCATCTACGGCTACTATTTCATTTACCTGCTCAATCCCAAGAGCGGCGCGTTGCGCATGACCTTCAAAGACGACAACCTGAACTACAGTGTGGACAAGTCGCCCGGACTGCCGAAGGGATACAGCCTCTATACCAAGCGGGACGTGCGGCAACTCGCTCTTTTTCACCTTGTTGGCGACACGTTGGTCGAGTGTTTCAGTCATCCGGCGTTGGCGGAGATGGCGTTTGGGCAGAGCATCCATTACGACACGGAGGCGCAACTGTTTTACATCCCGACGCAGAACAGTCAAATCCGCATTATCGGCGCCGACGGCAACGAGTGGGCGGTGTTGGACAATCTCTACGTCTGCCGTTTCCTGAAAACGAACGGCGACCTGCTCGCCATCGGCAACGAAGGCGTTTGGACGGTAACGCCCACGGCGGCGACCCTGCGTTTCAGGTTTCCGCAAATCATTGACACGCCGGCAGCGTACAGCGACTTAGACCTCGCCGCCGTCATAGACGCCGACGGAAACCTCATCATCCGCGACGACAAAAGCGTGCGCCGTTACCGCAACAACACTTTTGAGGTCATCGTGGACAACGTCAACGTCCCGCGTGCGTTGATGTTCGACAGGGAAGGAAATCTGTGGTTTACGTCCCGACAGGGCGTTTACAACTTCTTCAAGTTAGACGGCATGACCTACAAGGTGAACGCGCAAAACGCCGACATCGTCTATTCCATCGTGCCGGTAGCGTCCGACGAACTCTACTTCGCCACCGGCGGCGGAAAACTCATCCACCTCAAAAACAACAACTTCACCGACATCCCCTACCCGCCGCTGCCCGACGGCACGACGAACGGATTTTCATACCGGGCAATTACAGTCGGCGACGCCATCTACTTCACCTCCTTCAGCGACATCCTGCAATACAAAAACGGCAAAAGCCGCTGGCTCAACATCCCGCCGGAGATATATCATGTGGCGTCGTGCCGCATCAATGACGACGAATTTGCCATCGGCGGCTGGGATAAAATCTTCATACTCAACAACAACGGGAAACTGCTACGCAACATCTCGCATACCAACACCCAACGTTCTACCTTCTACACCATGCAAGCCGACGACAAAAACCGTCTTTGGATAGGTTCGCACAAAGGCATCAGTTACATCGGCGACGACTGCGAGCGTTATTTTTTCTCGGAAAACACCATGAACGGCGAAGCGTCCGACAAAGACCCAACCGGACGTATCTGGTTCGCCTGCGAAAGCCGCATCTATCACACCGACGGCGACACCATACAACTGTTTATGGAGTTCCCAAACACCATCATCGGCAACCTGCGCTACACACGAAACAACCTGATTGTCATCTCCGACAACACCGGCATAAAAATTATTGACCCCGCAACAAAACATACCATGGACTACAACCACACCAACGGCTATTCGAGCGGCGAACCGTCGTGGAACACCATGACCGAAGACCGCGACGGCAATATATGGATGGGAACTCAAAGTCCGAATGTGTTAAAATTCAATCCTTTACGTCTGATGCAACGCTCCGCCAATCCAACGCTTCATCTCATCGCAACGCAATATTCGGACAACAACATCGAACAGCACGACATGGAAATGGGCGCCCCGCTGCAACACCGCCAACACAATGTGCACTTTTCGTTTGTGGGACTCTGTTTTTCCAATCCTAACAGCATCCGCTACCACTACCGCCTCAAAGGTTTTCAGGACGACTGGAGCGAACCAACCCAACAACGTGAAATAACCTTCAACAACCTCTCGCCGGGCGACTACCTGTTCGAGATTTACGCCGACGCCGGAACAGACAACTCGCGCAGCGAGATACAGTCGTTCGCTTTCTCCATCAAACCTGCATTTTGGCAAACATGGTGGTTTCTCGCCCTGTGCATCCTTTCGTTGATGTTGGCAAGCGCCTCCGTCGCCCTCTATGTCCAACGACGACGAAACATGGAACTCCTGCAACGCCTCTCCAACGAGAAACAACTCAACGAACTCCGTATCAAGAGCATCCGTCTGAAAGCCATCCCCCACTTCAACGCCAACGTCCTGTCGGCAATAGAATACTACATCATGAACCGCTCCAAAGAGGAAGCCAACCGTCTGCTCGGCGTCTATTCCAACTTCACCTACCAAACACTGCGGGAGGTGGACAAGGCGTCGCGCTCGCTACAGGAAGAGTTGGACTACGTGGAACTCTATCTGCAATTAGAAAAGTTGCGCTTTACCGAAAAGTTCGACTACGAGATATCCATTGACCCCGCCGTTGACAAAACCGTACAACTGCCCAACATGGTATTACACACCTACTGCGAGAACGCGATAAAACACGCCTTCGCCTCGTTCAAGTCGGGCGGAACGCTGAAGATAAGCGCCTTTCAGGAAGACGGCATCGTGAAAATCGCCGTCGAGGACAACGGCGTCGGACGCACCGCCGCCGCCGCCAACACCCACATCCGCAGCAGCAAACAAGGCTTAGACATCCTCAAACGCCAAATCGAAATCTACAACCGCTTCAACAAACAGAAAATCACCGAACACGTCATAGACCTGTGCAACGAAAACGGAGCCTGCGGAACACGGTTTGTGATGGAGGTGCCTTGCGGGTTTGTGTTTCAGTAACTCATTGCGAATGCACCATCCATTTCTTTAATGTACTGATATATTGACGGATGAAAGTCCTTTGCTTGTTCAATATCAAAGTCGTTCTGCAATCCGAGCCAAAATTTTGCCGAATTTCCCAAAAACAGACTCCTCCGCAATGCCGTATCAGCAGTAATCCTAAGAAAGTATTGCAAATCCGAAACCAAAAGAACAATATATTGTATCTGACTTTGTGATATTGAGATTTAGCGCTGATACCAAACTCCTCATTACAGACAATTTGGGTTACATTTGACTGAAACATAGCTATAATGGATGTATAACGTTTTTGTGGCACCAACCGGAATCGAACCAGTGACACAAGGATTTTCAGTCCTCTGCTCTACCTACTGAGCTATGGTGCCGACCAATGTTTCATTAAAAAATTTACGGGTGCAAAGGTACTATATTTTTTTAAATCTGACGTGGTTTCGATATTTTTTTTTACATTTGCAAAAAATTTATGTTTAATAAATTGATAATGAGAGATAAAAAAGTTCGGTTTGTCGTTGACGAGGGCAACAGTTTGGTGAAAATAGCCGCTTACAGAGGGGACGAATGGCTCTTTTTCGAGCAGATGGAGCGGATTTCCGACGATTTTTTTCAATCTTCCGGATTGTTTCACTCCGTTAGCAATGATGAAGTCGGCAACAGGGGGATTGCGGGTCAAGCCCGCAATGACTGTTCCAATCACAATGACGGCGCTACTCACTTTTCACACGATTTCTGTTCGACGCAAGAGAAACCCAAAGCCATCTTCCTCTCGACGAGGAAAAAAGAGGCGCAGAGTTACGAACAACTTTCCCGTTTTTTCGATGTGAAGATTTTCGACCATCACACGCCCGTACCTGTCAACAACTTATACGAGACGCCCGGCACTTTGGGCGTTGACCGTTTGGCTGCCGTTGTGGGGGCGACGGCGCTGTTTGAAAAGAGCGACGTCTTGGTCATTGACGCCGGCACGTGCATCACCTACGACTTCGTTGACGCCAAAAAAAACTATCACGGCGGCGGCATCATGCCCGGATTGCAGATGAAATTGCAGGCGCTACATAATTTTACGGGCAATCTTCCGTTGGTATCCTTAGGCACAGCCGAAAAACTGTGCGGACGTAACACCGAAGAAGCCATTTTGGCAGGCGCGATAAACGTAACATTGCTCGGATTGGACGCTCTCATTGCGTGTTTCAAACAGCAATATGCCGGACTGAAAACGGTATTATGCGGCGGAAACACAAAGATAGTGCAAAATTCGTTAAAAAATGATACCTTTGCCGAACCAAAATTGGTGTTATACGGTTTGAAGCAAATACTTGATTTTAATGAAGATAGGTAAAAAATTACTACACGCATTGCTCTTTTTCATCGCTTTCGCAGCGACGGTTCACTGTGCTTATTCCCAATCTGCCATCACGTCGCCCTATTCCCGTTTCGGCATCGGCGAACTCGCTCCGCAATACAACTTGCGCAGCAGCGCCATGGGCGGCATCTCGCAGGGCATTACCGGTGCAACCGGCATTAACTTTGCCAATTCCGCCTCCTACGCCGCTTACGACTCCCTCTCGTTCCTCTTCGACGTCGCCGTAACAGGAACGTTCAACACCATACAGTCGGAAACAGAAAAAAGCCGCCACTCCACCGCAACCATCAACTACTTAACCTTTGGCTTTCCCATCGTCAAACGCTGGCACACGGCTTTGGGATTGGTTCCCATCAGTTCCATCGGATACAACATATATAATATTGTAGAGGAATTTCCAGAAGATTCCATAACAGGACGCCAATTCAACTTTTTCATCGGCGAAGGCTCGTTCAACAAGTTTTTCTGGGGAAACTCTTTTAAAATAACGGAAAATATCGCCGTAGGGCTGAACGTCGGTTATATGTTCGGCAACAGCCATTATACGCGAACAAAGTCTTTCGATACGATTTTCATCCGTACCACCAAAATCACCGATAAGGTGTATGTCAACGGTTTCACCTTTGAGCCAGCCATACAATACATGCTCTCGCTCTCGTCCAAAGAGAAACTGACCATCGGAGCGACATACCACGTTCAAAGCAGCATAAAAGCCGAAGATGAGTTTTTGACACAATCCATGTTTGGTGGCGACGGTAACAACGCCGGAACATACCCCGATACCATCGAACAAGCCACCATAAAGGGAAACTTGAAGATGCCGATGTCGCTCAAAGCCGGCTTCTCCTACGAGCGCACGGAAAGATTTGTCGTGGGCGCCGACTTCTACTGGACAAACTGGTCGCAATACAGCCTGTTCGACCAAAACAACAACCTCAGCAACACTTGGGGCGTCAGCCTCGGCGGAGAAATCATCCCAAGCAACAAGCCGGCAGCAAAATATTTCAAAAGAGCAACCTACCGGATAGGTTTTAAAACCCAACAAAACCTCTTTGAGTTCGACGGCGAAAAGATCAACCTCTACGCCGCCACACTCGGCATGGGATTGCCACTCTCGCGCTCTAAAACCATGATAAACATCTATTTCGAACTCGGAACCAAAGGGAAAACAACCCACAACCTGATACAGGAAAACTATTTCAAAATAGGAGCCGGACTCTCGCTGTACGAGATGTGGTTTTATAAAAGACAGTATAGATAAAATATAATATTATGAATGTAAAAAGAATCGTTTATTTAGTTGCCGGAGTCATCATTTTTTCCGGTATGAGCAAGTTACAAGCGCAAGACAACGGGACACAGTATGGCGAAAATCCCGACGAATGTAAAATGAATTTTTCGTTGTACAGGGAATCCTTTAAGCAATGGAAAGCGGCTAATTATCAAGGTAATGTCAACGACTTCCTTGATTCGTGGCGGCACTGCTTTACGGACTGTCCCCGCGCCAGTGAGTACATCTATTTGGACGGAGTCAACATCATGGAGTACTTCTCCAAAGAGGGCGACCCTGCGGCAAAAGAGAAATACGCTGATACGCTGGAGATGGTATTCGACAACCGTATCAAATATTTCCCCAACGACTCGCGCACCAAACAACCGCAGGAAGGCACGATATTGTGGCGTAAAGCGATGTCGTTGGACGAATATGTTCCCGAACGTGTTGAAAAAATCTACAACGCTTTTAAAAGAGCGGTTGAGTTGGACGGAAACAACATCTCATCCATTCCCATCTCTTACTACCTCAAATCAACGATTGACATGTCTTTTAAAGGAAATATCGAACAATCCGTCATCCTCGACACCTACGACCAACTCAGCACCATCGTGGATTTCAACCTCAAAAAGTGCGCCGAAGCCAACGACCAACAAGGCGTGGAAGAGTGGACCGTTACCATGAAACGCCTCGAACAACTGATAGAGCCGTTTGCCTCCTGTGAAGACTTGGTAGAGATTTTCCAAAAGAAATTCGACACCGACCCGCAAGATATCGAAACACTGCGCAAAATAACCGGCACCTTAGACAAAAACAGATGTACCGACAATACCCTCTTTATGAACGCCACCGAAAACCTCTTCAAGTTAGACCCCGACCCGCAATCCGCCTACATGATGGCAAAGATTCACGCCAAAAACGGCAACTACGACAGAGCCGCAAAAGCCTTGGAAGAAGTCATCAAACTGACCGACGACGACGACCTCAAATATAAAGCGCTCATAGACCTGACGCAAATGCTGATGATGCAGAAAAAGTTTTCGGAAGCACGCAACCAAGCCCGCAGAGCATTGCAAATGCGACCCAACAGCGGCGAAGTGCTGATACTCATCGGAAAAATGTATGCCATGAGTTCCGACCAATGCGGCACCGACGACATCTCCAAAAAAGCCGTCTTCTGGCCCGCCGTGGACAAGTTCAACGAAGCCAAACGCATTGACCCAAGCGTTACCGACGAGGCGAATAAACTTATCAGCACCTACCGTCAATATTTTCCGGCGGGCGAAAACCTGTTTTTCAATAGTCTCAATGTGGGCGACAGTTACAAAGTAGAGTGCTGGATAGGTGAGACGACGACGGTGAGATCCTCGGATTAGATGTGCGATGTGCGATGTGCGATGTGCGATGTGCGATGTGAGACTTTGAGACTTTGAAGCACAAGGCATTTCGTCATTGCGAACGGAGTGAAGCAATCCAGAATAAAGAAAATGGCGACTATTAAAAATAACCGCAAGGTGCGCAAAGGTTTTTCGCAAAATACGCAAAGGGTTAATGACAGCGTTACTCTTTGCGCCCTTTGCATTCCCTTTGCGCACTTTGCGGTTAAAAAAACGTTTAAAACACTTCTTGCACTATCCGCAGCATTGCTGTTGTTTCTGCCGTTATTTTTCACATCCTGCCGCAACGACCTGCAAGACATCGCCCGCATCCAAATTCCCGATACCGTCGCAGGACAGTTTATCACCAATGGCGAACTCTATTACAGCGAGTTAGGACGTACCAAGGTGCGCGTCCAAAGTCCCGTCATCAACAACTACGAGAGCGGCGACGGCTATACCGAACTGCCCGAAGGCTTCCACGCCGAGTTCCTTGACGAAAACATGGAAGTCGAATCCACCATCACCGCCGAATATGGCGTCGTCCTCAGAAAAGAGAACATCATGCGCGCACGCCGCGATGTAGTCGTCCTCTCGTTGAAAGACAATGAACAACTCAACACCGAAGAACTAACCTGGGACATGAACGCCAAAAAAATCTATACCGACGCATTCGTGAAGATGACCAGCGCCGACAAAATACTCTTCGGAGACGGCTTCGAAGCCGACGAAAACTTCGAAAACCGCACCATCAAAAAACTACGCGGCGAGATATTGGTGAAGAAGGATGAGGAGGAGTAATCTTTTTGCCCTTGCTTTTTTGCACTTTCGAGCGTTTTTTGCCCTTGTTTTTTTGCACTTCACGTCATTTTTTGCCCTTGCTTTTTTACTATAATTCCCTATCTCCCTCACAATCAACAATTAAAAAAATTTTTTCAATTCAATAAAAATCGTACCTTTGCACCCTCAAAAAAATATAAGATTTTATGGCAGTTATTGGAAGAATCAGACAGTATTCAGGACTAACAGTTGTATTTGTTGGCGTTGCGTTGGCAGCATTTGTTTTAGGCGACTTTGGAAGAAAAGGTTGCAACAGGAGAGGCGACGGCAGCGACGTCGTTACCACAGTTGCGGGAACGGACATCTCGTACATCACCTTTGAACGCGCTGTGGCACGTCAGCAACAGATTATGAAACTCAACAACCCGCAAACAAACTTCACCAACGAGGAGATGTTTTCCCTTCGGGAACAGGTGTGGACGCGCCTTGTGGACAGCATTGTTTACTACGAGCAATTCGAAAAGTTGGGCTTGGCAGTATCGGTAGAAGAGATGAACGATTTGATTTACGGAGAAAAACCGCATCAGTACATCGCTTCGTCGTTCACAAATCCGCAAACGGGACAGGTTGATAAAGAACAGATTGTCAACTTTTTCAGCAACTTGGATCAACTCAACGCCGACGTGCGCTTGCAAGTGAGCAACCTGCTGACGGCAATGCAGGACGACGCGCTGAAAGCAAAATACAGAACCTTGCTCAACAAAAGTTACTACGCTCCGACCGCTTTTGCGGAGATGCGTTATAACTACGCCAACGAAAAAAGGTCTGTCGATGTCGTTCAGATACCCTACACCGCCATTCCCGACAGCATCGTAACGCTCACCGACGCCGACTATCAGAAATATTATGACGAACACAAAGAGACCTACAAAAAAGAGGAAACGCGCAAAATCGAATATGTCATCTTCGACGTAAAACCCTCAGTGACAGATATTTCCGCCGTTGAAACCAGAATGACCAATCTGTACAACGAATTAGCCGCATTACCAACTCACGACGTTCCCTACTTTGTCAATATCAACACCGACGGAACGCTTTATGACAGCCTTTGGAAAACCAAAAACACCCTGCCGCCGCAAATCGCCGAGGCGATGTTTGCCAATGCGCCGGGACTCACCGTGGCGCCGTATCGCGATGGCGAACAGTTCTATACAGCACGCCTGATGGAAGAATCCATGCGTTCCGACTCGATGGACGCCGAACATATCCTCATCCAATTTAAAGGAATGCCCAACGTCCCCGCCGATGCGCCAACGAAAGAACAGGCACAGTTCTTAGTCGACAGTTTGGTAACCGTTCTTAAAAACCCGTTCAACCCCATCCCATTCGGCTTGTACGCCCTCCAGTTCTCCAAAGACCCCTCCGCCACACAAAACTCCGGCAACCTCGGACGTTTCGCCGACGGAGCCATGGTATATCCTTTCAATGAAGCCGTCCAAAACGGAAAAAAAGGCGACATCGTAACGGTAGAGACACAATTCGGAATACATATTATTAAAGTAGGCGCCAAAAATCCGCCCCAAAAGATGGTGCGCGTGGCGACAATCATGCAAATTCTCACCCCCAGCGACTTAACCAGAAAGAATGTCTATTCGGAGGCGTCGAAGTTCTCCATCGAAAACCGCAACATCGAAGATTTCCGCGCTACCGCCGAAACCGAAAATTACAACGTGAGAGAGATGGACAACATCCAACCGATGGGCAATAACTTGGGCGGCGTTACCCAAGCCCGTCAGGTCATCCGCTGGGCGTTCGGAAGAGATAATAGAAATAATAAAATCCATGTGAACGATGTTTCGGACGTTATCAATATCAGTGATGATCAATTTGTTGTAGCCGCATTGGCGGAGATAAATCCGAAAGGTTACTCCTCGATGGAATCACAGAAAAACGCCATGCAGTTCCAAGTGATGCGCGACAAAAAAGGCGATATGACGTTAGAAAAAATCGGTGCCAACGCCGGCACCAACCTCGAAGAAATTGCTAATAAATTCGAAGGGACACAAACCGAAGAACCCGTACAGGTAACTTTCAACTCCATGAGCATCGGTACTTTCGGACGGGAAACCAACGTGATAGGTGCAACTTTCGGAATGAAAGAGGGCGCGTTCTACGGTCCCGTCAAAGGGATGAACGGCGTCTATTTCATCAAAGAGACCGAGCGCATCCCCGCCGAACCCAAAGAAGATTATAACGAAGAACGCACACAAATGCACAGCGGATTCTCCTCCCGCGCCTCACTCTATCAAACCATACTGCGCGAAAAAGCGGATATAAAAGATAATAGGCATCTGTTCTACTAACATGTTGAACAGCATCTACTTACGGTATTTTCAAAACCGCATGAAAAACATCGAACATTTCATGCGGCATCCGTTTGATATTCAGGAACAATGGTTTCATAAACTGCTGCAAGCGGGGAGACAAACAATCTACGGACAGAAATACGGTTTTGAAAATATTACCGACCTCGAATCATTCGGAAACAACGTTCCCGTAGTCGAATATCACGACTTTTACCCTTATATTCAACGTGTTAAGAACGGGGAGAAAAACGTGCTGTGGAACACGCCCATACGCCTCTTTTCCAAGTCGTCGGGAACAACCTCCGAACGGAGCAAGTTCATCCCCGTCAGCAACGAGTCTTTACACACCTGCCATTTTAAAGCGGGACGGGATACCTACTCCCTCTACTGCAACGCCTATCCGGACAGTCAGATTTTTCGAGGTTACGCCTTAGGCATGGGCGGTCATCTCTCAAAAGACCTCTCGAACAACATGTATGTCGGCGACCTTTCGGCATTGCTAATGAAAGAGTTACCCTACTTCGCCCAACGCAAACGCAAACCGCCGCTCAACATCGCCCTGATGGACGAATGGGAAAGCAAAATCGAAAAACTCGCCGAGACGACGATTTCGTCCGACATCACTCACATCCTCGGCGTCCCGTCGTGGACGTTGCTGCTGCTCAAACGAATATTAGAAAAGACGCAGCAACCAAACATCCGGTCGGTATGGCAAAACTTAGAAGTCTTTTTCCACGGCGGCGTCAGTTTTGAACCGTATCACAAAGAGTATGACCGGGTTATATCGTCCGACATCCGCTATTTTCAAACGTACAATGCCTCCGAAGGCTACTTCGCCATACAAGACCGACCCGACGCCAAAGATATGCTACTCCTGCTCGACCATGGCATCTTTTACGAGTTTATGCCCATGGCGGAAGTCGGAAAAGAGCACCCGAAACTGCTCTCCCTCAACGAAATAGAACTGAACGTCAACTACGGCTTGGTCATCACCACCAACGGCGGACTGTGGCGCTATCTCGTCGGCGACACCATCGCCTTCACCTCCAAAGAGCCGTTCCGCATCCGCATCACGGGACGCACACGCTATTTCATCAACGCCGTCGGCGAAGAAATCATCCTCGACAACGTGGAAAACGCCCTGCAAGAGGTTCTGTCGCAGTGCGACGCCATCGTCGAAGAATATACCGGCGGACCCGTCTATGCCGAACACGACCGCAAAGCACGCCACGAATGGATCTTCGAGTTCGACAAAGCGCCCGACGACATCCAAAACTTTACCGAAATGTTCGACCTCGCACTCCAAAAAGCCAACTCCGACTATGCCGCCAAACGCTACCAAAACATGATATTAGACCTACCCATTATCCATATCGCCCCGCCCGGCACGTTCTACGAATGGATGCGCCAACGCGGGAAATTAGGCGGACAGCACAAAGTGCCGCGCCTGGCTAACGACCGGACACACTTGGATTCGATTTTGAAGATGTAGTAAAAAAGTTCTATCTTTGCAGCATCGAAATTTAATGAAATAGCAGAATACCATGGACGGAAAACTTAAAGACAGGTACATAGACCCGTTTACCGACTTCGGGTTTAAGAGATTATTCGGCGAGGAGTGTAATAAAGATCTGCTGCTGGACTTTTTGAATGAACTTTTATATAAAGAAGAGGGGAAAATTGTCTCCCTGTCGTATCTGAAAAGTGAGAAGTTCAGTTCATCCGAAGAGTCTCACAAGGCGGTTTTTGACCTTTATTGTGAATCTAAATTTTCTGTTAGATGAAAATAAACAGAACCCCGATAAATACAGGTACGAAGTCATGCTGACCGACATCGAAACGAATGACATTTTTTACAAAAAATTGAAATACGTTTACTTGGAGATGCCCAAGTTCAAGAAAGAGGTCGATGAACTGGAATCGCACTTTGAGAAATGGATGTACGTATTGAAAAACCTCAAGCGGTTAGACAAGATACCGGATAGCCTGCAAGAACGCATATTTGAAAGAATGTTTTCCTTATAGAAAAGGTCGGTGCCGGTTTCCGCAAGTTTTCCTGCCTCAAACTGCTCGAAATGACTGGCAGGGTTTTATTTTGATAAAACAGTCGTTAAAAGTCCTGAGCATCAAACACAAACCATTCGTAAACATTGGTAATCATCAGGTAGCGCAGTTCGAAGTTCTTTCCCGTTTTCCGTTCCCGCAGGTAATACAAGACCAATTCCTGAAACGGCTTGACATTCAGATTGGGAATATCGCAAGGGTCGCCCTTACAAATAGAGGTCATTTCTGATTTATTTGCCGGACTTTTTGTTTCAATCAGCACGCCGACAGAGGATGTCGTATTGTTGTCGTTATGGATGACCAGATCGGATCTCCCTTTGGTGTTAATATAGTGATTGTCTTTGTAATAGACTGCGTTCAAAAAATCCTTGATGATGTTTTTATGAAACTCTTCGCTCTCTTTCAGGTTGATGCGATCGAACAAATTTATCAACTCTTTTTTAAACAATTCAATCTCCATCCTGTTCGGCTTTTGCTTCAGGAAGGCGGGATTGAGCGCTTGTTTTACGGTTTTGATGATTGATTCCATGGGTTTATTGAAATTTAATTTTTAAAACAACCTCCTCAACCTCCTCCTCCGTAATATTCAGCGGCGGCGCAATGCGAAAGGCGTTGGTATTGAAGATGAAAGGATCGGTGATGACGCCGTTTTGAGTTAATTGTTCGAGCAGTTGCGTGCATTGCGTTTCCGAGTGCATTTCGGCGGCGAGCAACAAGCCCTTTCCGCGTATCTCTTTGATGGCGGGATGGTTTTTCAGCAGTTTTCTGAAGAGTTCGCCTTTTGCTGATACTGTGGGGATGATGTTTTCGTCGAGCAGCAGTTGCAGTTGTGCTAAGGCGGCGGCGCAACTTACGGGATGACCGCCGAAGGTGGTGATGTGTCCTAATACGGGATTTTCGGTCAGACACTGCATCATCGTTTTCGAGGCGATGAAGGCGCCGAGCGGCATTCCGCCGCCCATGGCTTTGGCGCAGCAGAGGATGTCGGGGACGACCTCTTCCTGTTGGAAGTAGAAGAGGGAGCCGGTGCGTCCGAAGCCGGTTTGTATCTCGTCGAAGATGAGTTGTGTTCCGGTGTCGTTGCAGCGTTGGCGCAGGGATTGCAGGAAGCCCTCTTTGGGGACGATGACGCCCGCCTCGCCCTGTATCGGCTCTACGATGACGGCGGCGTGACGGGTGGTGATTTTTTCGATAGCGGCGAAGTCGTTATAGTCCAGAAACGTCGTTCCCGGCGTCAGCGGGCGGAAGTTGCGTTTTAGCGATTCGTTGCCTAAGAAACTCATAGCGCCTTGTCCGCTGCCGTGATAACTGTTTTTGAAGGCACAGAGTTCGAAGCGTCCGGTAAAGCGTTTTGCTAACTTCACGGCGCCGTCGGTGGCTTCATTGCCGGAGTTGACGTAATAGACGCAGTTCAGTGTCTCCGGCAGCAGGCTCGTGAGCAGTTCGGCGAAGAGCGTTTGGGGCGACTGGATGATCTCGCCGTAAACCATCAGGTGCATGTATTTTTCTACTTGCGCTTTCACGGCTTCCACCACTTTCGGATGACAGTGTCCGACGTTGCTCACCGCCACGCCCGACACTAAGTCAATATAGCGTTTTCCGTCAGGCGCGTACATGTAAATCCCCTCCGCCCGTTCAATCTCTATTCCCAACGGGAAAGGGGAGGGCAAGCCGATGTTGTTGTAAAATATTTCGCGATTACCCATTATTTCTCGTTCTCCTTTCGCAATTTCTGTAATTTGTCAAAACTTATCATTACAGGAATGGATTTATTAAACAATTTTCTGTTTTTCTTGTCTGATTTAATCTTTGTAAGATTTTGAATATATGATTATCTTCTTGCCCAGACTCTTCAAAATGTCTTTCTTCATCTTGCCATAAATAATCAATCAGAGTTTGAACATCATTTTGAAAAGACACAGATACAATTGCATAACTCTTTATTTTATCTTTTGAAAAACCGTTTTTTTCAATCCATGTGTTGTTGATTAATAATTTTTCTAATGCGTCATTGGGACATAAACCATTTTCAATACCTAATATCTGCCAATTTTCGATATCTGTATTGTTTGGAGCAATAATACTGCCTTCACAAGTATAAAAAATAAACTGTGCCATTATTATTATATTACATATTTTATTTTACTCATATTAGAGTGCTGACTTACAATGTTTTCATAATCTGCAAAAATAACACGATTTTTGAGCGGAGCAAATATTGATTTTCCCATAATATCATCAAATTGTTTTCTTCGCGATACGTTTGCAATTATGAAAAAACGAGCAAAATAATCTTGCAACTCAAAAAATTTTGTTAATGAATTTTGAATATCTGTGGAATGTTCTACTTCAAAAAATGAGTGTGGTAAATTTCTCTTGTTAAACCATATAACATCAATACTAGCTGCTCTACGTAAAATTTCGGGATAAGTAAAATTGTATATTTTCGACAAACTCGTCATTTCTTTTAATGGTTTTTCTAAAAACAAACGATTTTTATCTTGGGACGGAACATAGGTCTGTAAATTATTCATATTCCCAATTTCAACGACCAAGCCTTGATAGTAAGAATGAGTAAACAATTCTTTTTGTTTTTTATCTTGTGTTTTGAGTTGAAATTTGTTTAGCACATCCGCCTCAAATTCTTTCAACGCCCATAAACCCGATTGTATTTTGAAAAACGCATCACTCTCTTGCACAATCCTTCTCACAGTTGCTTGCGGTGTTTTTGTTTTCCATGCGGAAAAATCAATTAGGTGATTTAATTGTCCAAAAGTAGCATAACCACCGTTCTGGCGCATTACTTCTATTACTTGTTCTGTTTGCGTTTTCATAATTTTATGCACACATTAATAGTTTATCATCAAATTCGTCTTTTGCATTATCATCTGAATTTTCCAATGAATGATACTCTTTTTGCAGAATTTCTAAAACTGAAATAAGTTCTTTTGGCGCTGATTGTATTGTTTTATAGGTGTTTATCAAATCTTCGTTTATGTCGTTCACTACGGCTTTTCCCAACTGAGTAAACGCTCCAAGTACCCAAAATAAAACCGCACCGCTACCGACAAAAGGTTCAATATAAGTGTCAATAGTCAATTCCGGCAGGCTTTTCTCTATTTCTGAAATCAGTTGAGTTTTACCTCCCGCCCATTTTAAGAATGGTTTTACACTTTTTACAATCATATATTTTTATTATTTAATACCCTAAAATCCTCAGCATAGACTGCCAACTTTGTTCTTTGGCGAAGAGTTTGGTGATGATTTCGCCGGTTTCGTCTTTATCAATAATGACATGTTTTGGGGCGGGGTTGAGACAGTGCTGTACGCCGCCGTAGCCGCCGACGGCTTCCTGGTAGGCTCCGGTGTGGAAGAATCCGATGTAGAGTGGTTCGTCGCCGTGGAATTTTGGCAGGAAGATGGCGTTTTGGTGCAGTTCCGCGTTGTAGAAGTCGTTGCTGTCGCAGGTGAGACCGCCGAGGTTGACGCGCTCGTATTCAAGGTTCCAGTGATTCACAGCGAGTTGCAGGAAGCGTTGATTGATGGCGATGGTGTCGGGCATGGTGGTCAGGAACGAACTGTCGATCATGTTCCATCGTTCGCGGTCGTTTTGCAGTTTTTGGTTGATGACGGAGTAGAGCAGCGCTCCGCTTTCGGCAACGGTGAAAGAGCCGAACTCGGTGAAGATGTCGGGTTCGGGGACACCGTGCTGTTGGCATATCGCCTGTATTTGCGCGATGATTTCTTCTGCCATGTAGTCGTAGTCGTAACCGAAGTTGAGGCTGTTTTGAAACGGAAATCCGCCGCCGATGTTCAGCGCGGTGAGGTCGGGACAGATGGCTCGTAGTGAGCAATATGCGTTGACGGCTTTCATCAGTTCGTTCCAGTAATAGGAGGTATCTTTGATGCCCGTGTTCAGGAAGAAATGGAGCATTTTCAGTTTGAATTTGGGATTTTTCTTGATGCGACCTTCGTAGTATGGGAGGATGTCGTTGTAGCGGATGCCCAGTCGTGAGGTGTAGAAGGCGAAGTTCGGTTCTTCTTCGGCGGCGATTCTCATGCCGAGGAAACATTTTTTTTCGAGCATTGGTTCTAAGGCGTCCAACTCGAAGAGGTTGTCAAGGACGGGGATGGTGTTGGAGAAGCCGTCGTTGATCAGCCGGGCGATATTTTCCAAATAGTTGGGACGTTTGTAGCCGTTGCAGATGATGTAGCGGTCTTTGTTGAACAAGCCATCCTGGTGCAACTTGTCAATGATGTGGACGTCGAAGGCGGACGACGTTTCGATGTGAACGTCGTTTTTCAGGACTTCTTCCAAAACAAATTGAAAATGATTGCTTTTCGTGCAATAGCAATAGTGGTACTCGCCGTTGTAGTCCACCTTTGCCATTGCCACGTTGAAGAGGCGGCGTGCGCGTTGAATTTTCTCCGAGATGTTCGGTAAATATGTGATTCTCAACGGTGTTCCGTACTTGTCAATGATGTCCATCAACGAGATGTCGTGGAACGAGAGGTTGCCGTCGTCATCAACGTCGAAGCCATTTTGGGGCCAGTCGAAAGTCTGCTCAATGAGGTCTCTGTACTTGTTTTTCATCTTTATTAGTGTTGTTTTTATTTATTAAAAATTGCCATTAGCAGGTTTATCTCTTTAAATGGCAGATTGTGTATCTTGCTGATATTCAAATTTGTAATATACCCTTTGTAGGTGTAAACGCCATTGAGCCAAGCCCTGTCGAGGCTCAAAAAGTTTTCTATTCCTCCTTCGTCTTTGATTTGTTGCAGGGCGTCGCAGAGGAACCTGCTGATTATCAAAGAGGTCGTTTGAGGCGTCGTCGCCGTGATGTTAGGAACGCAATAATGCGTGATTTGGTATTCCTGATAGGTCGGATGTCGCAATGTTGTTGGGCGCGAAGTCTCGAAACAGCCGCCGCAGTTGATGGAGAGGTCTATGATGACGGCGTTTGGGTTCATCTTGGAGACCATTTCGGCAGGTATCAAAATCGGCGGAGCGGTATCAATAAACTGAAACGTGCAGATGACGACGTCCGCCTCGGGGAGCGATTCCGCCACTGTTTCCCACGTGAGCATGTCGGTGGCGAGCGGCGTTTTCACCCTTTTAATGAGCATGTTGAGTTCGGGTAAAGATTTTCCCAGCACTTCGACTTGTGCGCCAAGTTTTGAGGCTGTGTCGGCAGCGGCAGCGGCGGCGGCATTGGAACCGAGAATCAGGATTTTGGCGGGCGGTATTCCTGCCACTCCGCACAAAGTACGTCCCTGACTTTCAACGTTGTCGGAAAAGAGAGCGGCGGCGGTCATCACGGCGTTGAAGCCAGCGATTTCCTGCAATAGCGCGTTCAACGAGAAGTTGTCGGCGGCGGATTGTATGTACTCGAAAGCGATAGCGGTGATTTTGTGGCTGAGTAGCGTCCGGAGGTATCTTTCGTCTTTTGCGACGCCGGCGACAGATGTTATCAGCGCCGACTGTGGTTTCATCAGATCGAGTTCGTCGGCGTCGGGCGGCGAGACGCGCAGGACGACATCAGCAAAGAGAGCTTCGCCGTGGCTCGACGTCATGACGGCTCCGGCTTCGGAATATTGATGGTCGGAGAAGCACGTCCCCTGTCCGAGGTTGCGCTCTACAATGACCGTGTATCCCATCTCAACTAACTCGTTGACCTCCGCCGGCGTGAGGGCGACGCGGTTTTCGTGTTGATGGCGTTCAGCCGGCAATCCTATCGTCAGGCTGAAACCGGCGGTCTCCTTCTTTAACATCTGCGGCATAGGCATCCATTCTACTTCGTTCATGATAAACTGTTTTTATGCATAACACCATTTGTAATTTATGTGCAAAGATACAATTTATTCAGTTATTCGCAACCCTTCTTCACCGACTGCGACAGCCTCATAGCGCAGAAGTTCGGTCCGCACATGGTACAGTACTCTTCGTCGGATTTTGAGCCGGCTTTGTAGTATTCCAATGCGCGTTCGGGGTCGAGGGAGAGGTTGAACTGATCTTTCCAACGGAACTCGAACCGTGCTTTGCTCAGGGCGTTGTCGCGGACGTCGGCGCCCGGATGTCCTTTTGCTAAGTCGGCGGCGTGGGCGGCGATTTTGTAGGCGATGATGCCGTTGCGTACGTCTTCCTTATTAGGAAGTCCGAGATGTTCTTTCGGGGTAACGTAGCAGATCATGGCAGTTCCCATCCACGCGATGTGCGCGGCTCCGATGGCGGAGGTGATGTGGTCGTAGCCGGGGGCGATGTCGATGGTCAGCGGTCCCAGAGTATAAAACGGGGCGCCGTAACAGGAGGAGATTTGACGTTCCATGTTCTCTTTGATGAGATGCAACGGCACATGTCCGGGACCCTCTATGATGACTTGTACGTGATGACTCCACGCCTTTTTGGTCAGTATGCCGAGTGTGTCTAATTCGGCAAACTGTGCGGCGTCGTTGGCGTCGTGAATGGATCCCGGACGCAATCCGTCGCCCAAAGAGACTGCCACGTCATACGCCGCCAGAATCTCACAAACCTCGTCGAAGTGGGTGTATAGAAAATTCTCCGCATCATGAATCTGCATCCACCGCGACATGATGCTGCCGCCGCGCGAGACGATGCCCGTCAGACGTTTCATGGCTAAGGGAACGTGCGCCTTCAGCAGTCCCGCATGGATGGTGAAATAGTCAACACCCTGTTCGCACTGTTCTATGAGGGTGTCTTTGTAAATTTCCCAAGTGAGCGCTTCGATGTCGCCATTGACTTTTTCCAAAGCCTGATAGATGGGAACAGTTCCTACGGGGACGGGACAGTTGCGGATGATCCATTCGCGCGTTTCGTGGATATGGTTTCCGGTGGAGAGGTCCATCAGTGTATCGCCTCCCCAGCGGCAACTCCAGACTGCTTTTTCGACCTCTTCCTCTATGCCCGACGATAGGGCGGAGTTGCCGATGTTGGTGTTCAGTTTCACCAAAAAATCGCGTCCGATGACCATCGGTTCCGCTTCGGGATGGTTGATGTTGGCGGGGATGATGGCATGACCCGCCGCCACCTGTTGACGTACAAATTCGGGCGTGATGTGGCTTTTTATCCCCAGTGCCTCGTTGTTCATATTTTCCCGAATAGCCACATACTCCATCTCTGCCGTGATGACGCCTTGCTGCGCATAATACATCTGGGAGATTTTCCGTCCCTTTTTGGCGCGATAGGGCAGTTTGATATGTTCAAAACGCAGATGGTCGAGCGACTCATCCGCCATCCGCATCTTACCGTATTCGGATGAGATGTCGGGCAGTTGTTCCACGTTGCCACGTTTCAAAATCCACTCTTCGCGAAGGCGTGGAATCCCTTTTTTCAAGTCAATCTCTACGGACGGGTCGGTGAACGGACCGCCGGTATCGTAAACGACGACGGCATCGTTTTTGGAAAATACCTTCTCGCCGTCTTCGATGGTTACGGTATCCGTCAAATGCACTTTCCGCATCCCGACGTGAATGTCGTGGAGGGCGCCTTTGATATAAATCTTTTCAAAATCAGAACAAGATGCTCTATCTGTTTTATTCTCAATCATAACTCTTTATTTTATTCTCTGTGTAACTCTGTGTCCTCCGTGTCTCTGTGTTGAAAAATAATTTGATTCAGCACAGAGGCACAGAGTTCGCAGAGGGTCACAGAGTTTTTATTTTATCTATTTTATCACTTTATCTATCTTAAATCTTTAAATCTTTAAATTTTTAAATTTTTAAATTTTTAAATTTTTAAATCTTGTAAAAATCACAATTCCGACAGAAACCCCGTCAACGGACTACTCGCCTGCGCCTCGTGGTGTGGAGCCGCTAACTGCGCCTCGTAAGCCATCCGTCCACATTCCACCGCCATTTTGAACGCCTGCGCCATGGCGACGGGGTCTCCCGCGACGGCGATGGCGGTATTGACTAAGACAGCATCGGCGCCCATCTCCATCGCCTGTGCCGCATCTGAGGGTGCGCCGATGCCGGCGTCAATCACGACAGGGACGTTACTCTGCTCGATGATGATTTCCAGAAAGTCTTTGGTTCTCAACCCTTTGTTGGAACCGATGGGCGAGCCTAACGGCATCACGGTGGCGGCGCCGGCTTCTTCCAACAGTTTGCACAGCACAGGGTCAGCCGGAATGTAGGGCAGCACCACAAAACCCAATCTCGCCAACTCTTCGGTGGCTTTTAAGGTCTCGACAGGATCGGGAAGGAGGTACTTCGGGTCGGGGTGTATTTCCAACTTCAGCCAGTTGGTCTCGAATATCTCCTGCGCTATCTGTGCGGCGAAGACGGCTTCCTTGGCGTTGCGTGCGCCCGACGTGTTAGGAAGCAGTTGGATACGTGTTTTGTCTATGTATTCCAGCATGTTGGCATCGTCATTGTGCAAGTCAACACGTTTCATGGCGATGGTAACCATCTCGGCGCCCGACTGCCGGACGGCTTGCTGCATCATCAGGTTTGAACTGAACTTTCCCGTTCCCAGAAACAGGCGGGAGGAAAATTCTTTGCCTGCTATTAGTAATTTATCCATATCTTTTTATCTATTTTATCTCTTTTATCGCCGAAGGCTTTTATCATTTTATCCATCTCTCTCACCGGATCCTCCGCCCGCAGAATAGCAGACGAAAGCGCAATCCCCTCTATTCCCGTTTGCAATATCGGGACGACGTCATCAGCCGTAATCCCTCCGATAGCCACAATCGGAATGTTGATGTTGGACTTTTTACATTGACTGACAATGTTTTTGTAGCCCTCAAGTCCGAGTATGGGGCTTAGGTTTTGTTTTGTTTCCGTAAAACGGAAGGGTCCCAAGCCGATGTAGTCAATCTGTGTATCTTTCAGGTTTTCAATATCTTCGAATGTGTTGCAGGTGCTGCCGATGATAAAATCGTTTCCGAGCAATTGGCGTGCTTCGTGCGGGTTCATGTCGGTTTTGCCGAGATGGACGCCGTCGGCACCGATTTTCTTACACAACTCCACGTGGTCGTTCAACAGAAAAACGGCGTTGTACGACTTACACAGCGGTTTCAACTGCAAAGCGACCCGTTCAACCTCTTCCAAAGATGCGTCTTTCATCCTCAACTGAATCCACCTGCACCCGCCCTCCAACGCAACTTTTGCAGACTTGATTTCATCCAAACACCCAGAGCCATCCGGGAGTGTCTCAAAAGTTTTTTTTACCGCTAAGTTCGCAAAGGGGGTGCAAGGGTCGCAAAGAGTAAAGTCGTCATTCATTTTTTGCGTTCTTTGCGAAAAATCCTTGCGTTTAAGTATCTCTGACTTTTGTGCCAGCCCCTTGGACGGGGTGATAAACTGTACCCGAAAACTATTGATTGGCAGCATGTTGTATCTCTTTAAAACGGGTTAATAACTTCTCTGTGTCCTGTTGTTGTGGAAAGTCGCCCCAGAGTCCGCCCAAGACCGCTGCGCCGCCGAAGCCATAATCTTTCACTTTGTGCATATTTTCCTTGTTGACGCCTCCCAAGGCGATGACTTTTTCGTGTATAATGCCCTTGTCCTTTAGATCATAAAATGCCCATTCAGTGAGTTGCGCTGCTACTTCTTCGGTGAATTCTTTTATCTCATACACTATAGGATCCCAAAGACCGGACATATAATTTTTTTTCGAGATGCTATCGAAAACCGGACTGAAAAAGAGATAATCCATCTTGTCGGAATTTTCCAATAACTCCATGAAACTGTGGCACGAGAGGCTTTTTGTTCCGTGAAAATTCTCAGAAGCGACGGGATTACGCCTGTTCAGGTGAATACCTTTCAGATGAAAACGCTTCGTCAGTGAAAAGTGGTCGTGTAGCACAATGCTGTTGTGGTATTGCGGGTGGATTTGTTCGATGAAACCGGCAGTGTCCGCTTCGGATTCGTTGGGTTTACGCAGGTGTAGCAGTTCTAATCCGTTGTCGAACAGCATGTTGATGGCGTCGGTTTCTCCTTCAAAAAAACATTCGGTGGTGATGACGATGAGTTTCATAATATTGGTTTTATCAGCCTCCCGATACTGCTTTGATGATGATGACGTTGTCGTTTTCGTGTAAAGACGTCTCTTGCCATTTTGCTTTCGGAATAACCCGATTGTTGATGGCAACGGCTAAGTGATACCGTTGAAAATCAAAGGATTCAATCAATTTCTCGACGTTTATCTCTTCGCCGACTTCTATTGGGTCGTTGTTGAGGGTAATTTTCATGGTTCGAATATTTTTAAAGGTTGCGGATTAAAAAAATGGTTAACCGGACCGTTTCCGTGTCCGATTTTTATGTTGGCTCCGGCTTGCAGCGCTTGTTGCAGGTAGTCTGTCGCTTTTTTGACAGCCGTCGTAAGTTCTTCTCCGAGAGCCAAGTAGGCGGCGATGGCTGATGACAGCGTACAGCCCGTTCCGTGCGTATTGTCGGTGGCAACGGTCGGATGTGAGAGGATGACGGGTTCGTGGTTTCGTATCAACAGACAGTCGTGTTTTTCGTCTCCGGCGAGATGTCCGCCTTTCAGCAGGACGGCGGGAGCGCCTTGTTCTATCAACATCCGGGCGTTTGCAACGAGCGTGGCGCGGTCTGTGATTTTCATCCCCGTCAGTGTTTCGGCTTCGGGGATGTTGGGCGTGATGATGGAGACGCAGCGAAACAGTTTCGTCTTGATATATTCAATGGTCTCGTCTTCAATGAGTTTGGCGCCGCTTTCGGCAATCATGACAGGGTCTAAGACGACAGGAAAGGAAGCGAGAAATCTATAAACGACACGTGCCGCTTCTACATTATGTATCATCCCGATTTTCACAGCGTCGGGCTGCAAGTCGTCGAAGACGGCGGAGAGTTGTTTTGAGAGAATATCCGGCGTCACCGCCTCTATCCCCGTAACGCCCAGCGTGTTCTGCGCCGTGATGGCGGTGATGACCGACGTTCCGAAGACACCCAGCGCCGAAAAAGTTTTCAGGTCGGCTTGTATGCCGGCACCGCCGCCGCTGTCCGACCCGGCAATGGTACACGCTACCCGATAACGCATCTTTGTTCGCATCACAATGACTTTTAACGTTCTACAAAATCTAAAAGGGAAAGTGTGTTATCGGAAAAAATCCCTACGGCAGCATTACCTGCATCAGGTTTTCAGGGTATAATCTCAGCCGACAGCAGCACCCCTTTTGATGGGGGCAAAGATACGAAAATTAATTGAGAGTACCACCACCCCGTCTTCGGTGGGTGTATGACAAATTGCACAGTTATTAAGAAATTGTTGTTAATAATTTTTTGTTTCTGCATAATAAATTGAGGGAGTGAAATTGTACTTTTGCTGCATATTAAAATTAAAAACAGATTACAATGGATAAGACTTCAATGAAATCAGCAATAATGTCAGCCCTATCGGAAGAAATAGATATGTGGTTAGACAAAGAGAGTAAAATTACAGACGGATATGAATACGAGGATGAGTTTATGCATACGGCACGTATCAGAATAACACCCTTGATGTTCCGTTAGTAGACCATGACAGGAATGACGAATTGGTCTATGTAACGTTGGATGGTTCAATGGTTTATACTCGGGAAGATGGTTGGAAAGAGATGAAAGTAGGACGTATATATTCGGAAAATGCCAGAGTATCCATTCAGGAGAAACGGACGGAGATAACAGATTCTGTATATGTATGTACCTTAGGCAATAACAAAGAATTTTTCAGAAAATTTGAGCCATATATAGACCCGTACAAACGCACAATATTTATTGCAGATGGGGCAAAGTGGA
>WRLA01000017.1 GCA_009777825.1 Bacteroidales bacterium
TGTACAACCTTGGAGATGAGAAGATACCTGAACATTGGCTACAGAATGTTTACTTTCAATATTTTTGCGGCGGAGTATTTTTCGAGCATAAGTTTCCGTTTGATCCGAGCGACTTTGTTCATTTTCGCAACCGTGTTGGAGAGGCAGGGATTGCGAAAATTTTTGCATACAGTGTAAAACTTCACGGGGTGGAGGTTCCGAAACAGGCGAAGTTTGTCCTGTCGGACACGACGGTTCAGGAGAACAACACGACATTTCCGACAGACGCCAAACTGTGCAAGAAAGTGATAGACAAATGCAATAAGATTGCGAAAAAGGAGAAGATTGAACAGAGACAGCGTTTTACTCGCCAGAGCAAACAACTTTTGCGAGATACTTACAACGGCAATCATCCCAAGCGCGCCAAGCAGGCAAAGAAAGCGAAGAAACGATTGAAAACGATAGCCAACAAAATGTTGCGTGAATTAGATCGAAAAATGACCGAATCCCAAAAAGAGCTTTACCACAACGATATGGAACTTTACAAACGGGTTGTAAATCAAAAGAAAGACGATAAAGACAAAATTTACAGCATTCACAAACCTTTTACAAAATGTATAGCCAAAGGCAAAGCACACAAACAATACGAATTTGGCGATAAGGTCGGATTAGTAAGTGGAGGGAAAAAGGGCAAAAAGATTATTTTGGCCATCAAAGCATTTTTAGACAATCCGTTTGACGGACATACCATAGAACCATTGCTGAATCAAATGGAAGACAATGACATACAGCTTCCGAAAGAACTTGCATACGACAGAGGCGGTAAAGGCAAATCGGAAATCAATGGAGTAAAGATTATCATTCCCGCGCCCCCCTTAAAGACGGATACCCCATACCAAAAACAAACCAAGCGTAAGAAATGCAGAGCCAGAGCAGCCATCGAACCAATCATCGGACATCTGAAAACAGACTTCCGCATGCAACAAAATTACCTCTGGGGCGAAAAAGGCGTACAAATCAACGCTTTCATGGCTGCGACCGCATGGAATTTGAAAAAATTGATGGAAGAATTGAAAGAAAATTTTTTGCAATTTATTTTTCGCCGATTTTGCCCGCAAAAATTATATTACCTCGCCGCTTGAAATTATCTTTTTAAGGAACGACTATTTAGACCGTCTTCGCAATACGCAGCAGGAAAAGATTCAACAAATCAGTGTTGAGCATACCCGAAAGATTTTAGGGGGGTAAGATTGGGATTGTGTTTTACGATGTAACCACGCTTTATTTTGAGACTGATTACAGTGATGATTTTCGGGAAAGAGGCTTTTCAAAGGATGGGAAACATGCCCAGCCACAGGTTGTTTTAGGGCTTTTGGTAAGCAGAGGCGGTTAACAACTTTAAAAATCAAGTTGCCTGCCTCGGGAGAAACGTTAACCAAAACTATGTTGATAACAGCAAAGCATCAGTCTATTCGTAAATTGTTCGACCATGATTTCTGGAAAGCGCTATAGGGTGAAGCTTTGTCGAAGTCAGGAATAATCAATCATAGGGAAAGGGGGGAAAGGAAACTACCATCGAAGTCGGGAAATCGCATATCCCAAATCCAAAAAAAAGGTCGTCCGCACGGACGACCTTTTTTTTTCATCACACCCCCGACTCTCCCCCTTTGGGGGAGCCGGAGGGGGTGGGTGGTTTAATAGCGTGCCACCACTATCGGTTTAGTGATGACGGCTTTATCGGCGGTGTGCAGTTTGAAGATGTACGCGCCGGTTTCGTAGTTGGAGACGTCAACCGTCGAGATGTATTCGCCTTCGACGGACTTGATGGTCTGTACCAACTGTCCGATGGCGTTGTAGATGTCTAACTGGACGACTTCGGCGCCTTTGATGGTAACGGCTGTGCTTGCCGGGTTCGGATAGACGGAGATGCCGTCGAGTTCGTTGATGTTCACGCCGTTAACGACGATGGTGTTGCACGCCATGCCGCCGCCCGGACAATCTGCCACAGGAACGACGCAGTATTTATAGACGACGTCGTATTCGATGGTTTCGTCGGTATAGGTTTTGGCGGTGATGCCGGTAACTAACTCTTTGTTGTTACGGAGGATGGTGTAGGTGGCGTCGGTGCCGGCGTAGGTCCAGGTGAGGGTTACGGTTTTGGCGTCGTAGTTTCCTTCGAGTTCGAGGTCGGTTACGTCTAACGGTACGCACGGTGGGATGTAAGCGTCAACGCAAGCCGGTGTTACCTGACAGGTCTCGTAGGCGGGCGTTACGCAGTATTGATAGACCACGTTTTCGGCGAAGGTGCCTTCGTCGGTGTAGGTCAGTTCGTCGGTATTGTCTATCAGGACGAAGTCGCGATAGATGTCGAAGGTTGTGCCGGGGTATGTCGTCAGGTCATAGTCCCAGGTGATGGTGATATGGTCTGTCGCTGTTTCCGTTACTTCTAAAGTTGTCGGGTCTATGGCTATACACGGTTCGATGACGATTTCGTTCGATTCGGTCGGTTCGGACTCGGTACAGTTGTACTCTGTCGGTGCCAGTTTGTGGTAGTTTGCCACGACGCTGTAGAAATGCGGTCCCACTTCAACGGGTTCGTCAATGTAGAACGTCGCGGTGGTGTTGCCTAAGGCGGTTGTTTCGCCGTCGCGGAAGATGGTATAGTCAACTAAGCCGTAGGCTTCGACGGGCATCCATTCGACGCGTACTTTGGCAGGTCCGATGATGGTTGCGGTAACGTTTTCGACGGGGTCACACTGCGGATAGACATAGACTGTGCAGCAGGTCGCTTCGCTTTCCGTACATTCGGGTTTCAGGTAGAGGGCGGTGAAGCAATAGACGTGGTTGCCGACGGAGACGTAGTCGGTGTGGTGCATGTCGGTTACTAACGGGGCGATGATGATGCCGTCGCGGGTGATTTTGACGCCGAGGTAGCCGGGGATATCCGGTGCGTCCCAGGTAAATTCTACAACACCTTCTTTCGGTTGTTGCGGTTCGTATCCGCACGGGTCTATCGGGTCGCAGACGCAGCAGGAGCGCAGCCAGAGTTCGTTGGTCGGACCGGATTCGCCTTCCGGGCTACATGCCACGGTTACATACCAGGTATGTTCGAGGGTGCAGTCGAGTTCGTCGTCTAAGTATTCGGTGTCGCCCCAGCCTGCGGCTATCAAGACGCCGTCGCGGTAGATGTTGTAGGAGATGCCGCAACTGAGATCGCCGGTATAGAGTAAGCCAGCCATGCCGGACATGCCGTTGGGCGATACGTAAATCAGTTCGTCTTCTGCATCATAGACTTCGAACGAGACTTCTTCGTCCCAGGAGCCGGCGTTCCAGTAGAGTTTCAGTTCGCCTGCCGGGATGGAGAGCGTTTCGGTTGCATAATTGCCGTTGGTAAGCCCAACAGTAGCAACGGTGTTGCCATCTATTTCTACTGTAATGTTACCGCCGTTCCAGCCGTCGCCGTAGTCGTCATATTTCTCAAATCTGATGCTACACATATTGCCGAAGAGGTCGCAGTCGCTGGCGCTGACGCCATTGCCTTCGGAGGTAACGGCGTATGCCGAGTAACAATGATTACCTGCCGAAGGAACTTCATTATCGGTGTAACTCATATTTTGTCCTGAGCCGACGCCGGTAAACGTTTCAATGGGGTTTCCATCTCTTAGAAGCACGAGGTCGAAAGTGGAGGGCAAGGGGTCGCCGGCGAGGGTCTCGGTCGGGTTCGTCCAGGTAACTTTGGCTTTCAGGGAGGTACCCATAGCGGTTACGTTAAACGGAGCCGGTGCTTTGGCGACGTCTTGGTTGGCTACAAACGGGATGTACGCGCCACAGATTTCGCCTATTGCATTACTGTTCACCGGAGTAGCCGTACCGGTACTCACGTTCACGATACATAAGTTGGATGCGCCGCTACCGCGATAGTTACACCAGTAGTAGATGCCCGTTTCGTGGTCAAAGGTCGAGCCTTGGGCAAAATTCGACGTCAAGCCGGTGCCACCTATGGAAGTACAAGTGCTTGCGGATAAATTGATGGAATAGAGCGTTGCGCCGCTACCGTCAAGTGTAATGCCATACATATCGCCCGATACGTTACATGCTATGGTGATGAAGCCGCTACCGCTCATGCCGGTAAGAGTAGAAACCAAAGTTGCCGCTCCCGAATTCAAATCAACAGAATAAATAGTACTGGTAACCGTAGTAGTATTAGTCCTTAATCCATACATGATATTATTGGCATAGTCATACGTCATATCATTAAAGTAAGCGCCATGATTGATAAGTATCGTATAGGCGCCGGTGTTATGGTCAACTTTATAGAAGTTGCCGTCGTCTGACGAGCAATAGTAGTAGCCGTCATAATACTCTCCGCCTAAGGTACCCATGTAGAACGGCGATTGGGTGGTTCCCTGACCCGGACTAGCAAGCGATATCTTGACATGCTCTTGTGGCATGCCATAATACGCTTGTACGCCGTAGATATAGTCGCCTCGTGATAAGTCGCTCATCACGTAAGGTGCGCCGGTGTAAATGCCGCTATTATCTAATAAGGTGGATACTTCTACTTCTCCCTGTGAAGTTCTTTCTTGCGAAACAACCTCAGCGCCTTCGGGGATAGTCGGTTCTACGGTTGCCGTCATGGCTTTTCCGCCGTTTTTGGCGCCTTGACCGGGTTTATCCCATGTTACGGTTGCGCAGATGCAGTCTTCGTCGTATGTTACTTCTAAGTTTTTGGGCCACATGCAGATGGTACACTCTTCGAGCGTTGCCTTGATGGGCGCGGATTCACTGTAGGTAATGCCGCCGCCGACGGTGTAGTTGATGGTGCCGGCGAAACAACGTTCTTGGAACATAGAGCCACCGAAAGGATCGAGCGGCGTCGTTGCGGCTTGACCGCCTTTGATGGTCAGGTCGCTGTTCGATACCGTCAAGACTCCGCACGTACCACCGCCGTTGTAATAGCATACTCTGCCGGAGGTTGCGCCAAATGTTGCGATATAAATACCATACGTCTCTCCTGCCGGGATGGTGATGGTACCCGGAACATTGAAGAAGGGCGCTAAGGTATAAGTGCCGCCCGGAGCGGGAACGGTAACTTCGGTATTTCCTACATAGTTCCATCCTGTCGGGTTGTTAATAAAGCCGCAGGCGGTGCCTTCTCTATAATATACATGCACAGTGGCTACGCCTGCATCGTAGAAGTAGGTTTGTATCTCTGTTAGCGTAATATCTTCTGCGCCTGCAATGATGTCGAACGCGATAGCGCCGCCATAGTTTGCTCCCGGTTGTGTGGTGATGGAGCCGGGAGCGCCGCTGCCGCCGGAGATGATGTCGCAGATGGCTTTTACCATCCAGGTATGACCGGTGTTCATGTTGTTGCCGTAGTCGGTGTAGGCGAGATCCGGATATTCGGATTCGATTCTGACGCCGTCGCGGTAGATGTTGTAGAGCGCTTCGACTTCTTCGCCGCTGCAGATGTTGAAGATGACATTGTTGCGGTAAAGCAGCGTATTGGTATTAAAGCCGCCCGAAGTCGGTGGATTTGCCGGGTCAATTACCGGACCTGAGTCATAATAATAGGTTATGCCTTTATTCGGCGCCGAATGGAGGTTGAAGCGTGCGGCGGAGCCGTCGTTGCTGCCTTTGTTGTTCACGTAGGCTACGACGAGGTTATCACCCGTATATTCAAACGGTGTGTCAAAGGTGATGGTTGTCCAGCCGCCGTTGGCGTTGCTGTAGTTGACGGTGCCGGCAAATACCTGTTGTAACTGGTTGGCGGGTATCCATTGCGTTTCACCGGCAAAGGTACTTTGCGTGGTGTTGCCTAAAAGGATAGCCTGATTAGCGCTGGTAATCGGACTTGCATGGAAATAGTTGAACGAGATGGAGTTGATGGTTCCGGGAACGCCGCCTAATTCAGCCGCGTCGAAGATTTGTTGGGAGTAGCCGCGGTTCCAGTAGGTATTACAGGGGAAGCCTTGTGTTTGTGTGGTGCCGGTGCCGACGGGTACGTCGTCGCAGCCTAAGCCGACAACCGGTGGGCTCCAGGTCAGGTTCACGTTACAACTGTTGTCGTAAGCGGCTATCAGGTTATGCGGTGGTTCGCAGTCGCCGCAGGGCGGGAGCGTGATACAGACGGGGTCGGAGACGCCACCGGGTTCGGGAGGCGTAACGCCGCCGGTGGAGTAGTGAACCACGCCGGCGAAATTGCGTTCTATCCAATTTCCTGTTTGTGAAAATGGGGCGGAGATGGTCTGTAAACCGATACCGCCTTTGATGGTCAGGTCGCTGTTGGTGGCTACGGTAGTAGCAGCGCACACAGTGCTGCTGTTTCCATTATATCTAATGCCTTCAAATCCTGCGTTCAGAACTCCGAAATAGAAGCCGTAGGTTTCGCCTGCCGGTATGGTTATCGGGGTCGGTAGAGGCACTGATGTAAGGGCAGGGATTGGAGTGGTAACGTCGACATCAATGGGTCCGATAGAGGTCCAGCCGGCGGACGATTGGTGGTTGCCGCAGGCGGTATTTTCCCTGTAATAGGCGATAATGCTACGTGTGCCGATGGTGGTTCCGATGGGGAATTCTATTTCGGTGATGGTAACATCTTCTGCTCCGGCAATCATGTCGAATGCCACGCCGCCGCCTTGTGCCGCGCCGTTGTCATACGGAGAGGCGAGTGTTCCCTCGGCTTTGCCGTCTTTGCCGACGCTTTTGCCGCCGACGGTGTAATAGACCGTTCCGGCGAAATGGCGTTCGGCATTGAGTGTTCCGGTGAAAGGAGCAGCGGGAGCGGATACGCCGTAACCGCCTAAGAGGGAGAGGTCGTCGTTCGTTCCCTGGATGGGCGTCGGGGTAGAGCCGCAAGGCGTAACAGCGGTGCCGTAGTATCTTACGCGACCGGGTACGTCGCCAAACGTTGCCACGTAGAGTCCGCGGGTTTCGCCTGCCGGGATGGTCAGCGTTTCGGGTAGCGGAACGTAGGTATAGTTGCCATTGCCGGTAACGACGACAGTTACGTTGGATATGCCCATATAGGTCCATCCGGCGTTGGAGTCGCCATGACCACAGACAGTGCCTTCTCTATAATAGAAATGTATTTCGGCATTGCCGGCATTGGTGAAAGAGATGTCTAATGCGTCAACGGTAACCTTTTGCGGTCCGGCGACGAGGTCGAAGTAGTTGGCGCCGGAGCCGTTATTGGCGTGATACTGTGTGGTGAGCGTGCCGGATACGCCGGTTCCGGGACCGGTGCCGCCGCCGCAATTCACCGTTACGCACCATTCGTGGTCGGTGTATTCGGCGCCGGCTTCGGTGTCAATGAAGAATTCGTCATCCGTGATGCCGATGAGGACGTCGTCGCGATAGACGTTGTAGGCGCCTTCGGCAGGCGGCGGCGGGTCGCCACCTTCGCCGTAAACGGTAATGTCGTCTAAGTTGATACGGAACCAGTCATAGGAGGCGAAGTGGCGCCATGCGATATATTTGGTGCCTGCCGGTAGGTTGACCGTTCGGTTATACCAGTTGCCCTGTTTGGATTCGCCACGTGCCTTATCTTTGCTGTCTTTCGACGTCAGTGTCTCTTCGAACACTATCGTGAAGTCGGAAGGCGCCGTGCCGGTTGATGATGCGCACAGCGCATAGTGTTCTGCCGCGTAGGATTCGTCTTGTGCGCTTATCCAATAGTCAACGGAGGTAGCGCCGGTAACATCGGGCGTGATGACGTAGTTGTCGGGGCTTAGTGGCACTCCGATCCAGGAGGCGGAGGTCATCAGGCTGTTGTCGCCGTGTCCGGGGATGATCGGGCTGCCGGCATTTTTCAAGCCATACCAGTTGTTGCCATCGCCGTCGGCATCTACCAACGTCCAGCCGGTGGGAGGCGTATAGCCTACGCCGTCGGAGCCGACAACAAGGCTTTCAAAGTCTTCGTATAAGATCACGGCTTTGCCTGCGTTTTTGCCTGCGCCTTTGCCAACCGGCGGATCCCAGGTGATCAACACGTTGCAGTCGCCGTCATATTCGGCGTTCAGGTTTTCTATCGGGTGGCACGGGTTTTCGCAGCCCGGCAGGGTAACACATTCGGCTGTTGATTCGCCACCGCCATCGCAGGCTACCGTTACGCACCATTCGTGCGGATCGGCGTCGGTGCCGAGGTCGGTGTAGGTCAATGAGTTGGTGGTGCCGAGAAAATCGCCGTCTTTATAGACGTTATAGGTAACGCTACCGCTACCACCGCATATTACAAATCTGACGTTGTTGCGGGTAGTGCCGGTTCCATTGCTGGGGCTGCCGTCCATAGGATTGGTTAGATTAATCATGGAGGCGTCTCTATAGTAGCGCACGCCCTTATTGCCGGTGGTGGTATGAACGAGGAAAGGATCGCCGGAGAACCATGTGTTGAGCGCCTTATTGACTACGGCAATCACAATGTTGTCGCCGGTATATACAAACGGGTCAACGTCTATGGTGAACCATGTTTGCGAGTTGTCGAAAGTAACAGTGCCGTCGAACACGGAGGTCAGGTCGGAAATAGAGATAAAGTTGCTTGTTGAAGCAAATGTGGATTGTGTAGTATTGCCCAAATAGATCTCGATGGCGAAAGCGCGAGGTGTTCCCAATACATAATTGAACGAGAGCGCGGTGATTTCATCACCCACATTAGCGTCTAATTCGGCAGCGTCGAAGATTTGTTGGGTATAGGAGTAGTTGTAGAGCGAAACGATGGGATAATAGTACTGTGCGGTATTTCCGCTTCCGACGATAACGGCGTTGCAGTCGCCGCTAAGGATTTCGGATACCATCACCGCAGGTGCGCAGACACTTTGCGGGATGCAGTCGTCGCCTGTCGGGAAGATTGCCCTGACGCAGTAGGTATGGCTACCGGGAGTTACATTGTTATCGGTGTGCGACGTTGCCGTTCCCGAAAGGGTGGCGATAACGCCGCCGTCGCGGGTTACTTCCGTGCTGGTGGCGCCCGCAACAGCCGTCCATGCGATATTCACGTTTTGTGTGCCTGCGGCAACGGTAGCGGTTACGCCGGTAACGGCGGGGCAGGGGTCGCCGGACTCTGTGATAGTGCAGAAGCCCATGGGATCAAGGGTATTTGCGCCTAAATTGGTTAGTGTACCCGTTGTTTTATCAATCTTATAGTAATTATTGCCTGAAGAGGTTTGTGCTATCCAGTACAGTTCGCCGGTTTCGCGGTCGAAGGCTAAATCTTGAATATAGTTTACTTGAGAAATACCCGGCAGAGTTGCTGTAGGCGTAAAGTTACCGGTAGCCAAATCAATGGTTCCGAAATTTGCTGTCAAGTTGTGTAGCGCATAGCACGTGCCATCCATATCAATGGCTGCATAATAAGTGTGTGTACCATCGTTGCTCCACGTAGCAATAGTTGTAAAATTCCCTGTGGCTAAATCCACAGTGCCGAATCTGGGCGCTTCCGTGTCGTCGCCTGTCCATGGAAATACATAAGTAAGTCCGTTAACAGGGTTGTGCGCAATACTGGCGCCATCGGAGCCTTGTAGATGGAAATTCGGATGAATAACCGAAAAAGAGCCGTTAGTCGGGTTAACAGTACCAAATTGACTTCCGTTACTCCAACGTACGCCATAAATGACGCCGTTTATATAATCAAGACATTGAACATAACCTGCACTGCCTATGGAAGGTCCGAACGGATTTGCAACAGTACCTTTATATGTAGTAGTTGTCGTAGTAAGAATAACCTCGCTGCCGGGTCCTTTCATATAATCTTTAGGTTCCATATAACTTGCATTGGGGTTCGTTCTTGCCGTATTGGAGCTACCGCCGGCTAACGCCGCTTGCCCCATTGTCAGTTTTTCGCTTTCCGGGATTTCGGGGACGTTGTTTTGGATAGTTTCTTCGGTGATTTCAGCCGGGGCTAATCCTTTTTCCGCATCCGAGACCGTCATCGGTTTCTGCATCGCTTTACCTGCGCCTTTGCCTACCGGAGGTTGCCAGGTGAGTACCACGTCGCAACCGTTCTCGTAAGCGGCTTGCAGGTTCTGTACCGGGTTGCAGTCGCCACCGCCGCCGGTGCAGATGTGGAACATGACGTTACTTCTATTGATTATCCTGCCTGTTGCCGAGGGAACAGTGGCAGGATTAATGGGCGTCGAGCCGTCCACGCGATAGTGTAAGGTCTTGTAGTCGGACGCCTCGTGGTAATAGAAAGTATTATTGTAGCTGGTATTATAGTCGCCATGATTATTCAGTACGGCGACTACCAAATTGCCACCCGTATAGGTGAATGACGCATCAAATGGAATGGTAAACCATGGCTCCGAGTTGTTCCAGTTGAGACTGCCGGAAAATACCGGCGTCAGTTCATTAAACGGAATCCAGTCGGCAGTACTTGCAAAGTTCGACTTGGTCGTATGTCCGATGTAAACAGACTGGTTGGGCTTATTATCCTGGCTGACATTATAGAAATATTGGTAAGCGATGGACATAATTTCACCGGGATCGCCTATCTCCGACTCATCAAATATCTGTTGGGTATAGGAATATCTGTAATAGGTGTTGACAGGAATGTCATAGGTTCCCGATGTGCCGGTTCCGATGATATAGTCGTCGCAGATGACAGGACCTGTGCCACCGCAGGCGGGCAAGTTGTTTTCGGCAGCATCCGATTCGGCGCCGCCGTCGCAGACGGCTTTCACTTCCCATGTGTGCGGGATGGCGGTATTGAAACCTTCGTCCAAGTAGTATTCGGTGGTTACCGTGGCGATGGGGGTGGCGTCGCCGTCCCTATATATATTATAGGTATGGTTGCCGGAGGCGCCTGTCTCGCAGATGGTAAATGTGATATTCGGTCTATTGCTATTTCTCGTACCGGCTAATGAGCCATCTGCCGGCGGATTATTATCTGCTCTCAAATACCAATGGCTCTCTGTTTTTGCAGTATAACGACATTGGGCAGAGCAGCCGCCGCTGACTGTACAACCTGTTCCTTCAACCAAAACAAGTAAGTTTTGTGTTCCGTCATAAGCAAACGGAGTAATGGCAAATGTTTGCCATCCGGCAGTAGGAAACGCTGTTTGGTCGTCATACACTAATGTAGCCTGCGCTTTCATATCATTCCATACATACTGGGAATTTAAAGTAGTGGCGCTTGTGTACATTAAATATATCTTCATGGGTCTTTGAGAAGCGTTTATGTTGGTAATATAAAAGGCAACATCGGTAATATCGCCTGCTTGCCCTAATTCACTTGCTTCAAATAACATGATATTTCTACTCCAGCCATACCAACCGGGCAAGGGGTCATAATAATTAGATGTCCCTGTGCCGCAAATCACGTCGTCGCAGTCGCCGGGGGCTTTACCCATTCCTTTACCTGCCGGCGCATCCCATGTCAGTTCCGCTTTACAGTCGGTTGTGTAGGATGCCACCAAGTTGGTCGGCGGGTTGCAGTCGTTGCTGCTGCCGCCGGTGCAGGTAATTTTCACATATCCGTTGCCGGTTGCATCGGGGTTAGCGACAAATGCGCCTTCATTGGGTTGCGCTGTGATGCCGCCTGTTACGCCACCGATGTATCCGGAGCCTGCGCCGCCGCCGCCGCCCCATGACGAGGCGCCGCCGCCATACCAGCCGCCGCCGCCGGCATTGCCGCCTAAGGTACCTGAAGTGGTATAATTACCACCTGTTCCAAAAGCGCCTGCCGTAACATAAGCAGGCATCGAGCCACCCGCAGCGCCACCGGCTGTTTGTGTTCCGCCTTTTCCATTAAACTCAGACCCTCCTGACGGTGGTCTGTTGGTGGTACCATCGCCGCCGTTCGTGCCGCCGCCGACGCCGCCATCTCCGGTATATGAGTTGTATCCGGTGGCGCCGCCGCCGCCGCCGGCAACGATGATTCTATCTGCGTAAGTCGTGTTCTGCGACGTTCTAACATCTGTTCCGCCGCCGCCGGTGCCGCCGTCATTACCGGAAGAGTGTATCCCATACATGCCGCCGCCGCCATTCCAGCCACCGTCGGCAGTAGTGGTTGACACCGTAGAGCCTTTGCCGCCAACATATACATAATAGGTGGTCGGCGCAGTAACACTTACTGTCCCTTTCGAATAGCCGCCTAAGCCGCCGGTGCCGTTTTTAGCATCACCGCCCTTAGCGCCCCAACACTCTATCGTGTAGTCAACGCCCGGCTGCAACTCTACCGTTTGCACATTGCCGGTGTAGGTGAAGATGTAAGGACAGTCGGGGTCGCCGCTGCCGGGGTCGCCGGTGCAGATTTCAAACTGAACATGGTTGGTGTATGTATATAAAAACAGGCGACTTGGCTCCCAACCGGAATAGTCGGTTGGGTCAATAGGTCCGGCAGGCGTATTATCTTTCCTGTAAGCAAGCGCCTTATTTCCCGTAACATTATGAATGTTGAAAGTGAAATTGCTGCTCGTATTATAGGCGCCATGATTGTTCAGTACGGCAACGACCAAATTACCGCCCGTATAGGCGAATGGCTGGTCGAATGGAATGGTAAACCATGGCTCCGAGTTATTCCAGTCGAGACTGCCGCTATAGACCAGCGTCAGTTCATCAAACGGAACCCAATCCGTATTACTTGCAAAGGTGGTCTTCGAGGTATGTCCTACATAAACAGACTGGTTCGGTTTATTATTCTGCCCCGTAGCAAAGATATATTGGAAAGAGATAGAGGTAATGTCGCCCGTAGCGCCAATTTCGGCTTCGTCATAAATTTGTTGGGTATATGAATAACTGTAGAATGTATTGATGGGGAGGGTATAGTTCGTACCTGTGTTGCCGCCGACTACCGGATAGTCGTCGCAGTCGGTGGGTATGGGCGGTGTGCCGCAGGCGTCGTTGACAAACGACGTAAAGAGTCCGGGTTGTCCGTCTAACGCGCCGGTGGCGCAGTTGTATAACACTGTTCCGTTGACGTCTTTGATAACGAAGCCTACTTCGTCGTCGTACAATCCTGCGTTCCAGTAACAGTTAATAGTAAGGTTTGCGGGTAATACCACGGTGGCGATATTTGTTCCCATATCAAAGTTCATAGTTACAACATCCCATTCGATGCCGTTTTGGTCAACGAAAGAGATGTATCCTTGGTTCCATCCATCGCCCCAGTCGTCCGTCATCTCTACGGTAACGGTGCAAGTCTCGGTGGGTAGCGGGTCACGGGTGTATCCGGCGAGGTACCAGCCGTATTGCGGCGCGCCGGTGATAAGAGCAGACCCGGGCAGCCATAAGCCGGCAGCAGGATAATACATAAGATCGGTCTTTCCGGCAATAAAGTCGGGACCGCCATTGTCTATGGTGTAAACAGGATAGCCTGCCACCATGTTATAGACCACTCCAAACCAAATCTCCTGCGTCCCGTCAATCAGGATGGGCGTAGGCAAGTTGACAAAGTTGTCAAAGTTAAAAGTGAAATCTTCGGCTACCACATCCGCCACCATCGTCCCTCCGGTAAAGTTTGTCCCATCATAGGTGCCGCCTACCCATACCTGAATATGGGGATAGTCGCCAAATGAAGTTACCGGATTCGGACTGCTGAACGACAACGGACAGTATCTGACCTTTGTCAAATATTGACCGGCGTAACTTGTCAGATCGCCCGTCGCAAATCGACTGAAAAAGCCCAGCGTATAACCATTGAGCCCGACGCCGGTTGTAGCGTCATTAATCCACGTCAGCCAGTCGGCATTCTTCGCGTTGCCCCTTCCGGACATGTGCGAGAGCATCCCGCTACCGTCGTTAGGAGTGTACAACGACGACTTCGTCATCGTCCCTTTCTCCTTGATCATCTGTCCGTCAAACAGCGCCGAAGCCGCCTTGACCGGAATAAGTTCCTGCGCCCATAAAGCGCTTAAACTTCCAAAGCACAACGCAACAAAAAGCGCCATGCAAACCAATTTTGTAAAAAATTTGTTCATAACCTAAATTTTTAATTTATAATTTATTATCTATCTATATTCCTAACTACTATATTTACAATCAATTACGGTTACTAATACCTGCCTTTTTTAAGCGCCATCCTTCTGTCAACCGGCACTCAAAAAAAGTTCGTCAAATATACGCATTTTTTTAATATGCAAACGAAAAAAAAATTTTTTTACTTTTTTTTTACTTTTTCTGCCATTGATTGTTGTCTGAACTATGATTTTAGAGTGATTTTAGGGATTTATGTGATTGTGTCTCTTTTTTTGCCACGTTGCGGGTCAAGCCCACAATGACGATCACGAATTTCTCTGTGTAACTCTGTTCTCTTCCCCTTTCGGGGGAAGCAAAGGGGGGCTGCGCCTCTGTGCTGGAAAAAAATATTCAACACAGAGTGGGTATTTTCCGTTGTAAAATGAAAAAATTGAATAACAAGATGATTGGGATCTGAAAAAAACACCCAACTGATAATTTTGGGTACTGAAATGCGGAATATGAGGACTGAGACAACCTCTTTGTGTCAATTGAGATTCCGATGCTCATCCCTTAGCAAGTCATTCACCGTTTTCACCGGGTTGAAGGTGATGAGCGGCACTTCGACGAAGAGCGTTATCCACTTTGCCATGGCGCCGTTCCACAGTCCGGGCAGTTCTTGCGCTTTCAGCAGTTTGCCGTCTTTCGACTTTTCGGAGATGAAGCCGGTTTTCGGGTCAACGAACCGGCGCAGGTCGAAAGGATTGCCGTCGTGGTCTTTGACGCTGCACACCAAGTCCACGGGGTTGAAGTGGGTCGCGCCTTTGGCGATGGTGGCTTGTTGGTCGTTTTTCATCTCAATCTGCGACGACTCCACGATTTGCAGACTGACGTTCCTTTCGGCGTCGCCGACGAAGAACGGTCCGCCGCCCGGCTCGCCTTCGTTCTTCACCATGCCGCAAATCCGGATAGGACGGGCGAGAAACTCTTTTAAAAAGTCCGCTTTTTCCGGTTCCGACCATGATTTGAAAGGCGCAGGAAGGTGTAGATAAAGCGTTTTTTCTATAAAATCCGTTGCTTCTTCGATGCCTTGTTTCGGATGTTGTTGCAGGGAGTTCAGAAGACGTTTGACGTCGTCGGTGATATGGATGAGCAATCCGCCCAAGGCTTTCTTATGTAATATGGTATCGGGTTTCAGGCGGTCGGGGACGACGTTGTCAATGTTTTTGATGAAGACGATGTCGGCGTTGATGTCGTTGAGGTTTTCTATCAGGGCGCCGTGTCCGGCGGGACGGAACAGCAACGAGCCGTCGGCATTGCGAAAGGGCGTGTTGTCGAGATTGACGGCGATGGTGTCGGTGGAGGATTTCTGTTGGGAAAAGCCGATTTCAAAATCCACGCCGAAAGCGGTTTCGTACTTTTCTGTAACACTTTCCAACGCTTTCACGAAGTATTCCTGATGTTCGGGCGACACGGTGAAGTGGATAAAGACTTTATTGTCAGCCGATTTGCCATAGTTGGCGCCCTCCACCAAATGCTCTTCGACAGCCAAACGACAGCCGTCGGCATAGCGGTGAAAACGCAATAGTCCTTTCGGCAGATTTCCGTAGTTTAAACCCTCCTTTTCCAACAGACAGGCTACTATCTCTTTCGGCGATGCCTGTTCGATATCTTTTCCCGACTTTTGGCACGCCGCTTTCAGGTCGTCGTAGAAAGCAAATTGACGGATATTTTCGATAAACTGTTGTACATCAACATCTTGTATATCATCTTGTTCATTTAAAAAAGCGAAGAGCGACTTAAACATGCGACTTGCCGCCCCCGAAGCCGGCGCCAGCAAAACCACTTTTAGGTGCGGTGCACGTGCGTCGAAATCGTTTGCCAACTGCTGTATCTGCTCTGCTGAAAAACGTTGGATGCCGTGATTTTCAACCGTTGCGGCGTCCACAAGGTTCACGTATGGGAAACCTTGGATAAAATTTTCTATTTGCCGCTCCACCGCTTCCGGCGTTTGTCCGTGGCGGTGGATTTGATCTGTGTCATAAATAGTCCAATTCATATAATCAGTGTCTTTTTCTATAATCGTTCCACGAAGGATTTTGGAATATAAGCAGGTCGAAATGGCTGATGGCGGAGATGACGTGGTCGAAGATGTCGGATTGTATTTTTTCGTATTCGAACCAGTTGGTGGTTTTGGCGAAGCCATAAATTTCGATGGGGATGCCAAGGTTGGTGGGTTGTAACTGTCTCGCCATCAGCGTAAAGTCGTGGCTGAGCATGGGATGGTTTTCCAAATAGCGTTGCAGGTAGATGCGGAAAATGCCCAGATTGGTCAGATGGCGCCCGTTCACTTCTACCTCTTTGTCGAATGTGATGGCGTTGTTATGTTCTGCTATTTCTTTCTCTTTTCTGGATATATATTCGTCCAAATATTCTATTTTCCGGAATTTGTCCAACATCTCTTTTGTACAGAAGTGCACGCTGGTCATGTCTAAGAAGATGGAGCGTTTGATGCGCCTGACGCCGGACGTTGACATGCCGCGCCAGTTCTTCACCGGCTTGGTAATCAGGTCGTAAGCGGGGACTGTGGTGATGGTGTTGTCCCAGTTTTGCACTTTGACGGCGACGAGCGAGATTTCGGTTACGTTGCCGTCGGCGTCGGCGCTTGGCATCTCGATCCAGTCGCCGGGCAAAACCATCCTGTTAGCCGTCAACTGGATACCGGCGACCAAACCCAAGATGGAATCTTTAAACACCAACATCATAATGGCGGAAGCGCCGGCTAATGAAACCATAAGATCCTTTATTGGGATTCCTATCAGTATGCAAATAATGAAAATAGCGGCAAGGATGTAAATCACCGTTTTTGCCGCCTGGACAATGCTTTTGATGGATCCTTGTTTCTTACTATAAACGTCGTTAAAAGCGTTTACAACGGAAATGAAGATCATAGCGGTTACAACAACCGTACACATTTGCAAAATCACAAGAACAAACTGAGCCATGTCCGACATGGGAACTTTGGGCTGTGGCTTAAATAAAACCCATATCAACGACCTGGCAACTATCAGGTTTGGAATATATAAAATCCACCTGTATAACTTTCTGTTTATTAACGCTTTGTGAAATCCTTCTTTTTTCTTGTTAAGAAATTTTTTCATAAAAAAGAGTATCAGGCGGTATATTCCGTAAAAGAGAAAATACGCCACCACAACCCAGCAGATAAACATAAACCAGTTGGCGTAATCATTGCCCTCGTAGGCTGCAAAACCTAATGACCGCAGCCATTCGCTAACCATTTTTCCTAATTGTTTCATCATAGTCTTATATATTTTTACACGGCAAAGGTACGATTTTTTCATAAATGAAAAACGCAACATCTTGAACAAAATGTTGCGTTTTACCCAGTACCCGAGGCCGGGATCGAACCGGCACGAGCATTACCTCATCGGTTTTTGAGACCGACGCGTCTACCAATTCCGCCACTCGGGCGCATTCATTTTATGAACACTTTTTTGAGGGTGCAAAGGTAACATTTTTTTTTGATACCAAAAATAATTGTACATTTGCAACAAAAATACATCACGATTTTATGTCAAAGTTCGTTAAAAATACAGATTTGTGGATAACAGTTTCGTTGTCAATCATTTTCTATTTGTTGATATTTACGCCGAAGTCGTTGTCGCCGTCCAACATCAATTTGGTGATGGAGGGGAGAGACGATGTAACGCAAAATTATATCGGTAGCGCATTGTTTCGGGCGGAGCCGCTTTCGTGGGATCTGTTTAGCATGCAATCGTTACAATATCCGTACATCGGCTCGCCGCTGCAAACGGATAGCAATCCGCTCGTTTCACTGATTTTCAAGTTGTTGAAACCGTTGGGCTTTAAGGCAGAGTATCAATTTTTCGGGATTTGGATTTTGTTTAACTTCATGATGTCGGCGGTGATGTCGGTGTTGATTTTCCGACATATCTTCAACAAAAACAACGGCTTATTCCAAAAACGGGAACGATGGCGTAACGTCTTGTTAATCACTGTTTCGTCTGTGTTTTTCATTGTCTCGCCCATCGTTTTAAACAGAGCATTTTATCACGTTACTTTGACTGCCCATTGGATTATTTTGATGGCAATCCTAACCTATTTGGACAACAGATTGTCGCTCAAAACGTGGCTGTACATCGGATTACAGTTGTTTATCACAGCAGGCATCCATCCCTATTTTCTGGGAATGACGTTGCCGATATTTGCCGCGCTCGTCGTCAAAAAAATGATAAAAAAAGAGGTTCGTTTTAAAAATGTTTTGTTGGGCGCAGGAGGGCTGTGTGCTCTTCTCGTTTGTTGCTATTTCATTTTTTACATGGGCGGCGAAGCAGACAGAGGCGGATATGGCTACTACAAAGCCAACCTCAACGCTTTCATCAACCCCTATCGCAACGAATCGCTCTTTATCAAGAAGATGGCAACCTTTCACGGAGGCGAAAACGAAGGCGACAATTATTTAGGGTTAGGATTGATTATTCTATCCGTCTGGGCAACTTTCTATGCCATAAAACACGGACGCGCCTATTTTTCCAAACACAAAGAACTTGCCGTCGGGTGCCTGCTTTTAACCCTGTTTGCGCTCAGTTGCAACATCCATTTGGGCAGTTTAACGATTTTGGAATATAAATTTTCTCCTCAAGTTTTTGAGATACTTCGCTCCTCCGGACGATTCCTGTGGCCCGTGTGGTATTTGCTCGCGTTTGGCTCCATCTATCTGTTGACCAAAAAATATAAATCGAAAGTCGCACTTATCATTCCCATTCTCTTGGTCGTTCAACTCATAGACCTCTCCCCCTTGTTTAAAGCGAAAAAAGAGGTCATCAACAATCGTTCTAAAACGGAATATGTCAATCCGTTGCAGTCGCAGGAGTGGGATATTATATTGAAAGAGTACCCGCATATCGTGCTTCCTCCTTTTAACTATTGGTACGATGACAAAACGATATTCATGTATTACGATTTTTGGCTTCAGGCGCTAAAACCGGATGTTACCGTGAACACAGGACACTTTTCAATGGAGAAAAGAAACAACAAAATACAAACCGAAAAGGCGGTGGAGGAAGTTAAAAGAGGTGAAATCCCGGTTTTAGGATATAAAGCCGTATATATCATACCGGATGATTTATATGAGGAAATAGAGTCTAAAGCGCTGACAGACAGTACGATGAAAAATTTTTCGCTCAATATAAAAACAATAGACGGAGTACATAATATATTATGTAACTAACCGAAATGGATAGAATGGATTAGTTGTAAATCCGCAATCTCTTCAAGGCGCCGGACTCGTAATACTGCGTTTTATATTTTCGTAGCGGCAGTTCGGCGGGACCTTTGGTAACGTTTCCGTCGAGAAAAGGGTGAAACTCCGAGCCGCAGACAGAATCCCGTAAGACGCCACCTTTTTCATCGTAATAGACGCGGGCTTCAAAAATTCCGGGGTCGTGGGTACAACAGCGCTCCAATGCAATAAATTGATTTTCAGTAACATGGTAAAGGAAAATCCCTTTGAAACCACTTGGGATATAGCCCCAACCACCGATAAATTCCAAGTTGTGGTACATGGCGGAGGAGACGTCAATGGTAGTGTCGGTGTAGATGTATGGTATGCCGCTGTAGTCGCGTTCGCTCTTACATCCGGCGTTGCCAAAACCGTAGAGCAGCAGCAAAAAAGCCGCTATCGCTATGATACACAGTCGAGTTGGCGTTAAAAGTCGCATTTCCATAATTCGGTTACAATAATTTCCATTCACAACGTTATGATGATATAACGATAGAGAAATGGTTTTGTTATTCAAAAAGTCAAATAAAATATCCATCATGCGGTACTGCCGCCTGTTTGCGCTTTTCTTGTTTTGTCTTTGCGTAACTTCCTGCTCTCCAAAGAGAAAGATGATTCGTCAAGTAGAGAAAGAGAAACGTTTCGAGAAAAAAATCGAACGCCGAGAACTTCGATGGGCGTTGAAAGCATACAAGAAAGAGTATCGCGCGTGGTATAAAATCCAGACGCCGGAGACGCAAAAACGACTGAAAAAGCAAAAAAAGGAGACCAACAAATTTTATAAGCCCTACGGAAAAACATGCACCGAAAATAAACCCGGAAAGTACCACCGCCCACCCAAAAAATATCGCAAAGACGGGATTCGGTAAAAGTGTAGGAAAAGAATATACAGGAGGATATTTTCAAAGCGATGATGAAAATGGGCGCATTATTTGGGACGCCTATGATAATTGCACCTGATTGTGATGATCGTTATGATAGCCCGGTTCCCATTCCTACAGATTTTGTTTCACTTTTTTTTAACATGAAAAAGAGGTCTATATTCTGCGGTTGGAGAATGGGAAGACGTTTAAGTTTGTGAGATAAGCCCCCTCCGGCTCCCCCAAAGGGAGAGAAGTGTCTGAACTATGATTTTAATGATGACCATGAAAAAATCGTCATAAAAATCAGGTGTGTCACGTTAAAATCACAGTTCGGACAATTTTTGGCGTTTTGTGTCTTTTGTGAACACGAAGCCAGAAAGACACGACGGCACGAAAGTTTTTTGTGCGCCTTTGTGCCCCCCCTTTGTGTTCTTTGTGGTAAAAAATAATAAGGTTGGTATTTGTTTGTAACCCCTCTTACGGTCTTACGGTCTCAACGCTCTGGATTGCTTCGCTGCGCTCGCAATGACGCCATGCGCCTCTCAATAACTCCCAAAGAACTTCCTCAGGAACCACTCTGCGAAAAGCATCGCCAGCAGCACAAACAGCAGCCATGCGAGGTTGATGAGGGAGAAGTAGTCTGTAACGCTGATGCGCACGGGTTTCAGGTCGGTGCGTTGTTGGAGGGCGTCGGTCAGTTGGTTGATGTCGGGGAGGGGGAAGAACGCTCCGTCGTGCAGTTCGGCGAGGTTCATCAGCAGGCGGTGGTTGGCGGTGGTTTGTTCCAATTCCAAGTCGGACGAGAGGACGGTGAACGTTCCCTGTTCGGCGAATGACTCCACGCCGATTTTCACGGAGGCGCGCCACTGATAGACGCCCGACGGGAAGTTGCCGGCGTCCAACTTATAGTTATTCCTTTCGACGCCGAAGACGTAGTTGTAGTCGTTGCCCTGTTCGTCGCGGATGTCGAATGTTACTTCCTCTTCGGTTGTAAGTTCCCGAGCCTGATTATACAACTCCGCCCGCACCATGACGCGGTCGTAGGAGGTATATTCTTTTTCACAGTAAACTTTGAAACGTTTGTTTTTGTCGTCACTGATGAGGAGTTGTACGGATTTGGTTATCAGGTTTTCGACGGCGTTGCTGTTTCCGGTGCGTCGGGCGGCGTCCAAGCGCCAGCGCCAGATTCCTTCGCCGCAGATGAAGCCGTAGCGTCCTGTTAGCGTGTTGTTGAAGGCGACGAGCGGGTAGTTGGTCTCGACGCTGCCAATTTTTTGGTAAAACAGCACGGAGGCGGAATTAGCCATCTTATAATCTCCGAAAGGCGCTATCAAGGGCGGCAGTTGGGAGTAGTCGTCGGCTGTAGAATTATCCTGCAAAAACAAAGAGAATGAACGGTTTAACACTGGCACGGCGTGTTCTTTGAGGTTGGATTGCTGTGTGATTGCCAAACCGGTCTGCAATGCGTTGAACTGCGAAAAGTTGGTGTTATTTCCCATGATAAACAGGATGGGGATGTTCATCTCGGAGCATGTTTTCAGGAGGGCGTCAGCCTGATCCCGCAACGAAGGCAGCGAGTGGAGGATGACGATGTCGAAATCTTTCACCGCAGCATGGTTTACTCGGGTTGAGAGGCAACTTTCTACCCGAAAAGAGGCTTTTTCCAAGATTCCCTGCAACATCCCGACGTCGGGATGCGGCGCACCGGCGACAATCAACGCGCTCTGTTTTCTGTCCAATACCTCTATGGCGATCTCCTTATAGTTATTGTAACTATTGGCTTCATTTTCAATCGGTACAAATTCTAACCGATAGCGGTAAAGACCGGCGCTGTCGGCTTTAATGTAAAACACCTGGGTATGGAAAAAACGGTTGCCGTTAATGTTGACAGGGCGTTCTTCCAAGATGCGGTCGTTGTGTTTGATGAGGAGATTCGTCTTTGCGCCCGACGCCATCTCTCCTTGCAGCATGATCTGTATCGGAAAATGGTTGCCCTTGTAGGTGTTTTTGTTATAAACGACGTTGGCGATGGACAAATCCATGATTTGCGTCGTATCGCCCACTCCGACGGTGTAGATGGAAGTTTCGATGGGCGTCGCCGCATAGAGGGGGTCTTTCCCTTCATTGTTGATGCCGTCGGAGATGACGATGACAGCGCCGAGGTTGGAGTGTTTGTATTGCGCGTCAATGACGTCGAACAGGTTGCCCATGTTGGTTGACGGCATGTAGAAACTGTCGCACGGCTGATTCAGCACGGTAGAGCCAAAGGCGAGATATTGAACGTCGAAACGGGACGAGAGTGTCTCGTCTAACTTTTTGATGTCGTCGAAAAGTTGTTGACGTTGTTGCGGGTTCAGGGCGTTGTTCATCGAGAGCGAAGCGTCGGTGGCGATGGCGATGACGGGTTTCACGTTCTTGTGCGCCGCATTTTTAATCATGGGACCCAGCAACAAAAACACGATGAACGACACCGCTACAGTTCTCAACGCAAAGAGCCATCGTTTCAGCGACGCCGGAAGTTCATCGCGCGTGTTGCGATAATACAAAATAGCGCCGTAGGCGACTCCTACGAGCAGGCACAATGGAATGAACCATACAGAATATTCGGTTGTGAGATTCACTGTTTAAGATTTTTAAAGTTGTTACATATTCATGCCGCCGCAAACCTGTATGGTCTGCCCGGTAACGTACGACGACAGGTCGGACGCTAAAAAGAGACATACGTTGGCTACATCGTCCGGCGTTCCTCCGCGTTTCAGCGGGATGGTGTCTGCCCACGCCTTTTTGACCTCGTCGGAGAGTTGGTTGGTCATCTCCGTGATGATAAATCCGGGCGCCACGGCGTTGGCGCGGATGCCGCGCGAGCCTAACTCTTTGGCGATGGACTTGGCAATTCCGATCATCCCCGCTTTCGAGGCGGAGTAGTTGGCTTGTCCGGCATTGCCCGACACCCCGACCACCGAACTCATGTTGATGATACTGCCCGACCTCTGACGCATCATCACAGGCGTTACCGCATGGATGAAATTGAACGCAGACTTCAGATTGACATTGATAACCGCATCCCATTGCTGCTCGCTCATGCGCATCATCAGTCCGTCGCGGGTGATGCCCGCATTGTTGACCAACACGTCTATCCTGCCGAAATCCGCCATGACGGTTTCAACGACAGCGTGCGCCTCCTCAAACGAAGCCGCATTGGAGGCATAGCCCCTGGCATTGACGCCATACTGTTGCAACGCAGCAACGGCGCTGTCCATATTTTCGTCCTGTGCGAGGTCGGTAAAGGCGATATTACACCCTTCCTGAGCAAATCGAATTGCAATAGATCGCCCTATCCCGCGCGATGCGCCGGTGATGAGAGCCGTTTTTCCTTCTAAAAGTTTCATTTTATGCTTTTTTAAACGGGGGAACAAGTTATCTTACATTAATTACGGGCTTCTGTTTCCGCTCTTTTTTTTCCATTTGTACGAACACAAATGCCATAATGCAGACAATGAACGTCATACCACCTACTCCAATTAAAAATACCATCGTTTATTCCTCCTTATTTTTTCGCGCCGCAAATGTACATAAAATTTTTGAATTACACACAGATCAAAATGGAGTTAAGAAAAAGGAGGACAAATGCCCTCCCATTCCTAATTCAACATCGTCATTTTACTCAAACGATAAAATGGCTTTTTTGATCCGTTCGATAGCATCGCGCAGTTCTTCTTCGGTGATGACCAGCGGAGGCGCAAAGCGGATGATATGTCCGTGGGTCGGTTTCGCCAACACGCCAAACTCTTTCATTTTGAGGCAGACGTCCCATGCTTGTTTGCCGTTCGTCGGCTTGATAATCACGGCGTTGAGCAATCCTTTTCCGCGCACTAATTCTATCATGGGCGACTGGATTTTTCTCATCTCTTCGCGGAAGAGTTTGCCGAGGTATTCCGCACGTTCTTCCAAGTTTTCATCTTTAATCACTTTCAGAGCGGCTTCGGCGACTTTGCAGGCGACGGGGTTACCGCCAAAGGTGGAACCATGTTCGCCGGGTTTGATGTTGAGCATGATGTCGTCGTCTGCCAAGACCACCGAGACGGGGAACACACCGCCGGAGACAGCCTTTCCAAGTACCAAAACGTCGGGACGAACATCTTCGTGGTCGCAAGCCAGCATCCTCCCTGTGCGGGCGATTCCGGACTGTACCTCGTCGGCGATGAACAGCACGTTGTGTTTCTTACATAGGTCGTATGTCTTTTTCAGATAGCCTTCGTCGGGAACGTAAACGCCGGCTTCGCCTTGGATGGGTTCTACCAAGAATCCTGCGATTTTCTTGCCGTGTTTCTCCAACACCTCTTCCAACGCTTTGACGTCGTTGTAGGGGATGCGGATAAAGCCCGGCGTCAGAGGACCGTAGTTGGCATACGAGTCGGGGTCGTTCGACATGGTGATGATGGTGATGGTGCGTCCGTGGAAATTGCCTTCACAGCAGACAATCATCACTTCGTCGTTGGGGATGCCCTTTTTGACGACGCCCCAGCGACGTGCTAACTTCAATGCGGTCTCGTCGGCTTCGGCGCCGGTGTTCATCGGCAAGACCTTGTCGTAACCGAAAAACTCGGTGATGAACTTCTCGAAAGGACCCAGACGGTCGTTGTAGAACGCACGCGACGAAAGCGTCAACTCGTGCGCCTGCTGCACCATCGCCTCAACGATTTTCGGATGACAATGCCCCTGATTAACAGCCGAGTAGGCTGAGAGAAAATCGTAATACTCGTTTCCCTCAACGTCCCATACTTTAACACCTTTTCCTTTTGCGAAAACCACCGGTAGCGGATGATAATTGTGCGCTCCGTACTTGGCTTCCATCTCCATTAATTGTTGTGAATTTAATTTTTCTGCCATAAATTTTTGTTGTTTATTGTATTTATTTAAAATTTTTTATCTTCTTAATTACAAATGATAACGGATGATTTGTACTTAAATTATTCAGAGAGTATAAATATGTGTTTCGCTGAGAAACCGCCTACACAAATAAATGCCCTAATGAAACAACATTGATATCGGAACGCACAGCATTCCAGATACTTGGCACAAGTTGCCATTCGTCAAGCAAACGGGGTGTGGCGCTTTGAAGTACAATCAGAGGTACGAGCGTTGCCTGTTCTCTGATGAGTTCCGATTCGTCAAGCCGTACAGAACTCGCGGCATAATGCAATGCAGTGGTCGTCTTGCCACAAAAACGAACTCCTTCTAACAAAATACCACTCGTTGATTTGAGTTTCTTTGCGCCTTTGCGGTAAAGAAACACTTTTGAGACATCCCCCTCTCTTAAAGCGCACATTGTCATTTCGACTGCGAGGTACGAAGCAGGAGAAATCCCATCCTTAAAATACCGTTGTTAACATTAGTCCAATTTTGTCATGCACCCAGACGCAAAGCGCAAAGAGGGCAAATCTCATTTTCTCATTAGTAATAAAAAAAAGAGAAAAATTTTTGATTTCAAGCAAAGTTTAGAATCAGTTTTTATGTCAGATATCGCAGATTGGAAAAAAGAAGAACTGATTGAAAATCAAATTAGTATGAGAACTAAAAAACTTAAAGCCGCATGATGATTTCTTCAAATTTTCCCTGCAGGAAATCGCAAAAATACCAATGTAAAACTAAAACAAACTACTGACAATCACGTGTTTATATGAGTAATTGATTATTAGTAATTTGATGAAAAAGTGAGGGAAAACAAGGGATTTTAATGCGTTTGCCCTGAATCTATTTGACGGAAATATAATAATTTTAGTACCTTTGCCGCACATTTATAAGAGTTCTTTTTTATGCTAACAAGAAGACACATTCGAACAAAGATACTGCAAAACATCTACGCCATTGAAGTTTCTCACGAATACGACATGCAGAAAGCCGAAAACAGGCTTATCAAGAGCGCCGAGTCGCTCTACGACCTTTACATCTATCAACTCTCGTTCATTCGGGAGATTATGGAGTTCGCAGCGTACAAAATCGAAGAACGGCGCAATAAACGGCTTCCTACCCCCGAAGACCTGAATCCCAACATGCGGTTTGTGGAAAACACGTTTTTACAAGCCCTTGTCCACAATCCGGCGCTTACGCGCGAGATCTCGCGGTTGAAAATCAGTTGGGGGAACTATCCCGAAATCGTCCGCAACATCTACAACGCCTTTGTGGAAAGTGATGACTACAAAGAGTATATGTCGGAAAAAACGCACTCTTTTGCCAAAGACAAGAAAATCGCCGCGACCCTCTTTTTCGACTACATCCTCGCTTCCGAAAGTTTCGAGATGCTGTTCGACGACATGGTCGTCGGATGGAGCGACGATATCGCTATTGCCGCTTTCTTCGTCCAAAAGACTTTCAACGCCATCAAAAACGCACAGCCGCTTGAGAAACTGCCGTCACTCTTCAAAAGCGAAGACAAAAAAGAAGAAGACGGCGACTACCGCTTTATGATTGATTTACAACGACGTATGCTCCTTCACCACGACGAGTATCAGGAAATCATCTCCACCCATACCCGCAACTGGGACTACGACCGCATTCCGCATACCGACGTCATCATCCTGAAAATGGCGCTGGCGGAACTGCAAAACTTCCCGACCATCCCCATCAAAGTTACCCTCAACGAGTCCATCGAACTCTCAAAGATGTTCTCACCCCCAAAAAGCAGCCTTTTCATCAACGGCATCCTCGACAAACTCATCATCAAACTCACCGAAGAAGGAAAAATCAGAAAAACAGGACGCGGACTAATCACTTAAAGCCATGAAATATCTTGTCGTCGGATTGGGAAATATCGGGGAAAAGTTTCACAACACCCGCCACAACATCGGATTTGTCATCGCCGACGCCTTAGCCGCATCAGGCGAGGCGACTTTTGCCTCCGTCCGCTACGGCGCCTTGGCACAGATGAAATATCGCGGACGACAACTGTTAATCCTAAAACCCTCTACCTACATGAACCTCAGCGGAAAAGCCGCGAAATATTGGGTTACAAAAGAGGACATCCCATTGGAAAACCTCCTCGTCATCTCCGACGACATTGACTTGGACATGGGCGTGCTGCGGATGAAAGCCAAAGGCAGTGGCGGCTCGCACAACGGAATGAACAACATCATCGAAGAGTTGGAATCAACCAACTTCCCCCGACTGCGCTTTGGAATAGGACGCAACTTCGCCGTCGGTCGGAAAATGGACTTCGTCCTCGGCAAGTGGGAACCGGAAGAAGAACCCGTCGTAGAGGAGAGAAAAAAAATCGCCGTCGAGATGATAAAAAACTTCGTCATGGCGGGGGTGAACGATACGATGTGCCGGTATAATAAGGCTCATTAATGCCATCAAACGAATTAATCCGGTTTACTCAATCAAATCCACACTCCTCTTAATAAAGTTAGTCAGCGATTCGCCGGAAAGCAGTCCTTGCGAGAGCAATGAGAGGTCAATGACCTGTTTTACCAAGCGTGTTTGTTGTGTTTCGTCTTTTTCGTTGAGGATATTGGAAATCAGCGGATGGTTGACGTTGATAATCAGGTTCATGGCGTCGGGCATGTGCATTCCGAAACCGCCTCCGCTCAACTGTTGCAACTCTTTCATACGGCGCATAAACTCCGGACGGGTGATGAGTGCCGGCATCTCTTTCTCGCTCATGCTCTCGAAAAGAACGGTGAGATGTTGATCTTCAACGGTTTTCTCGAAGAGCGGTTTCAGTTTGTCTTTCTCTTCGTCGCTCAGTTTCGACGGCATGGCGTCTTCTTTTTCGATTAGTTTGTCAATCACGTTGGCGTCCACCCGTTGAAAACTCATCTGCTCTTTCATTTCCAAGTGGTTGAGGAAATGCTGGTCGAGGATGCCGTCCATCACTAACACGTCGTAGCCGCGTTCTTTGGCGGTTTCGACAAAGGCGTGCTGCTCTTTCGGATGGGTGGTGTAGAGATAGATGACCTTTCCGTGCTTATCTTTCTGCGTCTCTTTCACTTTCTCCTTATACTCCGACAGCGTGAAATACTTCCCTTCGATATTTTTCACCAAGGCAAACTTTTCGCCTCTTTCGTAAAACTTCTCATCGCTGAACATGCCATATTCGATGAAGGCTTTGACGTCGTCCCACTTTTTCTCAAAATCCTCGCGGTTGTTTTTGAAAATCTCTTCGAGTTTGTCGGCGACTTTTTTGGTGATGTGGCTGCTGATTTTCTTCACCTCAGCGTCGCTCTGGAGGTAACTGCGCGAGACGTTCAGCGGGATGTCGGGCGAGTCCAAAACGCCGTGCAACAGTGTCAAAAAGTCAGGTACGATGCCCTCGACCGAGTCGGTAACGAAAACCTGATTGCAATAGAGTTGTATCTTATCTTTCTGAATACCAAAGCGTTCCGTCAGTTTCGGGAAATATAAAATTCCTGTCAGGGTGAAAGGATAATCCACATTGAGATGGATGTGGAAGAGTGGTTCTTCCCAGTTCATCGGGTAGAGTTCGTGGTAGAAGGTGGCGTAGTCTTCTTCGGTCAGTTCCGAAGGTTTGCGGATCCATGCAGGATTGGTGTTGTTGATGATGCGTTGAGTTTCAACCTCTTCGTAAATGTCGTTTCCGTCTTTGTCCTTCTCGCCCTCTTTTTTGACGTGCGTCTTTTCCATGCCGAACTGAATCGGGACGGGCAGGAACTTGCAGTATTTTTTCAGTAAACCGAGGATGCGGTGTTCTTCCAAGAACTCTTTGCTGTCATCGTTGAGGTGGAGGATGACGGAGGTGCCGCGTTCATGTCCGGCTTTGAGGTCTTTGAGGATGTAGTTCGGACTGCCGTCGCACTCCCACTGTACGGCGCCTTCGTTGTCGCCCTCACGGTAGGTCTTAGTGTGGATTTCCACCTTGTCGGAGACCATGAAAGCGGAGTAAAACCCCAAACCGAAATGCCCGATGATGGCGCTCACCTCGTCCTGACTTTTGCCTTTGAACTTCTCCACAAACTCTTCCGCACCCGAAAAGGCTATCTGGTTGATGTACTTTCCTATCTCTTCGGCATTCATTCCTATTCCTTTATCTTTGATGGTCAGCGTCTTGGCTTTGGCGTCGAGGATGACTTCTATGGTCAGGTCGCCCAATTCGCCTTTGAACTCTCCCAAGCGGGATAAGGCTTTTAACTTCTGGGTAGCGTCCACAGCGTTGGAAATCAACTCTCTCAGAAAAATCTCATGCTCGCTGTAGAGAAACTTCTTGATAATCGGAAAAATATTCTCAGTCTTTACATTAATCTGTCCTTTTTTAGTACTCATAACTATCTTACCTTATTATTTATTATTTATTATTCTTTATTAAAAATGCACTTCCGGCTTTTTCAATTTTCATGCCATTGTAAAAAAACTGTCAAAATGGCGGATTATCACCTTTCCCAATCAATATCCATCATACACAGAAAATGCTTTTTCGGGCATTTTTCGTATCCGATTTTGGAGCATGGGCGACATAACAATCCTTTCACTTCCAATATTTTGGAGCGTTCGGGGTGTTGCGGCATGTAGGGGGTCATGCCGAATTGTGGGACGGTGTTTCCCCACAGCGAGACGATGTTTTTCTGAAACGCTGCCGCGATGTGCATCATGCCGGTGTCGGCGGTGATGACTTGCTGTGCCTGTCGAATGAGCGACGCCGACTGTCCGATGTTGAACGTGCCGCAGGCGTTGAAAATCCGGCTTTCGTCTGTTTGCGCTATCAGCGCACCGTTTTCACGGTCGGCGGCGCCGCCGCAGATGACAACGGGACGGTCGAGAGAACGGCAAATCTCGACGGCTTTTTCGATCGGAATCTGTTTAGTCCGGTGCGCCCCACCAACTACTAAGACGGCATAATCGTCAAAAAAACCTTTCGGAAGGTGGGATGCGCCGATTTCGTCGCCCGGAGCGATAAAATAATCCAAACCCAAGCCGTCATTTTTTACCTGCAACGGGCGGACAGCCTCAAAATACCGCTCTACGATATGAACATCCGGCAGACGGTTTATCTTAAAGTTCACCAACAGCCATTTCTCGTAGTTCAGTTTCGGAAACGACGCGGAAGGTCTTTTTAAGGCGCACTTTATCCGTGTTGAGCGGATATTCTTGTGCAAATCAACGATGAAATCGAAATTTTCGGCTTTCAGTTCCCGAATGGTTTTGCTGAGGTCGCCGTCGAAAACGTGGATTTTGTCAATATACGGATTGTGTTCGACGACCGTCAGAAACTGTTTTTTCACCAAGAAATGGAGTTCCACATCCGTCAATTGCTGTTTTACACAACGGATTACCGGTGTTGTCAGCACGATGTCGCCGATGGAACTAAGCCGTACGATAAGTATTCGCTGCATGAAGAAAATTTTTTGCAAATGTATAAAATAATTTCGTACCTTTGCACCCCATTTTCCATTATGGGAAAAATCGGGGTGTGGCGCAGTTGGTTAGCGTGCTTGACTGGGGGTCAAGAGGTCGGGAGTTCAAGTCTCCCCACTCCGACAAGGTTAAAAGGACTGTAGTAAAATAATGTAATCCAATGACTACCGCGCATTTACACGACGGCTGCCAATTCGTTGCTTATGCTATGAATGGCATTGATGATTTTATTTCGCTGCACCAAACGCGGAACGCTAATCCCTGCTGCATAATGCCCTATTTGTCGTTCATTAATTCCCGACACGCGAGCAATGGCGGAGCGGGTAAGAATGCCGTCTAAACTATGCAGCAATGCCGAAACTTCTAATATATATTCCAATTCATATTCCCCTGACACAAGCCATTCGGGCAACGTATCCCCACATTGCAAACATCCGTCAATATGAAATTGCAGACTATTCTGAAAATCTTTTTTAAGACCTTCAATGGTTTTGTTTGTAACAACAATCATCCCGTTTAATGCCTTGTCGTCAGATACACAACTGTAATTATTGCCACTCCATCCTATTTTTACTTCTATTTTACACATATCATTTTTTTTTATAATTATCATCTCCATCCGGCTTGTTTCCAAATATTGTTTAAATTCTCTTGACTTACTGTTTCCGACAGTTTGCCCGTTACCGTTACCTTTGTTTTCTTTACCAGGTGTCTGAATTGGCGATGGTCTCCTTTCCAATAATCGAGATGCCAATCATGCAACTCTAACAACTTTATCACCTCTTTTACCTTATATCGTTTCATCGCCTATTATATTTGGGTGCAAAGGTAATAGTATTTTTACTATGATGCAAATTTTTCTGCTTTTTTTTAAGAAAGATAATAAGGATATTCTCTACCATATACACATCTCAATCCACCTCCCTTACAGCAGTTTCCCCGACAGAAACAGCGCCGCGACGGTAAAATAGATTACCAATCCCGTAACATCCACCATCGTAGCGACAAAAGGCGCTGACGCTGTTGCGGGGTCGAAGCCCATTTTTTTCAATAACATCGGTATCATAGAGCCGGAAAGCGTTCCCCATAACACAATGAGAATCAACGAAACGGCAACACTGATAGCCACCCACGCCCAATACAGTCCATAGTCGTAAAGACCTGTGTACTGCCAGACATAGATGCGAATAAAACCGATACCGCCCAAGATAATCCCCAAGACAAGTCCCGATAAAATCTCTTTTCGCATCACATACCACCAATTTCTCACGGTCAACTCTCCCAGAGCGAGCGACCGGATGATAAGACTGGCTGCCTGAGAACCGGAATTGCCTCCACTCGATATAATTAATGGGATAAAGAGCGCCAGCACGACGGCTTTGGATATTTCCATGTCGAAATAGCCCATCGCCGAAGCAGTGAACATCTCTCCTATAAAAAGTAGTACGAGCCATCCGGAACGTTTTTTGATCATCTCAAACAATCCCGTTTTGGTGTAGGAGAGGTCTAATCCTTCCGTACCCCCGAACTTTAAGAAGTCTTCGGTGCTTTCTTCTTCAGCGATGTCCATCATGTCGTCGAAGGTAACGATGCCTAAGAGCGTCCCGTCGCTGCTGACTACCGGCAGCGCCACGCGGTCGTTGTCCTGAAACACCTTGATGGCGACTTCCTGGTCGTCATACGCGTTGAGCGCCACAAAACGGTTGTCGCTCACCTCCGAAACCATCTGTTCGGGCGAAGCCAGGATGACCTCTTTGATGCGAATGTCGTCAATAAGTTTCCATTCGTCGTCCACGATGTAGATCACGTTGAGCGTCTCCGAATCGTGACCGAAACGGCGAATATACTCCAAGGTCTGTTGAATGGTGAAATAAGGTTTTACCGCCACGTATTCGGGGGTCATCAGACGTCCGATGCTGTCTTCGGGATAGCCCAGCAAGCGTGTCGCAATCTCGCGTTCTTCTGCCGACAGCAGTTGAATCAGTCGCTGGCTCACTTCGCCGGGGAGTTCCTCGAAAAAGGCTGTACGGTCGTCGGGGTCTAAGTCGTTGAGCAAGCCGGTAACTTTGTTGACGTTGGTGGCTAAACCCTCGATGATGTCTTCCTGTTCGTCGTGTGAAAGGTGCTTAAACGCCTCTTTCGCCAACTCGCGCGGTAGCAACCGGAACAGAATGATCTGGTCGCTTTTCGACAATTCTTCAATGACCTCGGCTATCTGAAACGGCTCAAGGTTGTGCAACTCTTGCTTTGCGGTTTTCCATTTTCTCTCTTCGATCAGTTCCTGAAAACGGATTTTGATTTCATCTATCATAAACAATCTCCTTACAAATTTGCCTCTGTAAGGAGCAACGAAAGTCCTTACAGAGAAGTTATTACTTCTTGTTTTTTACTACAACTCGGATAAGGTCCTTCGTCCATTATGCATTAGTTTTAAAATTTGCGCGAAGATACGAAAAAAACAAATACGAATAAGAAAATTTTTTACGGATTATTTTTAACGCAAAGGCGCAAAGGGTTACGCAAAGGGCGCAAGAGGTGTGTTGCAGAAAAATCAACTATTAACTCTTTGCGCCCTTTGCGTAAAAATCTTTGCGCCTTTGCGTTAAAAATCTTTATTTGAACCCCACACAAATAGTTTCAGTTATTAAAAAAGTCGTACCTTTGCAAAGCGATTAATACTCTCTTTTGGTTTCCTCCGAAGGAGAAAAAAATATAAGGATTAAGGATAAATACATGAACGACAAAAAAATCGAAAGACCCACAACAGAAGAAAAATCATTAAATTTTTTGCAACAAATCATCAAAGAGGATTTGGAAAACGGACGCCATAACGCCATCTTGACGCGTTTTCCGCCCGAACCCAACGGATACCTCCACATCGGACACGCCAAATCCATCTGTCTGAACTTCGGACTGGCGCAACAGTTCGGAGGAAAAACCAACCTCCGTTTCGACGACACCAATCCGGTGAAAGAGGATACGGAATATGTCGAATCCATCAAAGAAGACATACAATGGCTTGGTTTTCAGTGGGTTAGCGAACATTACGCTTCCGACTATTTCGAGCAGTTGTACGACTGGGCAGTTGTGTTGATACGGAAAGGATTAGCATACGTTGACGACCAGACACAGGAAAAAATCCGCAAAAATCGTGGAACAGTTACGCAACCCGGCGTTGACAGTCCGTACCGCAACCGCAGCGTTGAGGAGAATCTGGATCTTTTCCAAAGGATGCGCGCCGGCGAATTTGAAGAGGGTGCCAAAGTGTTGCGTGCCAAGATTGACATGGCGCACCCGAACATGATGCTGCGCGATCCCATCATGTACCGCATCATCCATGCGCACCATCACCGCACCGGCGACCAATGGTGCATCTACCCGATGTACGACTATGCGCACGGACAGTCCGACTCCTTAGAACAGATTACCCACTCCATCTGCACGCTGGAGTTCGACATCCACCGTCCTTTGTACGACTGGTTCATCGAAAATTTGGAAATCTTCCCATCGCATCAGTACGAGTTTGCACGTTTAAACCTGACTTATACGGTCATGAGCAAACGCAAACTGTTGGAATTGGTGAAAGAAGGTTTTGTTTCGGGATGGGACGACCCGCGCATGCCGACCATCTGCGGATTGCGTCGTCGAGGTTACACGCCACGCTCCATTCGCACCTTCTGCGAGCGCGTCGGCGTCGCCAAACGCGATAACACCATTGACGTCGGCTTGTTGGAGTATTGTATCCGCGAAGACCTGAACACGACCGCTCCGCGCGTCTTTGCCGTACTCGACCCACTGAAAATCATCATCACCAACTACCCCGAAGGGAAAACGGAAGAGATAGAGACTGAAAACAATCCGGAAAACGAAGCCTCCGGCAAACGTAAGATTCCCTTTTGCCGCGAGTTGTATATCGAAAGGAACGACTTTGAAATCGTCCCGCCGAAAAACTATTTCCGTCTGGCTCCCGAAAAAGAAGTCCGGCTGAAAGGTGCTTACATCATTAAATGCGACGACTATGCCACCGACGATAACGGCAACGTTACCGAAGTTTACTGTACCTACTACCCCGAGACCAAAAGCGGCATGCCCGATGCCAACAGAAAAGTGAAAGGAACGTTGCATTGGGTCTCCAACCACAACCCGTTGGATATCGAAGTGCGCCTCTACGACCGTCTGTTCCTCAACGAAGACCCCGCCGCAGAAGAGAACTACATCGAAGCGCTGAACCCCGACTCATTAAAAACGCTAACACATTGTAAAGCAGAACCTTCCCTTGCTCAGGCAAAGGCGGGCGACACGTTCCAGTTTCAACGGTTAGGATATTTCTGCGTGGATGCCGACAGCGCTCCCGAAAAACTTATCTTCAACAGAATCGTCCCGCTGAAAGATACTTGGGGAAAGGTGAATAGGGAGGGATGAAAAAAAACACATTTTTATCACTATTATGGTAAGATTAATTATGTTGTTTCACAATTTTTTGCGTAGCACCACGTTTGTATCTATTTAAACGCCTTTTGTAATATAAAAATGTTAATGGCAAAAATCAAACGAATAGCGATATATCTCTTTGTTTCTCTGGTTGTTGCGCCGAGTGTGGCGGGACAGCAGGATCCGCGTATGTCGCAAAACATGATCTTGCCCGCACTCTATAACCCGTCGGCGACGGGCTTATCCGACGGCATTGACATCGCTTTGGTCTCGCGCACGCAGTGGGCAGGCGCCAGAGATTACGACGGCAACTCCATCGCGCCGCAAACATTTTTCGTAGCCGCCGACGCACTCATCCCGGCGATGGGCGGAGGTGTCTCGCTGGTCATGTTTAACGAAAAACTCTCCCCCATCACCCAAACAAAAGTACGGCTCAACTACGCCTACCACCTCAAAGTGAGAAAAGGAGGCATCAACCTCGGACTGATGATGGGACTTACCGACCAATCCATAGACATGGGACGCATCAATGCCGACGACACAGGCGACCCTTTCCTCCTAGCGCTGCAAAGAGAGACCTCCTCCATGAACTTCGACGCCGGACTCGGAATTTTTTATCGCATCCCCAATAAATTATATGTAGGGCTTTCCGCCATGCAATTGATGGCGACAAAAGCCCGTTACAAGACCGAATATGTGGTCTATCAAGACGCCCTAAGTCTCAATCTATCAGGAGGTTACATCTTCTCGTTCACCTACCGTCCCGAATGGCAACTTGAGCCTAATACGTTGATGTCTTTTTCCAAAGGAATTTACCAAATGGATTTAAATTTTTTAGTCCGATACAATAAAAAAGTATGGGGCGGCGTTGGTTATAGAATTAATGATGCAATATTAGTGATGATAGGGTTTAAAGTATATGAATTTAAATTGGGATATTCCTACGACATCTCCACCACGCCCATGCGTAACGGAGGAACCCACGAAATTGCATTACAATACTTTTTCAAGATGGATTTCAGTCAATCGAAGAGTTATAGAAACGTACGATACTTATAAATTATAAATTAAAAATTGAAATAAACAGAATATGAAGCGATTATTATTGTTGATGTTAGCGGCGGCGACCGTTTTGATTTCTTGTAAAAACACCGGCAACGGAGAACTGACAGGCGTTCCCAACCGGACTAAAATGTTTCCGAAAATTCCATACGGGATGACCTACGTTCCCATGGGCAGTTACATGATGGGGACAGGCGACCAGGATATCGCCTATTCATTAAACGTTCGGGCGAAAAATATCTCCATCTCGGCATTCTACATGGACGAGACCGAAATCACCAATAACGAATACCGCCAGTTTGTTTACTGGGTGCGCGATTCGTTGGCAAAGACCATCTTGGGCTACCGTTACATGGACAACCAGGACGCCAGCCATTTCAAATGGGATAAAGCCAACGGACAGCCCAAACGCTACGGCAATGGCGACTACGAATACTACGCCCTCGACTGGGATAAAAGAATAGCGTGGGGCGAAGACATCAAAGAAAAAGGTAACAAAGAGAGCGTGAAGAACCCCTTAGAAAAACTCTTCCTGCCCATGCATGAGCGCTATGGCAGAGAACGCGAACTCGACACACGACTCTTAGCATATCGTTACTGGCTCGTGGACCTGCCCAGCGCAGCAAAGAAAATCAACCGTTTCGCATGGGACAGCGCCGCCATGATGAACAACCGCATCGAAGACTTGGAAGAAGACCGCTCCGACCAGTTCTTCGGCTCCTACCGCAGCGGCATTCCCGACCGCAGCGTCTTCGTTCAACAACACATAACCAACATCTACCCCGACACACTCTGCTGGATGTCGGATTTCGCATACAGTTACAACGAACCCGTCGCCAAAACCTACTTCTGGCACCCTGCTTACGACGAATACCCCGTCGTAGGCGTGAATTGGGCGCAGGCAAAAGCATTCAACGTTTGGCGCTCGGACTACATGAAATCCTCCTTGCCCAAAGGAACACCGATGATTAACGAATTTCGCCTGCCCACCGAAGCCGAATGGGAATGGGCAGCACGCGGCGGATACGAACTAAGCCCCTACCCGTGGGGCGGTCCCTACATCCGCAATACCGAAGGATGCCTCTTAGCCAACTTCAAACCCATCAGAGGCGACTACGCCTCCGACGGCGGAGCCATCACCGTACCCGTTGCGTCTTTCCAACCCAACAACTACGGACTCTACGACATGGCAGGAAATGTCGCAGAATGGACAGAAGACGCATACGACGGCATGGCTTACTACTTCACCTGGGACATGAACCCCGCCTATACCTACAACGCATACCAAAAAGACATCCCCGCCATGAAACGCAAAGTCGTCAGAGGCGGCTCATGGAAAGATGTCGGCTACTTCCTGCAAGTCTCAACAAGAACATACGAATATCAGGATAGCACCAACTGCTACACCGGATTCAGAAGCGTACAGTCTTACTTAGGAAGACAATTCGGAGGACGATAATTTAATTATAGTATAAACAAATTTAAAAACTTAAAAGTAACAGTATGGCAGCATTTGATTTTGCGCAGAAAAAAGGATTTAAAACATTCATGGCTAGACTCTATGGATGGGGAGCTTCAATGGTAATATTAGGAGCGTTATTTAAAATTAATCACTGGGAAGGAGCAACCTTGATGTTGCTTGTCGGTATGGTAACAGAAGCAGTTATCTTCTTCTTTTCGGCTTTTGAAAAGCCTCATGTGGAAGTGGACTGGAGCGCCGTCTATCCGGAATTGGCATCCCAATACGGAGAAGGCGAAGTATCGGGTAAACCAAAAGGCGAAGCCCGTGCCGTTCAACAACAAACCCCGATCATGGAACTGAACCAACTATTCAAAAGCGCGGGCGTTGACGTTAACCTCGTGAAAGAATTTGGCGACGGACTGAAAAAATTCAGCAACACCGCCCAACAAATGGTGGACGTCTCCGCAGCAACCATGGCAAATGAAGGATTTGTCGGAAACATCAAAAAGGCATCCGCTAACTTAGAATCCCTCAACTCCGTCTATGAAATACAACTGAAAGCCGTTTCAGACATGAAGTTGATGAACAACCAAAAATTGCAAGTGGTTATGGACGAACTCTCCAACAAACTCCAATCTTCGGTAACAGACCTCTCCGGACAGGTACAATCCAGCGTAGAACAGGTTGCCAACTATCAAAAGCAAATGCAGACACTCACGTCCAGCATCTCTGCTCTGAACAACATCTACGGAAGTATGCTTTCTGCAATGACCAACATTAAAGCATAACCAAAATTAAAATTTATTAAGTTTGTAATTAAAAACGGAGGCAAATTATGGCTGGAGCAAAAGAGACCCCGAGGCAGAAAATGATAGGTATGATGTACCTCGTTTTGACTGCCCTCCTCGCATTGAACGTTTCATCAGAAATATTGAATGCATTTAAAATTGTTGATGAAAGCATCATCGAAACCAACAAAAACTTCGAGAAGAAAATTAATGAAACCTATACTGCATTTAGTTTAGCAGCTATGGATGACCCCGGTAAGAATCAAAAATGGTTCGACAAAGCACAGTACGTTAAAGAATTAACCGACCACTTAGTTGACTCTTTGATAGAAGTCCGTAGCGAATTGATCTGGATTACCGAAGGGAAAAACGACAAATACTTCATCAACGGACAAATAGACAGAGAAGCCCTGAAAAATATAACAACATCCGACCTGTTCGCTTTGGATAAAAACGACGGTCCCGTCCGATATTTCATGGGCAAAAACGAACACGATCGCAACAATGGCGTAGCCGTGAAACTGAAAAAAATGTTTGACCGCTATCGCCAGCAAGTCGTTTCGGTTTTGGAAACAGAAGAACAACAAGCGTCGCTATTGCAAAAAATCGGTTTGAACACCGAAGGACCCGACAAGAACGGAAAATTCAAAAGCAAAAGCAAAGGCAAATTGGTTGATTGGGAAGACTACTACTTCGGCGAAACCATCTTAGCAGCCGACATCGTCATCCTCAACAACTTCATCCAGGAAGCACGCAATGCCGAATACGACATCATCAGTTCATTACGGAGCGAAGTAGGCGCTACCGACTTTAAATTTAACTCTATTGTCGCAAAAATCATTCCCGACAGCAAATCTGTTATTGTCGGCGACTACTACCGCGCTTACGCATCTGTAGTTGCTTTCGATACCACAGACGCACCGGAAGTATTGTATCAATTAGGCGCTAAAGAATGGGACCCTTCGATGGAATCCTCTGCCAAACGTTCGGAAATCAAAGATGGAATCCCATACCTTGAAATTCAATCCGGAATGGGCGAACAGTATTTAGCCGGCGTTATCAAAGTAAGACAACCCGACGGAAGCCTCAAAGACTATACTTTCAGCGACGTCTTCTACGGACAAGCCAAAGGTGCCGGAAGCATCGTCAACGACGAACTGAAAGTGCTCTATATGGGATACAATAACGCCATCGCTGTTGACATCCCCGGCTCCCGTAAAGAATCCATAACCTGTAGCGTAACCGGCGGATCGGCTGCGCCACCCACACGCGATAACTCGTTTTCCGGTCGCGCCGTGTTCAGAGTCAATCCCACCGGATTGGGCGATATAACACTTACAGCATCCGGAAGCGATGGAGGTAGCGCCACAAGCGTATTCAAAGTAAGAGAACTGCCGGCGCCATTGGTTACACTCGGAGGGGAAACAAAATTGAGAACGTTATCGAAATCAGCCATCCTCTCGGCAGGGCGATTAGAAGCCTCGCTGGGTAAAGACTTCCTCCTGTCGGGCGACCAGTTTAAATATACGATTATTGAATTTACCATGCAGTATCCCCGTACGGGCGGCGGTATTTCTCAGCAAACCATACAAGGTGGCTCTTTCAATGATCAGGTGAAAAAGTATATTAACGACATGCCGTCAAACACCATGCTGTCATTCTTCGACATCAAAGTAAAAGGACCCGACGGACGTATTAAAGAGAGCCAAAATACACTCTCTTTTACCGTTCAATAATCAAGAAACATACGTATTATCAATATAGTAAAAATATGAACGTTAACAGAATTTATTTGGTTATAGCCTTTTGGCTGAGTAGCGCCGTATGTGTGCTGGCTCAACCTACGCACAGCAGCGATTGGGAACCGCCCACCAACAGAGCGCACCCCTACGAAAAAGTGAATATGCAAGGCATTAGACAGCCCGTCGCACTTGCTGCGGTCAATGAAAGCGACGTCATGTTCGAAAGAATAATATGGCGCAGGATAGAACTAAAGGAGAAAATCAACCAAAAATTCTATTATCCGGGTGCCGAAACGCCGGAACGCCAATCACTGGCATCCGTCCTGTTCAACTCCATGCAACAGGTCAGCGTCTATGACGACGACTACGACGAGCCCACCGGACCAAACTTTAAAGGAACACCTTTCGAAGGTGCTTACACCTTGATAGCATACGAAGACGACGACTTCACCCGACCTTATCATAATATCGAAGATATCCCGATATTCGGCGTGCGAACCAGCCTGACAGGAATTACCGACTCGCTGGGACGGCAAACGTTCGATACACTTCGTATCGAACCGCGCGACGTCCTCTCCTACATGCTGAAAGAAGTGTGGTTCTTCGATAAAAAACGCTCCCAGTGGGACGTCCGTATCCTCGGCATCTGCCCCGAATACCGTATCAAGAAAAGCATCGGCGAACGCCCATACGAAAACTACGAACAAAACGTCTGGTTCTACTTCCCGCAAGCACGCTACTACCTCTGCAATAAAGTGTGCTACAACCCGCACAACGACCTCGAACAATGGACCTACGATGATGCCTTTATGATGCGCATGTTCAACTCATACATCGTCAAAGAGTCAAACCTCCAAAACCGCATGGTCAGCGAATATACCAAAGGCGTGGACGCTATCATAGAATCCGAACGCATCAAAAAAGAACTCATAGACTTCGAAAGTTATTTGTGGGAATATTAGTTTTTTAAAAATTTCATAATTGTTTATTTTAATTTGAAAAAAGAGGGCGCTCGCCCTCTTTTTCATTTCCCGTAAAACGGGCAAATTTTATGATTCAGTATTAATCTTTCTCTCGTGATCCGCCTGGGGCTCGAACCCAGGACCCCATCCTTAAAAGGGATGTGCTCTACCTGCTGAGCTAGCGAATCAGCCTCTGAAAAGAGGGTGCAAAGGTACGACTTTTTTTGATACAAACAAATTTTTTTTAAAATACGTACTTATACTTATTGCTACGCCGATAAAATGAAGTAATTTTGCAAAAAATTTTTTTATGGATATTTTCAATAAAATTGACAAGTCGATGGGTCCTCTTTTCACTTGGGGACAGCTTGTTGACGGGTATTTCATGTTTCCGAAGTTGGAAGGAGAAATCTCTAACCGGATGTCTTTCCGCGGAAAAGAGCGGTTGGTGTGGAGTCTGAACAACTATTTGGGATTGGCAAACCATCCCGAAGTGCGCAAGGCAGACGCCGACGCAGCAGCAAAATACGGCATGGCGTACCCGATGGGCGCCCGGATGATGTCGGGACAGACCAACTACCACGAACAATTTGAGCGCGAAGTAGCCGAATTTGAACACAAAGAGGCGGCTTATCTGCTGAACTTCGGATACCAGGGCATGGTGAGCATCATTGACGCGCTGACCGACCGCAACGACGTCATCATCTACGACGCCGAGTCGCACGCCTGCATCATGGACGGCTTGCGCCTGAGTTTGGCAAAACGGATAAAATACCCCCACAACAACATGGAAAAGTTAGACGCCTGTCTCAAAACAGCGACACGCATCGTCGAAAAAACCGGCGGCGGCATCTTGGTCATCACCGAAGGCGTCTTCGGGATGTCAGGCTCACTGGGAGACCTGAAAGGCGTCGCCGACCTGAAGAAAAAATACAACTTCCGCTTTATGATTGACGACGCACACGGCTTCGGCGCCATGGGCGCCAACGGACGCGGCACCAGCGAACACTTCGACGTCATGGACGAGGTGGATATCTACTTCGCCACCTTTGCCAAATCCATGGCAGGCGTCGGTGGTTTCTTCGCCGCTACCAAGAAGGTGGTGAACTTTCTGCGTTTCAGCCTCCGATCGCAAATTTATGCCAAGTCGTTGCCCATGTCCATGACCATCGGCGCACTGAAACGCTTGGAACTGATCCGCACTCAACCCGAACTGCGCCAAAAACTGTGGACTGTCGTCAACGCCCTGCAGTCGGGATTGAAAGAACTGGGACTTGACATCGGCATCACCAAATCGCCCGTAACGCCGGTAGTCCTGAACGGAAGCGAAAAAGCCGCCATCAACCTGGCGCACGACATCCGCGAAAACTTCAACATCTTCTGCTCCGTCGTCATCTACCCCGTCATCCCGCGCGGCATGATTATCCTGCGGCTCATCCCCACCGCCGTCCACACCTTAGACGACGTGAAATATACCATTGACGCTTTCAGGGAAATTAAAAAGAAATTGGACGCAGGGGTGTATGATGCGCAGGACTTTGCGGATTTGAGCGAGGTTTAACACAGATGTCAACATTGCACACTATCCAAATACTCATTCAATTTTCCGGAGAGAAAATAGGGTATGTTGATTAGTTTAAAGAGTTTTCCGGTCGAGAGTTTGTGTTCTTCGACTTGAAACGGTCCTGCATAGAAACGTACTGCTGTGGAGATTTCCGACAACTCCAAAAATTGGTGTAAAGAGCGTAATTTCCCGTATGTGCCGGATTTCACCTCGACGGGTATCACCTGTCCGTCGAATTTATATAGAAAGTCAACTTCTGCGTCGGACTGTTTTTTCTCTCTGACCCAGAAATGCAATGCGTTCAGTACGTTATAGTTAGATGACAGCATTTCCTGTCCGACGATATGTTCTGCAATTTTGCCTTGATAATGCGAGTTAAGGTCTTTCGTTCCGAAAAGTTCCTTTTGCAAGCCTGAAAAATAGTTGACCATGCCGGTGTCTAACGCTTGTAACTTGGGTGATTTTTTCACATCGGGCATAAAAGGCGCTGAGGTTTGGGTTGTCGGGAAAACAAGATGTATCAGCATGGTTTTCTCTAACATTCGCAACACCTCGCTTATCTCGCGCGAATTGTACGAAGATGCACCAAAACCCTGATACCTTATCCTGGTACCCGCTTCATAAAACGAGGAACGTATGGCATGGCGAACAAGTTGTACCTGATTGGCGTTCTTTGCGTACTTTTCGACATCGTCAAAATAAGTTGCTATCAAAGATTCGTAAATATTTGGTATTGAAGTAATATCTTTATTTTCAGCATATTCACTGACAACTTCCGGCATTCCGCCGATAAGCGTGTAGGTATGAAAAAGTTGCAAAAGTTTGGTATGAGCAAAAGCGGGCAACGGAATGTTATTGTACAGTTCCAACGCTTGATTTTCGCCCATAGCGCCAAGAAATTCTTCAAAATTGACAGGGTGCATTACCCGAAATTCCACCCTGCCAACCGGAAAATTGATGCCTCGGTCAAACAAAGTCTCCAACATGGAACCTGCTGCAATGACGTGTAAATGAGGATAATCCTCATAAAAATACCGTAACATCGCAACCGCTTTAGGCTCTATTTGTATTTCGTCTATAAACAGTAGCGTGTCGCCAATTTTATCAAGACTTTTATTGTATTGCAGAAAAATATACTGAACTATCTCTTCTATTGAGCCGTATTTTATAAAAATCTCTCTATCTTTGTCCCGCTCAAGATTGAGATAAACGTACTGTGCGTAATTTTCGGCAAAAAGATTAACTATGGTAGTCTTTCCAACCTGCCGCGCGCCTCGCAAAACCAATGGCTTTCTACCCTTTGAATCCTTCCATCTTAAAAGTTCTTTTACTGCATTTCGTTGATACATCTTCCAATTATTTTTCTGTGATACATTGAGTTTATCGAAATGCAAAGATACTACTTTTTTTGAAAATACACAAAGTCAGGGCAAATTTCTCTGTTTTTTGTCATAAAGTCAGGGCATTTTTCTCGAATTTTTGTCATAAAGTCAGGGCAAACTAATTGGATTTTAGCCACGAATAACACGAATTTACACTAATTTTCAACTTTCAACTAATGAACCACCACTTTCGCCGTCTTACTTCCCGACCGGATGATATACACTCCGCTGACGGTCAGAATGGTATTTGCCGTTTCGTCGGTCGCAACGCCTTGATATACAAGTTTCCCCAAGATGTCATACACGCGCCATGTTTCGCCGACGGTGAGTCCGCTGACGTACAGAATTCGGTTTTGGGTATATGCTTTCAGGGGGTTAGGCTGCGATATTTCGGGAATTTCTTCTGGGATGCCTTTTACCGTAATGTTAAAATCCTGCGTGTATTCTATGCCTATTCCCAAGCCATTTGCCACGATGGCGCTGACGATAGCAGTACCCTCTGATTCAATATTAAGTGTGTTGACGCCGCTGATGTAAGCGCCGGTGCTTCCTGCGTCACTGACTTTCCATACGATGCTCTTATAGGTGGCATTTGCCGGTACGACTGTCCCGGTGAGGAAGAGTGGAATTTTGATTATTCCTTCTGTTGGTACGTTTATGATGTCGGTTACGGCGACAAAATCTTCAGGGTTGATGCCGATTTTAAAATCTTTGATGTAGTCTATGCCGATTCCGGCGCCGTTTTCCATTGTTTTATTTCATCACTCTCGGTTTTTATCTTCGCTCCTATAATATATTTATAACCTCCTGATTCCAATAGTTCTATGTTTTTTTGATTCATCAACCCTGCATCGGCAACTATAACAAAATC
>WRLA01000018.1 GCA_009777825.1 Bacteroidales bacterium
ATTATCAGGCACAAAGGTACAAAACTTTCTGCAAATATACAAACTTTTTTGAAAAAAATTATACAATAAATATGCACAAAAAAAGAGGCTGCCAGACTTATGAGACAGCCTCTCATAAAACAAAATCCATATCAAGCCCCGAAATATTAATTGCTGCCTCATTATGCGACCCCGGATGGGGTCGAATGTTAAAGAATGTAAATAGTGCTATAAATATACGACCTCTTCGAGGTCATATCATGCTTAAAATCAATTTATTAAAATGACAAATCATCATTTTTGCTTCAATTTTTTTATCGAATTTTGTACATCCTACCCCTTTGGTTCCCCCGAAGGAAAAAAAAACGCAAAGGACGCTATTGCCAATCATCTCCATCATTCCAATCAAAAAAATCACAGTCCAGACAATTTCGTGCATTCGTGGCAAAAAATCAAAAGCGTAATTCATTAGTTATTCATGAAAAAATCGTATCTTTGCCCCCATGAAAATAGATGAATGATACAATAACTAACAAAAATGTATAAATTTATGAAGAAAGTATTTTTCTTATTAGGATTAGCGATGATTATCGCATTGGGCGGTTGCAAAAAAGAGAAAGCGACCGGCGGAGACGAAGCATTGAGTTGTGAAATCACCTCTCCGAAGGATGGAGCGGAGTTTTCAATTACCGAAGACATTATCGTTACGGTAGAGACAAAAAGTGCTACCGGGACTATTGTGGCGGTAACGGTCTATTTTGATGATTTGCTGTGTGCCACTGTTACAGAAGCGCCTTATACGCTTACCATTCTCTCCGAATTTCTTACCATCGGGACGCATACCATCAAGGCGGAAGTTTTCGACAATTCTGCGGCACAGGCGGAAGCATCTATTACAGTCAATATTGTTGGCGCTGCAGACGAAAGCCCCGATTTTGTTACTTTTGCCGATGGGGAAATCCCCGACAGTTGGAAAACAAACACATGGGTAGTAGATGTCGCATTGGGATATGACGACAATTATTCGTTAAGGTCGGATAACCCTATTTCGGCTGTTTTGACGAATAAAACGTTGAATACCCCCGGTTATGTCGAATTTTATACAAGAGGGGAGGAGTTTGACCTATACATTGACGGGGAAACGGCGCAAGCGCTTTCGTCCGCCCCTGCCGGCAACTGGACAAAATGGATCTACGATTTTAAAAAAGGACGCCATTCGTTTAGATGGGAAAACACTTATGGCTCTGTCGTATATTTGGACGCCATCAAATTTGCGGCGGCGGAACTACCGAAGGTAACAACCAATGCTACAGTAACCGATATTTCGGCTATATCTGCTACTTCGGGAGGAAATGTTACCAATAACGGTAATAGTCCGGTAACAGCGCGAGGCGTTTGTTGGAGTACATCCGAAAATCCTACCATTGAGGATGAAAAAACCATTGACGGCTCGGAAACAGGAAGTTTTACGAGTCATATTACAGGACTTGAACGCAGTACAATGTATTATGTGAGGGCTTATGTCACCAATGGAGTCGGTACAACTTATGGAGAACAAATAACGTTTATAACTAATAGTACAATTGCAATAGGAGACAAATGTTTAGGAGGAATTATTGCTTATATTGATGATACAGGTGAGCATGGTTTGATAGCAGCTCCGAGCGACCAAAGTACAGGCATACGATGGTATAATGGCAGCTATATTACAACCGGAGCCACCGGAACCGCCATTGGAACAGGGAAAAGCAATACAGACAAAATAGTACAAGTTCAAGGGAATGGAAACTATGCCGCCAAACTATGTGACGATTTGGTTATTGACGGTTATGGTGATTGGTATTTACCAAGTAAAGGCGAATTAAATGAACTTTATAAAAACCGTGATGTGATTGGTGGTTTTGGTACGTCTTATTATTGGAGTTCTTCTGAGTACACTAACTACGAAGCATGGTGTCAGTACTTTGGCAGTGGTAGGCAGGACGAAAGCTCCAAGGGAAATACGTGGAAAGTTCGTGCCGTTCGGGCTTTTTAAAACGTAGCGAAAACAGACGAACTTTCGTAAAAAAGCAAAGAACGAGGTAATGCGGTTGGGTATTTGTTGTAACCAGTCTTCCTCTGTGTAACTCCGTGTCCTCTGTGCCTCTGTGCTGAATAATCGAATAACTGGTCTTACGCTTTGGATTGCTTCACTTCGCTCGCAATGACGGGATAAGACAATTTGGAAATGCACCCTTGAAAGATTCATATATGTATAGAAATATTTTTCATTCTATCACCCACCGTTTTACTCCTTTTTCCGTCTGCGAAAATTCTACACCGATTTTTACAAGTTTGCGGTGGTCGGCGGTGTAGGGGATGGCGTAATCTTTGCTGTTGATTTGCGCGAGGGCGGCTTCGGCGGTGGTAGCCCTGCTTCGCACACCCCCCCCTTCGGGGGGGCTTGGGGGGGCTTCTATTTTGAACTCGAAAACATAGATACTGTCGACGGTTTTGACAACGGCATCGGCTCTACCTTTGTTACTTTTTACTTCGGTTTGCACGAATTCTCCAATCAAGGTAAAGAGCAAGTAAAAAACGTGTTGGTAATATTGTTCGTCACGGTGTTTTTGTTCGATTGCATCGTAGGGAATAGCAGCAAAAAATGCTTTCAGAGAGGTCATAAAGCCGTCAATATCTCCTTTTCTAATTTGTTGCATAAACTCTACAACAGAAAAATTGCCTGTTGCTATTGGCGTTAGAACAAACGCGGGTAAAAGTTCTTTGAGAAAACCGTATTTGACCTCTTCATTTGGGAATCCCAAAGTATATAAATTGCTTTCATACGACTTTATCGTTAAATATCCTGTTTGATAAAGCAGAGGTATAAGATTTTGATTTTCAACGCGATAATCCATTATTGATGGTTCGTCAATCAAGACATCATCTTCAAACTTGCGAATATCGTAATTTTGATTTCGTAATGCTTTTGCTAAGAATGTCGGTGTGCCTGTTTCAAACCAGTAATACGCAAAATTCAACTTTTTAAATGTTTTTAATACACTAAACGGATTGTAAACGTCTTCACTCTCTTTTGCGAAATGGTAACCGTCATAACGTTTTTTGAGTTCGGCAAATGCTTGTTCGCAAGTCATTTTTCTATGTTCTGCCAATGCCTGAATTTCGGGTTGAAAATTTTGTAATAATTCCGTTTCGGAAATCCCGCAAATTTCTGAAAAATTTTCGTCCAAACTTATATCTTCAAGATGGTTTAAATCACTGAAGACACTTACCTTTGAAAATTTTGTTACTCCTGTAAGAAATACAAATTTCAAATTAGCATCTTCGGCTTTCAATACGCCGTAAAAACCTTTCAAAAATTCACGCATTTGGTCGTTGATTTCAGGTTTGTCTATTGTGTTAATCAGCATTTTGTCGTATTCATCAACGAGTACAACAACTCCCAAACCTGTTTTCTTTTTTGCTTCTGCTATAACATTGGAAAATCTGACAGATAATGATTCGGAAATAGAAGAAACTCCGTATTGCTGTTCGTGTTTTTGTAAAAAATCGTCAATTACAATTTCAAGAGAGCGAATATCACTGTAACTTTCTTTATTAAAATCCAAATATAAAACAGGGTATTGCACCCAGTCTTTTTCGAGTTCGGCAATTTTCAACCCCTCAAAAAGTTCTTTTTTGCCTTCAAAATAGGCTTTGAGGGTGGAAAGGAATAAACTTTTTCCAAATCTGCGCGGACGACCGAGAAAATAAGGCTTGCCGTGTTGCAGTAATTTATAAATATACTGTGTTTTATCAACGTACAAACAATTATCTGTGCGCAAATATTCAAAATCCTGTATGCCAATGGGCAGTTTTCGCATCGTAGTCATAAGCAATAATAAATTACAATTTTGGCAAAGGTAGAAAAAAATTTTCTATTTCAATAAGATTGCTTTTAATACAAAAAACCGAAGAGCCAATATTGGTATTTTCAAGATACACTTTTTGCGGTTTTGCCAATGTTTGCAGTGTTTGATTTGATATAGCCATAAGATTGTTGTTTTTTTTGTATCTTTGCACCCTGTTTTTTAAAAAGCGGTCTTGAAGAAGTTAAATGATTATATAGTAACCTTCGCCGACCTGAAAATGGGCGAGCATAGTTTTGACTTTCACGTAGATAGCGCGTTCTTTGAAAGTTTTCCGGAATCGGAAATTCGGCGGGCTGACGTGAACGTCGCCCTCGTTTTGGACAAGCAGGAGAGCATGTTGGCGTTCTATTTCGACCTCGAAGGCGACGTAGAAGTAACCTGCGACCGCTGTTTGGACGAGTTTCGGTTCCCCATTAAGACAGAAGAGAAGTTGATAGTGAAGTTTGGGAAAGATTATGAAGAACTTTCGGATGATATCATTGTTATTCCATCAAAGACTCATCATATTGATTTACAACAACATATTTACGAATATATTACGTTGACCCTTCCCATGCAGCACATTCATCCCGATTTGCCGGACGGCACGTCGGGATGCAATCAAACCATGTTAACACACTTAGATACAATAAAAACTGCTCATCAGACAGACCCGAGATGGGACGTTTTACGAGAATTTATTAATAATTAAAAATATAACAAAGAAATGGCACATCCAAAGCGAAAAGTCTCTCAGGCAAGAAGAGACAAGCGTAGAACGCATTATAAAGCGACAGTTCCGGCGTTGTCGGTCTGTTCCAATTGCAACGCACCTGTAAGGTTTCACCATGTTTGTCCGGAATGTGGATTTTACAGAGGCAAATTAGCCGTGGAGGTCGAGACGGCTGCTAAATAAATCCAAAGGCTTATGATACTTGGACTTGACGTAATGGGAGGCGACCATGCTCCGGGAGTAACCATTGCCGGAGCCGTAGATGCTCTTGACGCATTGCCTCAGGAGACCAAAATAGCATTATTCGGACCTCGCGATGTTATTTTGACGGAATTGGGAAAACACAACGCCGACCCGCAATGTTTTGATATTGTGGAGTGTCCCGAAGTCATCGCCATGGGGGAAAGCCCGATACGGGCGTTTGCGGCAAAACCGTACTCTTCTATCGCAATAGGCTTTAAGTTCCTGAAAAACAAAAAGATAGACGCTTTTTCGAGCGCAGGAGATACCGGCGTCATGTTCGTCGGAGCGATCAACAACGTGGAACGCATCCCCGGCATCATCCGTCCGTGCATCAGCACCGTCGTCCCGCGGGAAGACGGGAAAGTGAATCTCCTGTTAGACGTGGGATTGAACCCCGACTGTCGGGTGGACGTCATGTATCAGTTTGCTATTCTGGGATATATCTATTCCAAATACATCTTGAAAATTCCCGAACCCAAGGTGGGCTTGCTCAACATCGGAGCGGAGGAGAAGAAAGGCTCCATCCTGACGCAGTCCGTCCATCAAATCTTGAAAGATGCATCCGAATTGAACTTCGTCGGCAATGTCGAAGGGATAGAGATGTTTACCGAAAAAGCGGATGTGATTGTTACCGACGGCTTTACCGGAAACATCGTCCTCAAGCAGATGGAAGCCATGACCTCTATCATCGTCAGACGAGGGTTGCGCGATAGTTACATAGACAGTTTCAACTACGAAAACTTTGGCGGAACGCCCATCTTGGGCATCAACGCCCCCGTGTTCATCGGACACGGAAAATCATCGGCAAAAGCGATAAAAAATATGATTTTAGCCTCTCAGGAGATGGTTCATTCCAACCTGATTAAGAATTTTAAAAAGGCGTTCAAGCATATTTCATTGTAAAAGCAACACATAACAACACATAATGATAAAAGCAACGATTACCGGCGTGGAAGCAAGCCTGCCGGAGTATATTTTAACCAACGAGGAGTTATCCCGCATGGTGGATACGACCGACGAGTGGATCATGACTCGCATCGGCATCCGCGAACGTCGTATCATCGAAGAGGGAAAAGGCGCCTCCTCCGTGGGCGCCCAAGCCGTTGAGAAATTACTGAAAAAGACCGGGACAAAACCCGAAGAGGTTGACTTTGTGCTGTGCGCAACGGTAACGCCCGACCATCAGTTTCCCGCCACCGCCAACATCATCATGGACAAATGCGGCATCCGCAACGGTTTCGGTTTCGACCTCAACGCCGGATGTAGCGGCTTCCTCTACGGGTTGGTTACCGCGGCGCGTTTCGTGGAGTCGGGACATTATAAAAAGGTAATCCTCGTCGGCGCTGAAAAAATGTCATCCATCGTGGACTACACCGACCGCGCTACGTGCTGTATCTTCGGTGACGGCGCCGGCGCCGTGCTGATAGAACCAACAACGGAAAACTTCGGCGTCATGGACAGCATCCTGCTGAGCGACGGCGTCGGTCGCGTCCATCTCCATCAAAAAGCGGGTGGATCGGTCAGTCCGGCGTCGCACGATACGATAGACAACCGCGAACACTTTATCTATCAGGAAGGACAGGCGGTCTTTAAATGGGCAGTCTCACAAATGGCGGACACATCCTTGGAATTGATGCGACGCAATAACCTCTCCGCCGACGACATCGCCTACTTGGTGCCTCACCAGGCAAACCTGCGCATCATTGACGCCGTCGGAAAACGGATGGACTTCCCACCCGAAAAAGTGATGGTCAACATCGAAAAATACGGCAACACCACCGCCGCAACCCTGCCACTGTGCCTGTGGGAATGGGAATCCAAACTCAAAAAAGGCGACAACCTGCTGCTCACCACTTTCGGGGCGGGGTTTACTTGGGGGGCGGCTTATTTGAAGTGGGGGTATGACCCCGACGTTAATTATGAATTGTGATGAATTGAATCATAGAATAATTTTTCAATTAATTAAAAAAAAGTTGTATCTTTGCAGATAGATTATAAACTTTAAATTATGCCGACACTTTCTATGTTTTTTGGGTTAATTGTTGAGATGTATTATGCGCCAAAGGAACATAATCCGCCTCATGTTCATGTACGTTATCAGAGTAATAAAGCATCCGTAAATATCAACACATGTGAACTCATTGAAGGCAATCTGTCCACACGTCATTTACGCTTTGTTCAGGCTTGGATAGAAATCCACAAAGACGAATTGTTGGCTAACTGGGATTTGTGTATGAACGGTAAAGAACCCTTTAAAATACAACCCTTAAATTAACATGCCATGTATTTAGGAGTAAAAGCGGTAAAGCCTCAAAATGACTATATGTTATTGCTTACATTTGAAAACGATGAGCAACGCTTGTTTGACATGAAACCATATTTGGATTTTGGTCCTGTATTCCGAGCATTAAAAGAACCGTCTATGTTCAATTCTGTGCGAGTGTATTTTGATACCGTTTCGTGGGCAAACGAAGCAGACCTTGACCCTGAAATATTATATCCGAATAGTTTAGTTGTAAAACACGTGGGGCAGAGTTTACCTGGGGGCGGCTTATTTGAAGTGGGGGTATGATGCATAACATCATCACTCTTGGCTGCTCGAAAAACACCGTTGATTCGGAGGTGTTAATGAAACAACTGCAAGCGTCGGGAATAGACGTTGTCCACGACAGCAACGAGCCGACCGAAACCGTCATCATCAACACCTGCGGGTTTATTGCCGATGCCAAAGAAGAATCCGTTGACACCATCTTAAACAGCGTGGCGCTGAAAAACGTCGGCAAGATTAAGAAAATTATCGTCTTCGGCTGCCTCTCGGAACGCTATGCCGAAACGCTGAAAAAAGAGATTCCCGAAGTGGACCTCTGGTACGGCGTTCACGATTTGGAAAACATCGTTGCCGCCGCCCAAGCGACGTTCAAACCGGAACTGCTGACCGACAGGGTTTTAACTACGCCCTCCCACTACGCCTACGTCAAAATCGCCGAAGGATGCAACCGTCGCTGTTCCTTTTGCGCCATCCCACTCATACGCGGGAAACATCTCTCGAAACCGGTGGAAACCATCCTCGAAGAATCCAAACGCTTAGTAAACAACGGCGTGAAAGAGTTGATACTGATTTCGCAAGACCTGACCTACTACGGCATAGATCTCTATGGGAAACAACGTCTTACGGAACTCGTTGACCTCCTGTCCGAACAAAGCGGCGCAGAGTGGATACGGCTACACTACACCTTCCCGTCGGGATTCCCGCTGCCGCTGCTCGACCTGATGCGGGAACGAACCAACATCTGCAACTACATTGACATCCCGTTGCAACATATCAACGACAAGATTCTCAAAGAGATGCAACGTGGCATCGGAACAGCAGGAACCATCGCCCTGTTGGAAGAGTTTAGAAAACGGTTGCCCGGTGCGGCTATCCGTACCACTTTCATCGTCGGCTTTCCGGGTGAGACGGAAAAGGCGTTCATGGAGTTGGCAGACTTCGTGAAATCGTCGCAATTCGATCGTATGGGCGTCTTCACCTACTCGCCCGAAGAACAAACCGCCGCCTTCAAGAAAAAAGACAGCATCCCCCAAAAAGTGAAAAACGAACGCGCCGAATACCTGATGGCGCTACAACAGGAAATATCGTTGGAAAAAAACCGAAAGAAAATCGGAACTACCCAAAAAGTGCTCATTGACGACCTCGAAACGCCCTATTACGTCGGACGAACAGAGTACGACTCCCCCGAAGTGGATAACACCGTGCTAATCAAAAGCAGCCAACCGCTCTCCATCGGAGATTTCTATACCGCGAAAATAGTGGATGCGGATTTGTACGATTTGATGGCGGAGGTGGTATAAATCACAGAAACTTCATCTTTTCAATATCGCGACGTTCTTTCTTGGTGGGACGTCCGGTTCCCCGTTCCCGCTGCTCGGAGCGCATTTTTTGCAGAAGCGCCACCCGTTCGTACTCTTCCGGCGGCGTCAGGTCGTGGATATAATCCGGTACTAACTTGGCGCCCAAACGGTTCTTTGTCAACGCCTTCACCACGACGTTTTTGTGCAAACCCGCTTCCAAGACCAAGTGAACCTCGTCGTTTACAACAACTTCTCGCGAAGGCTTTACGCTGATGTCGCGTATCTTCACTTTCCCCGCATCACACGCCTCCGCCGCCGCATTCCGCGTCTTGAAAAGCCGGACAGCCCATAAAAATTTGTCAATACGTACTTTTTCCATACATTATCACATCTTTCATGGTAAAAACTCCAACATGTCCGGGCAGCCACTCCGCCGCACAGACCGCGCCCAAGGCAAAGCCCTCGCGACTGAAAGCGGCATGACGGATGACGATTTCATCAACGGGAGAGCGATATTTTATCTCGTGCGTTCCGACAACTTCCCCTTCCCGAAAGGCTGTAACCGGAAGTTTGCCGAAAGTTTCGTCGGAAATGTTGCCGGAAGTTTTGCCGGACATTTCGTCGAAAGAGGTCAGCATCCAGCCCGAAAGGTCGTCGTATTGCTGTAAAATATCGTTGGCGAGGGTGATGGCGGTTCCGCTCGGAGCGTCTTTTTTGTGGATGTGGTGAGTCTCTTCGACGCTGGGGCGGTAGTCGGGATAAGGACGCATCACTTTTGCCAACATCCGGTTGAGTTCGAAAAACAGATTCACGCCCAGACTCATGTTCGTTCCGTAGAGCAGTGATTGCTTTTTGTCAATACATTGCTTTTCAATCTCTTCAAAACGCTCATACCAGCCTGTTGTCCCGACGACGACGGGTATGTTTGCTTCAAAAAAGCGTAGAATATTGTCCGCAACGACGGCGGGCATGGAGAAGTCAATCGCCACGTCGGCGGCGGCAATCCGCGCCTGATGCCTCTTAAAGTCATCGGCATTGTCAATGATGGCGGCGATGGCATGTCCGCGCTGCAACGCTATTTTTTCAACATGGCGCCCCATGCGCCCGTAGCCTGAGATGATGATGTTCATGGGTTTATTAGCTCTATTTTAATATTGCTTCCGTGATATACAACCATTATTTAACCCCTCCATTTTGACAGCAAATTTCATAAATATCCCGCACCGCCCAAATATCATTATCGGTGTGTAAAGCCCACCAATGCTCGGTAAGGAAATCCCAACCGCCATGTTTTTTTAGATAAAAATAAGCGTCCTGAACATTCATTTTGTAAGCATCTGCAAAAGCAGGTACTATGTATGTCATAAAACTTATTTTGTCGCTCGTCGCTTTATCTATTGCTTGCGTTGCCATATATGTATTCTGTTTGATTTTATAAACTGCAAAGGTAGCATTTTTATTATTAATCAATAAAAAGTAAAAACCTGTTTTGAAAACTCAGCAGCATTTTCTGTTTTGAAAGTATTTCGTAGCCGATTAATCCGTCTAATTGTTTAAGAGGGATCATGTCATTGAAAACAGTAAGCGTATTTTGGAAATTTTTGTTTCCGATGGTCAATTCTTTGATTGTTCCTGATTCAACGATTTTTGCTTCACCAACACCAAACAAAGTATCATTTTCCAGCATTAATACATGTTCTTTCACAGAGTTCAAGAACTTCTTATCCAACAGATTAGCCTCTGCTCCGCAGTCTATTCCGAAGTTAAAATCCATTTTTCCAATTTTTCCTTTTACAATTGGAATATGTTTCCACATTTCTATCGGAAGTGTCTCAATTTTACTTTGCTTGTAGTTTGTCTCAAGATAATTTTTCGTTACATTCGGCTGGATAAGCGTGAGTGTGTTATTGGTATAATCAAACAGCATATCGTAATCTTTATAAACGTCGTAGCCGATTAAACCATATATCTCGGTATCTAATCCTTGTTCTAAATGGGCAATATCCATTGTTGTTACTTTGTTTTCCTTTATTTTTATGCCATAAAAGTCGAAATCTTCAATTTGAACAATATTCATTGATACAGAGGAGTTTACACCCCATGCGCTGATGTTGCTCATGACGCTTATATCGTCATATTCATTTTTAAAATATTTACCGTTGAGTACCAAAGAGGGGGATCCGCTGTCAATAATAAAAGTTTTGCTTTCTCCGTTGAGGGTTGCTTTTGTCGTAGGTATTTCTGATTGTATTTGTATAGGAATGGTGATAATTTGCTGTTCGCTTTTTTCATATTCTGTCTTATTTTGATCAAAACTTTGCGAAGAGACCGAATGGGCAAAACACAGCAAAGCACAAAGAAAACTGATGTGAAAATGTTTGTTCATGATGTGTGTTTTTTAATCTAATGATGATTGATTTTATAAAGTGCAAAGGTATGAAAAAATCGTATCTTTGCACTTTAAATACCATATACATGAAAAAATATCATCATTTTCTTTTGTGTGCGGCAGTTTTTCTGAGTACAACATCGCATCTTTTTGCGGAAAAAGTCAGCCAACAGACGGCTGCACAGGTAGCGAAAAACTTTTATTATGAGACGACAGCCTTCAGAGGCGTTGGGTATGACCGGATTTCCGTTTCGGAAGTCTTTGACGTTCAGCGTGATGGGAACAGTGTTTACTATGCTTTCAACTTTGTTGACGGTGGTTTCGTCATTGTGTCTGCCGATGATCTGTACACGCCCATCATCGGCTACAACACCGAGGGCGCCTACTCTGAAACCGACGCGCCCGAAAATTGGCAATGGCTGATGAATGAGTTTGCGGAGATGATCGCTTTCGGACGAGAGCAACAACTCGCACCCAATCCCGACTATGCCGCGGTGTGGCAGCATCTGTCGGTGGACGATCCTTCGCTGCTGCGTGGCGGTCGCGATGTCATCGTCTCGCCGCTTTGTCCGGCGTTGTGGAATCAGAACCATCCCTACAACTACTACGCGCCCTTGGATTCGCAAGGACCGGGCGGACGGGCTTACGCCGGTTGCGTGGCTACCGCCATGAGCATCATCATGCACTACTGGCGCTGGCCCCGGCAAGGCACAGGATCACATTCCTACAATCCGAACTCGTGGTTTTGTCCCGGAAGCAACTATCCGACATTGTCTGTCAGTTTTGGAGATACGGAATACAATTTCGACGGCATGACCAACTCCATTCGCGTAGGGATGGACAACCCCGTTGCGTTGCTGATGTATCATTGCGGCGTGGCGGTGGATATGATGTACTGCGCTTCCGGCTCCGGAGCGTTTTCGGAAGATGTGCCGGGCGCCATCAAATCCTATTTCAAATACGACAAAAGCGCAACCCTCTACGATAAAGATATGATGAGCGACCAGCAATGGAAAGATTTGCTGAAAACCGACTTGGACAAAGGCTTTCCGATGTATAATTCGGGCAACTCATCTGCCGGAGGTCATGCCTTCGTCTGTGATGGCTACGACAGTGACGACCTCTTCCATTATAACTTCGGCTGGGGCGGCTCCCAAAACGGATATTATACCGTAAACAACGTCAACGGCTTCCATTCGTGGCAAAGCGTGATTGTGAATTACATTCCCGACAAAGACCAGTATCCCTACGCCTGTCCGGAATTGACGATTGTTCCGTTTTCGGAAGGAACCATTGCCGACTGCTCGGGACCGGTACACAACTATTCACCCGACATCTCTTCTTCATGGCTGATTGACCCCAACGCAGGAGGCGACCTGTCGGAAAAAATCATTATCATCACCTGGGAACAATTAGACCTGGCACAAGACGACTACCTCACCATTTATGACGGCAAAGATGAAGAAAGTCCCGTGCTGGCTCAATATACCGCAGACTCGCAACCGCAAGAGATACAATCCACCGGAGCGAAAGTCTTTATCCGTTTTACCACATCCCCGACGTCGGAAACGGCACAAGGCTTTATGCTGAATTTCAAAATAAAGGCGGTGAAAGTTTGCGACGCCAGCGGAACAACCACGCTGACAGACCCGGAAGGAACTTTCGACGACGGATCAGGCGACAACTACTTCTACCCCAACTCCAACTATTGCCGGTGGATGATAGAACCCGAAAATGCAAAAAGCCTCACCATCACCTTCAACTATTTTGAAACCGAAACAGGAAAAGACGTCGTGAAAATATACGATGCCGAAACAGTTAAGACCGTAGCAACACTGTCGGGATTTTATTCACCAAGCAATCTTCCCACCGTTACAGTGCCTTCGGGAAGAGCAATGGTTACTTTCTCATCCGATAATACCGTCAATGCCAAAGGCTTCGAACTGAACTATAAAGCAGATTACACGACCGCCGTCGAAGAACAAAATCAAGCCGTCGAAGCGCTGACGGTCTTCCCCAATCCCACCTCCGGCAACCTCAACATCTCTTTCTCCTCTCACAACAACGACAACATCCATATCGAAATATTCAACATCACTGGACAAAATATCTATCATGAACGCCTGACAGACTTCTCCGGAATCTACCGCAAAACCATCAACACGGAATCTTTCCCGCAAGGCGTTTGTTTTCTGAGAATTACATCGTCGAATGGGGTTTCGGTAAAGAAGATAATGGTGGATTGATAAAAGACGGATTCGGTAAATAAAAAAGAACCTCCGCAGTTGTTCAACGGAGACCCTTCCCTAATTAAATTTATTCTTTATGAAACGCGCATTATCTTGATTATAATGCGTTTAGTTTTCTGTTGAGTTTCGATTTAAGGTTGGCGGCTTTGTTTTTATGCACTAAGTTCCTTTTTACATTTCTGTCAATCAAAGAAATGACTTTGGGAAACAGTTCTTGTGCTTCATTTTTTTCGGTGAGGGCGCGTAACTTTCTGATAGCATTGCGCATGGTGCGACCATAATAACGATTGCTCAACCTTCTGGCTTGACTCTGACGAATTCTCTTTATTGCTGACTTGTGATTTGCCATTACTATTATAAATTTTTCTGTTCTTAAAATTTGCGGGTGCAAAGGTACGACTTTTTTTGATATATTCAACTTTTCGGGGATTTTTTTTCAAAAAAAACTGTACCTTTGCGCTTAGTTGTATATAAGCAACAAAATCAGTACTATAGTAGTTAGCAACAAAAATGGATACAATTTTAATTACCGGAATGGGCATCGTGTCAGCGTTGGGCAATAACGTTGAGGAAAACTTGCATGCCTTGCGGGCAAACCGTAGCGGCATCGCTCCTTTGCGTTATCTGCGAACTTCGCACACCGAATTTCCCGTCGGCGAAGTGAAAATGACCGACGAAGAGATGATAAGCCTTCTCAAAATACCTGAGAATAAACCGATTACCCGCACATCATTGATGGGAATGTTGGCAGTGCGCGAAGCGTTGGAAAGTGCGGGGTTGCGATGTGCAATGTGCGATGTGCGACAATCAGACGTAAGATGTGAGACCACAAACATCTCACGTCTCAAATCTCAAAATCTCACGTCTCAAATCTCAAAATCTCACGTCTCAAATCTCAAAATCGCTTTTATCAACGGCACCACCGTCGGCGGTATGGACAAGAGCGAGCGGTTTTACCTCGACTTTTTCGACAACGACAGCAAAAACGCCTACATCTCCACCCACGACTGCGGCTCCTGTACTGAGATGATTGCCGATTATTTCGGCATTTTCTCGCAGGTGGACACCATCTCGACGGCTTGCAGTTCGGCAGCCAACGCCATCATTCTCGGCGCCGAACTGCTTAGAAGCGGTCGTGCCGACATCGTCGTAGCGGGCGGGAGTGAATGTCTCACGAAGTTCCACCTGAACGGCTTTAACACGCTGATGATACTCGACCGCGAACCTTGCCGACCGTTCGACGCCACGCGCGCAGGCATCACCCTCGGCGAAGGCGCCGCATACGTGGTGATGGAACGGAGGGGCGATGTGAGATGTGAGATGTGCGATGTGAGACAGTCTCAAATCTCAAATCTCAAAACCCACAATCCGCATCCTTCCCCCTTTGGGGGAAGTACCCGAAGGGGGAAGGGGGCTCAAATCGCAAATCGCAAATCGCAAATCGCACTCTCCGGCTATGCCAACACCTGCGACGCCTACCACCAAACCGCCTCCTCGCCCGACGGCGACGGCGCCTATTTAGCAATGAAAAAAGCGCTCGAAGCCGCCCAACTTCAACCCGGACAGATTGACTACATCAACGCCCACGGCACAGGCACGGAAAACAACGACCTAAGCGAAGGAATGGCGATTGTGCGTTTGTTCGGCGAGAAAATACCGCCCGTTTCCTCTACCAAAGCTTTCACGGGACATACTACGAGCGCCGCCGGCTGCGTGGAGACAGTGATTTCCATCTTGGCATTGCAGCACAACTTCATCCCCGCCAACCTGAACTTTTCGGAGAAAATGCCCGAATTGCCGTTTACTCCATATTTAGATATGAGACAATCAGATATGAGATATGAGACTGAACACACGGAAAATCTCACGTCTCACAATCTCACGTCTCATAATCCCACATCGCACATCGAATTAAACCATGTTTTGTGCAACTCTTTCGGGTTTGGCGGTAATGACAGTTCGTTGATTTTCAGTAAAATACAGCGAAAACTTACAACTTTGTAAGTTACAAAGTTGTAAGTTTGGAAAAATGTTTTATCTTTGCAGCAAAATATTTTGACATGGAAGTGATGCCTTTTATTTACGGGAAAATGGCTGAGACACAGAACTTTACCGACAGGGAACAAGAATGTGAACGCTTGGCTCGGAACTTTCATTCGTTGATAAACACGGCGATTATCTCGCCACGCAGATGGGGGAAGTCGTCGTTGGTGAAAAAAGTTGCGGCGCAAACGATGTCGGAAAACAAAAATCTTAAAGTCTGTTTGCTCGATATTTTCAACGTGCGCAGCGAAACCGAGTTTTATGCATATTTTGCGCAAGCGCTTGTTAAATCCACCTCCAACCGCTGGGAAGAGTGGTTTGAAAATGCCAAAGTTTTTCTTTCGCGCCTGTTGCCGAAACTCACATTTCTACCTGATAACGAGACGGAAATATCGTTTGGCATCGAATGGAAAGAGTTGCAGAAAAACCCCGACGACATCATTGACCTTGCCGAAACGATTGCCAAGGCGAAGAAAATAAAAATCGTGGTCTGCATAGGCGAGTTTCAGAGTATCGGTAATTTTGACGATCCGCTTGCCTTTCAGCGCAAACTGCGGTCGCACTGGCAACACCATCAAAACGTTGCATATTGTTTCTATGGCAGTAAACGACATATACTGCTCGATGTTTTTGCAAGTTCAAAAATGCCCTTTTACAAATTCGGTGACCTGATGTTTCTAGAGAAAATCGCCAACAAAACATGGGCAAAATTTATTAAAAAACGCTTTAAAGACACCGGCAAAAGCATTGCCACAAAAGACGCCGGATATTTAGCCGAACTCGTTGAAAATCATTCGTATTACGTGCAGCAACTCGCACAACAGGCATGGCTGCGCACAAAGGACGAATGTTCCGGCGCTATTATTGACGATTCGCTGCAAAGCATTAAAAATCAGTTAAGTCTGCTCTTTGTCGGCTTGACGGAAACTCTGACCGCTACGCAACTTTATTTTCTGCGGGCAATTATCGAAGGCGAAACGGTCTTCGGACAGGAAAACCTGAAAAAATACCGGCTCGGCACCTCCGCCAACGTCATCAGAATAAAAGATGCGCTTTTGTCGAAAGAAATCATTGATATTACAGCCAAAAACATTGAAATTCAAGACCCTGTATTCAAATTGTGGCTCAAGGAAGAGTATTTTAAAATCAGATAATTATGAGCAAAGTATATATAAATTCAATAAAGCAAATTTCCACCCAGCAACCGCTGGTTGACGATTGGTTCGAACAGCCGGTTTTTTATTCGGAGCCATACGTGCGAGCGTTAGAGCCTGATTATAAGCAGTTTTTCACGCCGAACGAGGCGCGGCGGTTGGGAAAAATCCTCAAGCGTGCGTTGCTTGTCTCACGACGGGCGATGTCGGAAAGCGGCGTCGCCTCGCCCGACGCCATCATCACCGGCACAGGCTTGGGCTGTATCGAGAACACCGAGATTTTTCTTAACAAACTCGTGCGCGAAGGCGAAGAGATGCTCAATCCGACACACTTTATGCAGTCAACGCATAACACCATCAGTTCGCTCATTGCCATTGATGCTAAAAATTACGGCTACAACATCACCTACGCCCACAAAGGCATATCTTTTGAATGTGCTTTGCAGGATGCGTTTATGCAAATAACGCATAAAAAGGTGAAAAATCGCGTCTCTACGGCATTGGTCGGCGCGCACGACGAAATGACGCCCGATTACTTTACGCTTTTGAAAAAATCGGGATATTTGGGCAAACCGCATCAGGTCTTTGCAGGCGAAACGGCTGTTGCGATGATGCTGTCGGCAGAAAAATCGGAAGCGACGCTGTGCGCGATTGAGGCGGTGGAGAAAGTGTATTGCGATGTGCGATGTGCGACAAGCGATATGCGACAAATCGCAAATCCCGATTACATCCTCATCGGCGCAAACGGCGACCCCGAAAACGACAACGTCTATTTTGAAAATTGCGCTAAACTGTTTCCGGGTGTTCCGCTTTTGCAATATAAAAATGTCTTCGGCGAAAGTTACACTGCGCCGGCTTTGGGCGTTTATGCGGCGGCGGTTTGTTTGCAGAGAGGGGAAATACCGGGTTTTTTGATGTGCGACAAAGAGGCGATATGCGATATGCGATATGCGATATGCGACAGGCAAGGTGAGACACAAAAAAATCGCACATCGCACATCGCACATCGCACATCTAAAATCCTGTGTTACAACCATTTTGAAGGGAAAAACCATACTTTCATCTTATTATCGAAATAGTCATTTAATCATAAAAATAATAGTTAGACATGTTAAAAGAAGTCTTTTTAAATTTTAAAGTAATCATTTTCACCATACTTCAATGTTTTTTGTTGGCGAGCGGGCACATTTGTTTCAAGTTGGCGGTACAAAAACTTGGTAAATTTTATTGGTCGTGGGCATTTTTTGTTGATTTTGTAAGTAACTGGTGGTTGCTTGCCAGTGGTTTCTGTTTAGCTTCGGCGACTATTTTATGGGGATTCATCTTGAAACACTTTGAATTTTCGGTAGCCTATCCCATAACGGCTTTTGCCTACGTTTTCGGCATGTTGGCAGCGGTGTTCATCTTTCAGGAAAGCGTGCCGCTTACACGCTGGATTGGAATAGGGTTGATAATTTTGGGTGTACTTTTCGTTACTAAATAGTTAAAAATGAATAAATTATGACCCGTCCCGAATCCGAAATATTACTACAAAGGTCTTTCAAACTGTCTCATTTTTACGATGAGCAATGGCAAACGATTGAAAGACTTTTCAACGGCGAAAGGGTTTTATTGATAGAAAAAACGGGATTTGGCAAATCGCTTTGTTTCCAGTTTCCTGCTACTGTTTTTTCAGGGACTACTGTTATTTTTTCCCCGCTCATTGCTTTAATGCGCGATCAGGTTCAGAAACTTGTTTCGCTCGGCATTTCCGCAAAATGTATTAATAGCGAACAAACGCCGGAAGAAAATGCTCAAATCATTGAAGATGCAAAACGAGGAAAAGTAAAAATTCTATATATAGCGCCTGAACGACAGGAAAATAACGAATGGATAGAAGCAACGCGGGAAATGAACTTGTCCATGGTGGTCGTTGATGAAGCACATTGTATTTCGGTTTGGGGACACGATTTTCGTCCCGCTTTCAAACGTATCATCAACCTCGTAAAGTTGTTGCCGAAAGGATTACCCGTGCTTGCGACTACTGCCACCGCGACAAAACGGGTTGAACAGGATATTGCTCAACAACTTGGAGAGGGACTGACCGTCATCAGGGGCAACTTGATGCGTGATAATTTTAAGTTGTTTGTCATAAAAGTCTGTTCGGAAGATGAAAAAATGATTTGGTTAGGGAAAAACATTGAAAAATTGGCAGACAAACTTGGTGGTTCGGGTATTCTTTACACGGGAACCAGAGTTGATACTGAAATTTACTCCAAATGGTTTAACCATTTGAATATCTCTTCCACCGCTTATAATGCGGGGCTTGATGCCGATTTCCGAATTGCTGTTGAAAAAGGGTTGATGAACAATCAATGGAAATGTATCATATCCACCAATGCGTTGGGGATGGGCATTGACAAACCCGATATTCGTTTTATCATTCACACGCAAATTCCTCAATCCCCTGTTCATTATTATCAGGAAATCGGCAGAGCGGGCAGGGATGGTTTGGCGTCATATATCATTTTGTTCTACAATCCGGATGAAGATAAAAAATTGCCCGAAGCATTTATCGAAGGCGGCAGACCCTCCATAAAAAAGTATGAAAAGGTGATTTCTGTGATAAAATCGGGATTATTCAGTCTGTACGAATTGATAAAACAATCCAATCTGAAACAAACACAACTCCGCGTCATTCTTACAGATTTGATGGAACAAAATATTATCCGCGAGGTGAACTATGGCGGGAAAAAGAGATACGAATTTATCCCCAATTCCGTATCGCTGAATCCCAAATCTTTTGAAGAGTTGCGAAACGCCAAACTACACGACCTCAACAAAATGCTTGAATACGTTGAAACAACAGGGGCAAGGATGAAATTTTTGTGCGATTACTTGGGAGATAATGCAAATCGGGATTTCACTAATTGCGACAATACGGACGAAAAGAGAATCAAAGTCATTGTTACACCGGAATGGACGGATACATTGCAGAATTTCAGAGAAAACAGTTTCCCCGAACTTGAAGTACAAACGGCAAAGAGCCACCTCGTCAACGGTTTTGCCGCGTCGTATTACGGCGTATCACACGTTGGAAGTGCGCTTCATCGCTCAAAATATGAGACGGGAGAGGATTTTCCCGACTTCCTGTTGAAATTGACTTTAAAGGCTTTTCGGAAAAAATTCGGACAAGAAGCATTTGATTTAATCCTTTATGTTCCGCCCACCAAGTCGGGAAATTTGGTGAAAAATTTTGCTGAAAAAATGTCTAACGTATTGAAAACCCCCATCTCACACAACCTCAAAAAGACGAAAATCACCGAAGAACAAAAAATCTTTGAAAGCGTAATCAGCAAAAAAGAGAATGTGAAAGATGCTTTTGATTATCAACCTACTACAGAGATTGAAGGCAAAAAAATCATTTTAATTGACGATATTTTCGACAGTGGCGCAACAATCAGAGAAATCGGAAGTTTATTGACTACATTGGGAGCGACAATGATTGCCCCATTAACGATTGCAAAAACAGTAGGAGGAGATAAATTATGAACCGTGAAACCGCATACTGGATAACGTTGGCACACGATTTGCCCGCATGGAGTTTCTCTAACAGAGGCGGATGGAAAAACGAAGACAAAACAAATCTTATTATCAGATTTTTCCACGAAAACAGAATCTCAATAGAAGATTTTTTTAATCTATCGGACGAGTCTTGGGCAAAAGACTATCAACTCTCTGACCGTCAAATTGTTGATCTGAAACAAGCCAAAGAGAAGTTGGCGAACAATGCTTTTCTCTCCGAAACGCTCTACAATAACGGGATTGAGGTTGTGCCTGTCATCTCGCCGGATTATTCCAAAACATTAAAAGAAAATTTGAAAAAATTGGCGCCAACCGTATTGTATATCAAGGGGAGTAAACAAATCATGCAGGAAGACTCTATTGCTATTGTCGGTTCAAGAGACGCTTCCGCTATTGCATTAAAATTTACCGATAATATCGCAAAATTGGCGAGTAAAGAATACAAAGTGGTTGTCAGTGGCTTTGCTAAAGGCGTTGATAAACAGGCGTTGGACTCTGCCATTTCTTGCAAAGGTCAAAGTATCATTGTGTTACCGCAAGGGATAATGACTTTCGACTCGGGATTTAAGACCTATTACAAGCAAATTATTGATGGCGACGTTTTAGTGTTGAGCATTTTCCCACCAAAAGCCGGTTGGAGCAAAGATTTGGCGATGGCGCGCAACCCGATTATCTATGGATTAGCAAAAGAAATCTATGTAGCCGAGTCAAAATCTTCTACAAACCGACAGGGAGCGGAAACCAAAGGCGGAACGTATGCGGGCGCGATGGATGGATTGAAAAAAGGGAGAACCGTATATGTGCGAAAACCCGATATATTTGAAAAAAATGACAATAACCTGTTAATTCAAAAAGGAGCCTGCCCTGTTGATTTGAATGGTAAATCTATGATTCAATATCCGGTAACAGAAGAACTGTTTTCCATGGTATCTGAGCCGCAAACACAATATTCTTTATTTTCTGAAAATGAATAAATTATGAAAAAACACCTGTTATTTTTAATTTGCATCTTCCAAGCAATTGCTGCAATATTTGCACAGTCCGGCTACCAACCCGCGACCGAAACGCAACAGAAAGAGATAATTCGACAGATAACCGAGTCGTCGAAGCAGTTGAAGACGTTGCATTGCGATTTTGTGCAACGGAAAACCATTTCCATCCTGGCTGACGAGATGGTCTCCGAAGGGAGTTTGTCGTTCAAACAAACCGACAAAGTGCGCTGGGAATATACCAAACCGTATCAGTATGAGTTTGTTATGAACGGCGATAAGGTGATGGTCGGTTCCGAAACGACAAAAAACGTTATAGACGTCAATTCGAGTAAAGTCTTTCGCGAGATAAGCAAAATCATCATTTCGGGAATTAACGGGGCTGGGATTTTCGACCAGTCGAAATTTGCCGCCGAGTTCATGGTCGGCGCAAAGGAGAATATGGTGATACTGACGCCAAAACAAAAGGAAATCAAACAGTTGTTCAACAAGATACGTATCTGTTTTAATACTTCGGATGACACGGTCAATTCTGTTGAGATTGAGGAAATTAACGAGGATAAAACATTCATCGAAATGAAAAATAAACAAATCAACAAAGAACTCGGCGATGAAATATTTGATATTCGTTAGTCTTTTTGTCGGCTTGCTGGCGGCTTGCTCTTCGCCGAAAAAGATGGCGTCGGGCGGAGCGGAATCGTTGCCTTTTTGGACGGCAGAACTGATGGATAGCGTAAAAAAGAATGACTTCCGGATAACATTTTCATCGCCAAAAGCAACTATTACAGGTATTTACATCGTAAAACAAGTGGACGGAGAGTGGAGAGGAACGCTCATCAACGAGTTTGGATTGAAAGTGTTTGATTTTGCGTGCAGTCCGAAAAAATGTACCTTGATGAACGTCATACCTTTCCTCGACAAGTGGTACATCAAAAAAACAGTGGCTGCGGATATACAGTTTATCATTAGTATAGATAACCCGTGTTATGATATTGGTGTTCAATCAAATAGACATGTCATCGGAGACACGTTAGTCATTAATTATAAAAAGGGAAAAGAACTGCAAAGGTTTCCTGACGGAGCGATACAATATAAAAACTATAAACGTGAACTTACTTATTCGTTAAAAAAGATAACTACATGAAACTGTTAGCGGCAACTCTGGGGACAGTGCAATATTGAAACTTAATTAATTTTAATAAATATGCCCAAACAAACAAGACCACAGAAAATAGGTTCATTAGGACACAGTATAGTTCAAGAACAAATTACTCGTTCAAAATTTTGGATTGCCCGCAACCTTAATGAGGATTTTGGTATTGACATAGAATTAGAGTTTGCCCCAGAAGAAGTAGAAGGTAAATTCGTAAAAGCACAAATAAAATCTCATGAGAAAGTTTCAACCAATAGCGATTTTTTTTCTGAACCACTACCAAAATCATTTTTGAGGTATGTTCATGAGTGTCGCATTCCAATCATATTGATTATCGTTTCAACCAACGAATCTAAAACTTGGTTTGTTTGGCTACAAAAATGGCTTTTTGATTCGGGAAACATTTCTAATATTTATGACGAAAGTGAATCTAAAACTCTTTCTGTTCAAGTTCATATCAATAGTGATTTTGTTGTAGGACTTCAAAATGAAATTATTTCAATCGCAACATGGGAAAACAAGACACAACTATACATTGCTTTAAGAGATTTAGCAAATCTTTCACTTCATCTGTATAACGATGTGCTTGCAAAACTTTTGTTTGACTACTTGGAAACTTGCAAATCAGACTGCATTTCCGATGCGAACTACTTTGACACAATCATAGAAAAAGTTATAGCGTTAGGTAGCCGTATTTGGGCTACACACGAAGGAAATGAAACTACACAATTGCTTTTTAAATTTATCCGAGAGTTCGGGAATAAACTTAATGCAACTCACATTTCTAAACTTATCATAAGAGGAACTGATTGTTCAAGAACAGGAATAAATGCTTTAGGGATTCTCTACGACAATTTTCCAAAACACGCAGAGTCACTAAATTTAGTAAAGAAATTCGAGAATTTTAGTGACCCAAGATTACACTTCTATTGCACAATCAGAGAAAGGTATTTAGGATTAAAAAGTCCGTCTTGGTTATTAAATGAAAAGAATGATTTGACAGTTGGAAAACTAAAAGTTGATTTTTCAATAATTGATGTTTATGACAAATGGATAACCAGAGGCGATTCAGTAATTCTTGATTATGTTTATGAATGTGAATAATCAACGAAGTAGAGCAGCCGCTCATATATCTAACTTTTTACTATTTTTGCAAAAAATAAAATAATGGCAATGATGAAAATAAACGGGATGTGGAAGCTACCGAAGGTTTTGTTCAACGAGCGGTTTCATGCAAGCGGGGAGGTATGCCCGCAGAAACATTTGTGCAAATTTGGAAGTGTATCTCCCGCCCGAACATTTGTGCCCCCCCCCTGCGTGAAGCCGCCACCCCAAAAGACGAACAGTTGAAATGTAAACTTCTATTGAAGACCGTGAATAATGTGAAGTTTATGAATGAGATTAATCCATGTGTTTATAAAAAAATGATTACCTTTGCATTAAAATTTAAAAGCATAAAGATATTATGATAATAGAAAGAACAACTGACGAATTTGTTATCCGTTTTCCTTTCACAACCAATAATGAACGAATGCAGGATATGATAGACTATTTGCGTTTCAAAGAATTGACAGCTGATTACGGCGTTACTCAATCGGAAGTTGACCAACTTGCAAAAGCCATCAATCGAAAGTGGTGGGAAGAAAATCAATCAAAATTTGAATAGTGATTACGATGAAAATTATTGTTGACACTAACACTTCCAATATTTGTGTCGTAATCCCCACCTACAACAATGCAGCCACGTTACCGGCGGTGATTGAGTCCGTTCTCGGGTACATCGCCTCCGTAATTGTGGTAAACGACGGCTCGACCGACCGGACAGGCGAGATATTGGAGCAATACAAAGAGAAGATAACCATCGTCTCATACGTCAAAAACAGAGGTAAGGGCTATGCGCTGCAATGCGGTTTCGACTGCGCCCGACGGATGGGATACAAATACGCCTTGACGCTCGACTCTGATGGTCAACACTTTGCCGAAGATATTCCCGCATTTGTGGAGGCGATTGAAAAATATCCGGACGCACTGATTGTCGGAAACCGGAACCTGACACAGGATAACATGCCCAAAAAGAACACGTTTGCCAACAGATTTTCCAACTTCTGGTTCGTGTTGCAGACAGGGAGACGGTTGCCGGATACGCAAACCGGATACCGGTTGTATCCGTTGGAAAAGATGAGGCGACTACGTCCGTTTACCTCCCGTTATGAGGCTGAGTTGGAGATGCTTGTCCGCTGCGCTTGGCGGGGGATACGGTTGGTTTCGATACCTGTCCGGGTCTATTATGCACCGGATGGGGAACGGGTGAGCCATTTCCGTCCGGGGATGGATTTTTTCCGTATCAGTTTGTTGAACACGCTGTTTGTGGTTTTGGCGGTGGTTTATGGGTATCCGGCGATGTTGGTGAGAAAAATTATATCTTTATCTTTCTGTCAGAAATAATCTTTTATAATTTCTCGAATTTGTTTATCGGTAAGATTTTCTCTTTCGCTTTTTGAATAGATAGAAAAAAGCAACACGGTTGTTTGTATAACTTTGACAAAGGATAAAACCCTAACCCCTCCTGATTTCCCTTTATTTTTCGAAGCGACCGCCAAACGAATTTTATAAATATCGTTGCCAAGGGATATGCCAATTGTGGGATTTTGTTCCAGTTGGGTAAAAAGCATTTCCAATTCCGATTTTAAAGACGGGTATTTTTTAGAAAGCCTTTTAGCTTCTTTTCGAAAATTGGTAGAGAGTTCAACGTTATAGCTCATTGAGAAAATCTTTAGCAGGTGTTGTTTTTAATATACCTTTTTCGAACATGCGTACTTCTTCCAACCCTGCTTTGATATTATCCAATACGCGTGGTTCTTCATCTGTTTCGATTCTTTTAACGTAATGCAGGCTTTTAGCCAATTCAACAAAGTGACTGTATTCCCTTTCGGTGGTATATACTGTTACATGTCTCATCTTTTCCCTTCTGCGTTCTGTTATGTTCTGTCCTATACTCATAATCAAATGATATTGTTTTGCAAAAGTAATCAAATAATCAACATCGTCCCTGTTTTTCTTACATTTTTTCTCGTAGGTTAGAGTTTTTATAAAAAATATTGTAATTTTGCAGTTTTAAAAAATCTAAGGCAAGATTTATGAGCAACATATCTGAAAGATAAAACATGGTAAAACTCATCCTCCGTATCTACAATCACTTTTCCAAGCGAAAGCCCCTGTTATTCACCTTATTAGCAGTGTTATCGCTCTTGCTGGCATTTTCAGCGTCGCGTATCAATTTCAAGGAGGACATCTCCGCTTTTTTGCCCAAAGACCACAATACCGACCGCATCAACTATGCCTATCAGCATTTGAACTCGACCAACAAACTGTTGGTCAGCGTGAGCATGGCGGACAGCGCCGCTGCGCCCGATGCAGAGTTGATGATAGACGCCGTCAGCCACCTTGTCGAACAGTTGGAACAAGCCGATTCCGCCGGCGTCTATTTCCGAAAAATTGACTACACGGTTGACCAGCAGCAGATATTGACGGTGTCGCAGTTTCTGGTGGAGAACATGCCTTATTTTCTCACCGAGTCCGACTATGAACGGATGGATTCGCTCTTGACCGAAGAAAACATCGCGTTGCAACTGAGCAATAACAAACGGATGCTCATGTCGCCCATCGGCATGATGATGAAACAGAATATCATGGCCGACCCGCTGCATTTTTCCGCGCCCGTGTTGTCGGGACTACGTGATTTTCAGGCGAGTAACCAGTTTCAACTCTACAATGACTTTATCTTCTCGAGCGACCGGAAAGAGGCTATCATCACCATCGAGTCGCGTTATCCGATAAGCGAAACACACGAAAACGCCAAACTGCTCGCCATCGTTGACCACGCCGCCAACAACACGCAATCCCGTTTTGAACAACAAATCAAGATACATCATTTTGGCTCAATAGCCATCGCCGTTACCAATGCCGACCGTCTCAAGCAAGACAGTCTGCTCTCTTCCATCATCGCTATCGTACTCATTTTGAGCCTTTTGATCTACGCTTTCCGAAGCGCTAAAAATTTGCTGATGATGCTCTGTTCGTTGCTTTTCGGATGGCTGTTTGCCTTGGGTCTGCTCTCCGTTTTGAGGGACGAGGTGTCGCTCATCGCTATTGGCGTGAGTTCCATCATCATCGGCATTGCCATTAACTATCCGTTGCATTTTATCCTGAACAACAAACATGAGCGGCACATCCCCAACGTGATAAAAAACATTGTCGTGCCGCTCACCATCGGCAACATTACCACCATCGGCGCCTTTTTGAGCCTCATGTTCATCAGTGGCGACGCCATGCGCGACCTCGGACTTTTCGCTTCGTTGCTGCTTGCCGGTGTTATCTGTTTTGTGCTTATCTTCCTGCCTCATTTGCTGAAAAAGAAGTCTCCAACCGCCGACGACAAAGCAATGGAAGATGTTCTTGTTTTCAAAAAACTGCTCTCGTGGAAACCCAAACGCAACAGATGGTTTGCGTGGATATTTATTGCGTTGACCGTTTTCTTTTGCATCCGGAGTTTCGGTACCAAGTTCGACGCGGATATGCAAAATATCAACTACATGACGGAGACGCAAAGGGCTGATTTCAAAAAACTTATATCCACTCTCGAACAGGGACAGCAAACGATTTACTACATCTCGGCAGGAGAAGATTTGGACAAAGCGCTGACCGCCTACGAAGATTCAAAAGCGGCGTTAGACAGTTTGCAGACAACCGGAATGTTCACCAAAATCAGCGGATTGGGCGTTTACCTGCCGTCGAAAAAGATGCAGCAGCAACGTCTGGCACGCTGGCAAACATTTTGCGAAGAGAAAAAAGACATCTTCACAAAAATTGACGCAGCAGGCGTTGAAAACGGATTCAAGTCCGGCGCATTCAGCCGGTTCGACGACATTGTTAATGCTGATTACGAAGTACGGGACGTCAGTTATTTTGAACCGATAACATCATCACTTGCAAACAATTACATCGCAAACGAAAACGACGGCGGCATGGTCATGACCCTGCTGCATACCACGCATACCGAATTAGACGCATTAGAAGCAACACTGAACACCATCAACAACTCCTTCTCGTTCGACGCCGGAACCATCGGGCGCAGCATGGTTAACGCCCTCTCGACGGATTTTGACTTGGTATTACTCATCTGCGGATTCGTCGTCTTTGCGTTTCTCATCTTCACGCTGGGGCGCATCGAGTTAAGCCTGCTCGCCTTTCTGCCGCTCACCATCGGATGGTTTTGGATATTGGGCATCATGAACATTTGCGATATTCGTTTCAACATTGTCAACATCATCCTTGCCACGTTCATCTTCGGTCAGGGCGACGACTACACCATCTTCATGACCGAAGGCTTGATGTACGAATATGCTTATCGGCGCAAGTTGCTCGTCTCATACAAAAACAGCATCACGCTGTCGGCGATAGTGATGTTTATCGGCATCGGGTCGCTCATTCTGGCACAACATCCGGCGTTGCGGTCGTTGGCGGAGATCACCATCATCGGTATGGGGTCGGTGGTGCTGATGGCGTTTCTGTTGCCGCCCGTCATATTCCGCTGGCTCACCATGCGGAAAGGGAAACGACGGTTGATGCCAATAACACTTGCCAACATCGCCTCGCTCGTTTACGCTTTCATCGTTTTTCTGTTCGGCACACTCGTTCTTACGGTGATAGGATTTTTCCTGTTTACTTTGGGTAAAACGACCGACAAGAAGAAGTTGCGCTACCACCGGATAATATGTTGGGTGGCGCGTTTTGTGGTGGTACGTATTCCGCGCGTCAAAACCACATATAACAACTTTGATAAAACGATATTCGACAAACCCGCCATCATCATCAGCAACCACCAGTCGCATCTCGACCTGATGTGCATCATGAGCCTCTCGCCAAAACTCATCATCTTAACCAACGAATGGGTGTGGAACTCGCCATTCTACGGACGACTCATCAAATATGCCGACTTTTATCCCGTCTCCAATGGTATTGAGAACAACTTGGATAAGTTGCAATCCATCGTAGAAAAAGGTTATTCGATTATGATTTTCCCCGAAGGCACGCGCTCGGAGGATTGTTCTATCCGCCGGTTCCATCGGGGAGCGTTCTATTTGGCGGAGAAGTTGAACTTGGACATTATTCCGGTGATACTGCATGGCGCCGGACATGTCCTTCCTAAAAAAGAGTTTATGTTGCGCAAAGGAGAGATTCATATTCATGTTATGCCTCCAGCCCCCCCAAGCCCCCCCGAAGGGGGGGATGTGCGAATACATCCTCGCTCTACACTGTCATGTTCATCGTGTGTCGTCCTCACCCCCCTCCCTTCGGGGGGGCTTGGGGGGGCTATGCGCCGCTTCTACGCAGAAGAATACGCCAAGATAGCCGCCGAAATAGAAACAGCCGACTACTATTCGGATTTGGTGCTACACAACTACATTTATAAAGGTCCGTCGGTAGAACGGGCGGTGCGTCGTAATTTGAAGAAAAACAGTAATTACAAGGAAATCATCTCGCAACTGAAAGGCAAAAGTCGCGTGTTAATCGAAAATTGCGGATACGGGGAGTTGCCGCTGCTGCTGTCGTTGGTTTATAAAAACATGAACGTCGTAGCCACCGACACCGACGCCGACAAGTTGGAATTAGCAGCCAATTGTACGTGGGTGAAAGGGAATTTGAAGTATGTCGAGAGGGTTGATGGGGAGGAGGAATTTGATGCGGTGGTGGTGGTAGATGAAAATTGTGTACCTTTGCATGTTGAAAATCACGGATATGTCTAAAACACAAACTACTAAATGCAAACAAAATACGACATCATCATCATCGGAAGCGGCTTAGGCGGACTCGTCTGCGGCTATATGTTATCCAAGAACGGATACAAGGTTGCCATTTTTGAGCAAGGGGCGCAATTTGGCGGATGCTTGCAGACGTTTAAAAGGAGGGGCGTCAAGTTTGAGACGGGCGTACACTACGTCGGCAGCATGGGCGCAGGACAGTCGCTTGACCGTTTTTTTCACTATCTGTCGCTGTTTCCCGACGTTAAGGTTTCGCCGTTAGACCCGCTCGGTTTCGACGTCATGTCGTTTAGAGGTGAGCGCTACCGGTACGCTACGGGCTACGACAACTTCGTAGAGACGCTGGCGCAGAAGTTCCCCGCCGAGCGCGACAACCTGAAACGCTATGCGACGGCTATGAGAAACGTGGCGCAGAGTTCGCCGTTTCACTCTATGAACGACCCGACCGAGCCGTTTCAGTTCAGTTCGAGTTATGCTACGACCAGCGTCAACGATTTTATCGCTTCTTTTACCACAAACACGGTGTTGCAAAACGTGCTGGTCGGACTTGTTCCGCTCTATGCCGGCGTGAAAGATAAGACGCCGCTGTATGTTCACTCTTTCATCAACGACTCAAACATATCCGGCGCCTGTCGTATCATGGGTGGCAGCGACCAGATTGCCGACTCGTTGGTGCGCTCTATCCGTTCGTTCGGCGGCGAGGTTTTTGCTTCGAGCAAGGTGCATAAAATCCTTTGCGACGACTTCAAAGCAACGGGCATCATGTTGGAAGACGGAACGCAAATCGCCACAGACCACATCATCTCCAACACGCATCCCGAAGTTACCATTGACATGATTGACTCTCACCTGATACGTCCGATGTACCGCAACAGAATACGTGAGATGGAACAGTCCATCGCCAACTTCACGGTCTATCTGAAGTTTAAAGAGAACACTGTCCCCTACATGAACTACAACTACTATCACTACAACGGCGACGAAATCTGGAACTGTGAGAATTATACCGCACAGGATTGGCCCCGCGGTTATCTCTACATGCACCTCTGTCCGGCACAGCAGGCGCAATATGCGCAGGCAGGCGAGATTCTCACCATCATGCGCTTTGACGAGGTGGCGCAATGGGCTGGCACTAAGGTAGAACAGCGCGGCGAAGCATACAAAGAGTTCAAACAGCGCAAGGCAGAAACGTTGCTGGAACAACTCGAACGCGCCTTCCCCGGAACGCTCGCCAACGTAGAATCCTACTACACCTCCACGCCGCTCACCTACCTAAACTACACCGGAACAAAAAACGGCGCCGCCTACGGCGTCCTGCGCAACATCAACGCCCCGCGCATCGTTCACCGCACCAGAATACCCAACCTCTTCTTAGCAGGACAAAACACTAATGCTCACGGTATTATGGGCGTAATCATCGGATCTATCATCGCCTGCTCCGAATTTCTGGGACGCGACTTCCTTTGGGAACAGATTACGGGAGAGTATGACAAAATTAAATATAAACACGAAGGCACGAAGAGATGAAGACACGAAGAATAACTAAACTGCTTGTAATTTTGTTTTTATTTCTCAGCAACTCTTTGACCTACTCACAAACAGAGGGTGTGAGAAAAAACGCATTGAGAACGACCTTTTTATCTTATGCCACCGGCTCGACAAAGTTGAGTTATGAACGCTCAATAACTACGCACCAGAGCGTTGAAATAACCGGCGGCGTGATAGGTATCGGCTACGATGGCAAAAGCAATAATCCGCGCGGAGGCTTATTCAGATGCGCTCATAAATATATCATAAATTCAAACCCAAGATACCCGCTCAACGGAATATACATCAAGTCGGAATTTGCGCTTTCGAGTTTCAACTACGACGCGAAACAAAAGAGCCGTAACGATGAAAAAACACGACAAAATGCCACCATGGGCGCATTATTGGCTTCTGCCGGGTATCAATGGACAAAACATGTTTTCACCGTTGACGGATTCGTCGGCATCGGCGGCGCACTCGGAAATGAATGTGATACCTATTACCACCACGGATTTATCCTCTGGGATTTCTTTGGCACAAAATGTAAATATGTGGCGCTTACTTTCGGGATAAAGTTAGGGATTGCGTTTCCTTAATTGAAAAAAATTTTTTGCATCAATTCAAAAAAAGTCGTACCCTTGCCGCAACTTAATATTAAGTATTAAAACGAATAGGTTCTTCTCCGTCCGTTGAATAAGAGTAGGCGACGCCCCGATTAGGGATGACGCTCCCCGAAAATTTCGGGTTGTCATCCGTTGTCCATGTACAGCCGATAAAACCATCGTCATGCAACGTGATCATCGGGTAAACAGCATTTTGACTCTGACGGTCATAACTTTTCGAGATTCCGGCAGACTCCCATCCGTTAACATCAAGAAAGCGTTGTTCCTGCGCTACGGCAGACGTCATCAAGCCTGCCATTAGCATACATAATAAAACTTTTTTCATAACTTTTTTATTTAATTAATAATGGAGCAGGTACGAATTAATTTTGTATCTTTGCCCCATAAAATTTTACAGTTATGGCAAACGGAATCAATAAGGTGATTTTAATCGGTCACTTAGGAAAAGACCCCGAAGTTCAGGTTTTCGACGGGGTCAAACGGGCGGCTTTTTCATTAGCCACCGACGAGTCGTATCGCGACAAAGACGGCAACCGGACAGAGCGCGTCGAATGGCACAACATCAGTTTATGGCGCGGATTGGCGGATGTCTCCGAGCGGTTTTTGCACAAAGGGTCGAAGGTTTACATCGAAGGGAAACTGCGTACCCGCACCTATCCCGACGAAACGGGGAAACAGCGCTATTTCACGGAAATCATCGCCGACAACATGATGATGCTCGACCGCAAAGAAGGCAGCGACGCACCTCCGGCAAAGCCAACGCCACCGCCACCGGCACAGTTCGAGCCGCTTCCGGAATCCGACATCACGGCAGCGCCGCCGATAGACGACGACTTGCCCTTCTAAATTAACTTTCCCGTCCCAAAATAAACAGATGCGTCGTTGCGGAAGTTTCAAAAGAACAGGTAAGGTTATTCTGTGTCTAGGTGTTGTGGTTGCGCTGTGGGCTTGCGGCAATAGCGACCCGCAACCCAAGCCGCATGGCTATTTTAGGATTGACTTTCCCCAAAAAACCTACCGCGAGTTTCAGCACGAGCGGCTTGCGTTCCGTTATCCCGAATATGCGGAGGTCGTCGTTGACCCCTTAAACGACCGGATCGAAGATTGGTTCGACATTGCGTTTTCCGCGTTCAACGCCAAAGTACATCTAAGTTATCACCCCGTAGAACACAATTTCGACACGTTGGCGGAAGATGCCCGTGCTTTGGCATTAAAACACATCCAGAAAGCGAGCGGCATCCGGCAAACGTTGATTCAACGCGACTCGACTCGCGTTTACGGACTGATTTACGACATCTCCGGCGTGGGGGCGGCGTCTCAATGCCAGTTTTTCCTCTCCGACACCACGACCAACTTCCTCCGTGGAGCGCTTTATTTCAACATGACGCCCAACAACGACTCGCTGGCGCCCGTCATTCGGTTTATACGACAGGATATTGATACGCTGGTCTATTCGCTGCGGTGGGCAAGATGAGAAAAAGAATACGGATGCATGATAAATTGAACTAATGTTTAAGTAAAATTTTTTATTTACGAATTGAAATTAAGCAACTTTTTTAATCGAAATCCGTTATCATTGCTAAAAGAAATTTGAAGTTTTTACAAAAATATAATTTTAATGAAAAAGATACTCGTTATTGGCGCCGGCGGACAAATTGGTTCCGAACTGACACCGGCTTTACGTAAGATATACGGACAGGACAACGTGGTCGCATCCGATTTAAGACTTAACGGCGATTGGGTCTCCGAAGGAATCGCCGAAAAGGTTGACGCCACCAATGTGATCAATATCGTTGACGTGGTCAAACGACATAACATTGACGCCATCTACAACTTGGCAGCCATCCTTTCGGCAACGGCGGAGGCAAATCCGAAGATGGGATGGGACATCGGCATGGGCTGTTTGGTGAACTGTTTGGAAGTGGCGCGGATATACGGATGTGCGGTCTTTACGCCGAGTTCCATCGGCGCTTTCGGACCGGAAACGCCGCCCGACAACACGCCCCAAGACACGATACAACGTCCGAAAACGATCTACGGCGTTACCAAAGTCGCCGGCGAGTTGCTGAGTGATTACTACTTCCAACGCTTCGGCGTGGACGCCCGCTCGGTGCGCTACCCCGGCATCATCTCCAACGTAACACTGCCCGGCGGCGGGACGACAGACTATGCCGTCGAGATCTACTACGCCGCCGTGAAAAAAGAGAAGTTTGTCTGTCCGCTCCCCGAAGATACCTTCTTGGACATGATGTATATGCCCGACGCCATTGACGCCGCCATCAACCTGATGGAAGCCGACCCTGAGAAATTGAAACACCGTAACTCGTTCAACGTTACGGCAATGAGTTTCAGTCCGAAGACAATATACCACGAAATCAAAAAACACCTCCCCGACTTTGAAATGGAATACCGCGTTAACCCGCTGAAAAAAGCCATCGCAGCAACGTGGCCCAACTCCATGGACGACAGTTGCGCCCGTCGGGAATGGGGCTGGAACCCGAAATATAATCTCGAAACAATGACGACGGATATGCTGAAAGTGCTGAAAGGGAAACTATGAAAGGTAATTATTTTTTCCGCCTCATCATATCTATCATCTGCTGTGGCGAGAGGCGTTTGGCGATGATGATTTTGTCTTTGTCCATCATATAGAGTGTTGGCATCGAGGGGACGTCGTAGAGGACGCTGTAGTGTTTGGTGGCGGTTCGCGGACCGTTGACCACTGTCCATGGGATATTGCGGGTTTGGATATACTGTTTCATCTTTTGCATGCTCGTGTCGTTGCAAACGGCATAGATGTCGAAATTCAGATTTTCCTTTTCTTGTTGGTAGAACATCACTAGGGTGTCGGTTTCGGCTTTGCAATGTCCGCAGTCGGGGTCGAAGAAGTAGATGATGACGAAGTCGGTGTCCATTTCATGTAACTCCCTCAATACGAAAGTGCTATCCTGTATCATCATGTTCGGAGCCTTTGCACCTACCAACGAATGTCGCAACTCGTCGGCTCTTTTCATGAGGCGGTCGCGCAGGTCGGGAAGAGCCAAAGAGTCGTTTGGGGCGTAATACTTGTCAATAATGTGTACAAAGGCACGCTCCATGCCCATTATTGTGGATGTTTCCGCATAATAGGATGCTTGCCAGACGACATATTTGTAGGTAATGAAACTCTCTTTTGCCTGTTCGATCAGCATGTCGGCGTATTTGATGACGGAGTCGGGCGTCGGCGTCATCATGTTATTAAAATACCACTCCAACTTTTTCCCGTAGAGCGGCGTACGGAGCAGATCTTCGTCGTCGAGCCGCAGGTTGTCGAAAAAGTGATGTTGCGCGTAGTAGAGGCGTTCCGGTTGGGGGATTTCGTCGCCGTTGTCGTGTTGAAACGGTATTTCGACATCTTGTAGCGCTTTCATAAAACGGCTGACCAAGAGTTTCGGCTGTTGTTCGAACTTTTTTTGCTTGAAGTCTGCCTGTTGGTTTATCCATTGATAGAACAGCGCATTGTTTTCGGAATTTTTCACCTTCATCTCGCCCGCGAGGTTTTTCAACGACGAGGTCATGGAAAACTGTTGCTCGTCCCTGTCAATGAAAAAGTCCATGATAAGGTTGCCCTCCAGGCTCACAAGACAGTACATGCCGGGTTCCAACAAAGAATCTCTTTTGATGGAAACACTCTCCTTAGATATTGACAATGTGTCTTTTACGTACTGTTTCGTGCCGAAATAGTTGACGAACAGACACGCCTCACCCGTCAAGCCGGAAAGTTTAATTTGGATGTTGACGGGTTGTTGCGCCGAGGCGAGGGCGAGGCTTATACCATAAAAGAAAACAATTAAAAATAGTTTTTTCATCTTAAATACATTTTTTATCTCTGTCATTCTTTGTATCTTCTCTTAATTTTGTTCTACAAACAGCCTGAAAAACGGATCTTTTGGCAAAGGTAATACTTTCTTTGATACTACGCACAAAGACGTTATGTTTTTTTGCGTTACGCTTTTTTGCCTAAGGCAAAAAGAGCAATATGTATTCCATTGTATGCTATGAGTGTTACGGTTGCGTCAACTGGGCGGAAGATAACGTGGAAGTCTCCAAGGACGCAAACTATTGTCATAAAAAAATATTTCCCATCCATATCAAAAAATATTTGTATCTTTGCACCCGCAAAGAAAAATGGCTCCGTAGCTTAACTGAATAGAGCATCTGACTACGGATCAGAAGGTTACAGGTTTGAATCCTGTCGGAGTCACAAATAATCAGAGATTTCCTCTGTAACTTTTCCCCCATCATCCCCGTCTTACGTTAAATTTTATACAAAGAGATATGACGATCTTTGAATACAACCAATGTGTTGACGACCATGCCGATGCGCTGTATCGCTTTGTGTTGAAAAACATCAAGGATGGCGATACCGCGCAAGACGTTGTGCAGGAGGCGTTTACGCGGATGTGGGAGAAGCGGGAGGGCATCAACGGCGAGAAAGGGAAGTCGTGGCTGTTCACCACTGCTTACCATCTGTTGGTTGACAATGTGCGTCATCAGGAACGGTTTACGGCGTTGGATGGCGACAGTCATGATTTTTACGACACGTCTTCGTCTTATTCCGACCTGCAAGAGGTTCTGCATCAGGCGATTGAGCAACTTCCTCTTGATCAGAAAACGGCGTTGCTGTTGCGTGATTACGAAGGATACTCGTATCAGGAAATAGGCACGATAACCGGACTGAACGAATCGCAGGTGAAGGTATATATTTACAGAGCGCGTCTCTTTTTAAGGAAATACATAGGAAAGTTGGAGGTAGTTATATGAGTAAAACGGTCAATATCAGCAATTTCGAGGTTTATGCCGTGGATTATTTCGACGGCAAACTCTCCGAAAAAGAGCAGCAAGCCTTGTTTGCCTTTTTGGAGACACATCCGTTGTTGATGGCTGATTTCGAATGGTATAAACAATCGCAAGACGTTGTCATACAGCCGGATACAGTCGTTTTTCCTCGTCCCGAAGAACTCAAGAAGAACGTCATCTTTCCGGTACACGACGTCAACGAAGCCAACTATCAAGACCATTTCATCGCTTTCCACGAAGACGACTTGGACGAACCGGCGCGTCAGACGCTCTCCGCATTTTTAAAAAAGAACGTTTCCCTGTTGCCGGAGTTCGAAAGTTTTGGAAAGATCCGGCTCGTCCCCGATAAAAACGTGATTTTCAACGATAAACGACGATTGAAACATACGCCTTTCCGTTTTTCCTCTGCGGTACGGATTGCCGCTGTTGCTGCCGTTGCTGCTATTTTGTTGTTGTTCTTTCTGTTCAGACCCACTGCCGACGTGCCGCCCTCGTCCGCAACGCCCGAACAGGTTTTTGTACAAACCGATGACAATGAGACGGAAACGCTATCCAGTAGCGACAACGTCATTCCTCCGAAAGCAGGAATCCCCTCAAACCAAGACATAAGTAAGGAGATTGCGGGTAAAGCCTACAATGACAATGGATTGCTTCACTCCGTTCGCAATGACGGGAAACAGCGCCCCGAACCGGAAGAAGACCTTCCCTCCGAATCCTTGCTCGCAGAGCAACACCCGTCGGCAATCACAACCGCCGATTTCACCGAAACAGTCAGAGTTTTAGAGCCGGACGTCGTAGTGATAAAAACGATTTCGGAATCCGAATCCGTAGCGGAAGACCCTTTGACTGTTAATCAAATGCTTCCGCAAAAAAACCGTTCCTTGTGGAAAGTTCTTTCGTGGAGCGTCAAGCAGTACAACACCATCGCCAACGACGACGTAGCGATAGTGAAAGTGGAAAATCTGACCACCAACGAAACGGTCTATTATCTTTGCAGGGGAGAGTAGAACATCTGAATGTTGTATCCCGAAAATAATTTTCAACGCTTAATTTTCAATTAAAATCGTATCTTTGCATTTTGAACAAAATAGATAAACAAAGAAATATTTATTATGGAAAATTACATTCGTTTTGACTGGGCAATAAAGCGGTTGTTAAGGAACAAAGTCGATTTTGATGTAGTGAACGGCTTTTTGAGTTGTTTACTCGAAAAGCAGATACGCATAATAAAAGTTCTTGAGAGTGAGGGAAATAAAAGACGTAAGGAAGATAAAATCAACAGAGTAGATATTTTAGTAGAAGACGAGACGGGCGAAAAGATAATCATTGAAATTCAAAACAACGACGAGATAGATTACTATCAGCGGATGTTGTATGGTGTTTCAAAAGTTGTTTGCGACTATCTGAAAGAGGGCGACAAGTACGAAAAGATAAAGAAGATATACTCTGTCAACATTGTCTATTTTAAGTTCGGCGACGGGCAAGACTATGTCTATCACGGTTATACCGAATTTCGCGGCATACATGCCGGTGATTTGCTCAAACTCACCAAAAGTCAACAAAAGCGGATAAAGCGCGAGAAAGTGAGCGACATTTACCCCGAATATTATATTTTGCGGGTAGAAAATTTCAATGATGTTGCCAAAACGCCGTTAGACGAATGGATATATTTTCTGAAAAACACAACTGTCCCCGATAAAATCACGGCGCCGGGCTTAAAGGAAGCGCAGGAAAAACTACGGATAGACAACCTCTCGGAAGAAGAAAAGCGCGACTACTACGACCATCTGAAAAACATGAACTACGCCGCCAGTGCCATGGAAGCCAGCCGTTTAGCCGGCGTGGACGAAGGATGGGAAAAAGGATTAGAAAAAGGTGAAAAAATCGGCGAAGCAAAAAAAGCCGAACAAGTAGTCATCAACAGTTACCGTGCAGGGTTATCAATAGATACTATCGCCGGTATTACAACTTTAACCGCCGAACAGGTTATCGAAATTTTAAAAAAGCATACGGTTTTATCATAAAATATAGAATTATAACTCAAATTCGGAATCATGGCATTAAATTGTGGCATCGTAGGATTGACCAATATTGGAAAAACAACCATATTCAACTGTGTGTCGAAAACGAAAGCGGAGGCGTCGAATTTTGCTTTCAGCGCGACGAAGTCCAACATCGGGATGGCGGACGTGCCGGATGCGCGTCTGTATGAGATTGACCGGCTGATAAAGTCGGCACGGGTCGTTCCGGCGACGGTGGACCTGGTGGATTTGCCCGGCTTGGCGAAAGGCGCCAGTCATGGTGAAGGCGTCGGGAATAAGTTTTTGGCGGACGTTCAGAAGACCAGTGCGCTGATACACGTTGTGCGCTGTTTCGACGACCCGGAACTGCCGCACGTCGAAGGCTCCGTTGACCCCGTGCGCGACAAGGAAATCGTGGACTTGGAGTTGCAGGTGCGCGATTTAGACTTGGTGGAGCGTAAGATACAGCGCTACGAAAAGTTGATGAAGGTGGGCGACAAAGACGCCAAAGCCGCAGTGGACTTTTTAAACCGGTTGAAAGACCGTTTAGAGAATTTTTCCAATGCCCGCGATATGGAGATGACCGAGAAAGAGGAAGAGATGTACGTGCGCGACATGTTTCTGCTCACGATAAAGCCCGTCATCTACGTCTGCAACGTGGATGACGCCTCGGCTGTTACCGGAAACGCCTACTCCGAGCGTCTGCGCGAAGCGGTGAAAAATGAAAAAACAGAGGTCATCGTCATCGCCGGACGGTTGGAATCGGAAATTGCCGAATTAGATAACGAGGACGACCGACAACTCTTCCTGCAAGACGCAGGATTGGAAGAACCCGGCGTCAACCGCCTGATACGCAGCGCATACAAAGTACTGAACCTGCAATCATTTTTCACAGCAGGTCCAAAAGAGGTACGGGCATGGACGATAAAACAGGGCATGACCGCTCCGCAAGCCGCCGGCGTGATTCACAGCGACTTGGAACGCGGTTTTATCCGCGCAGAGGTGATGACGTATCACGATTTCATCCAACATAAAACGGAACACGCCGTGAAAGAAGCCGGAAAATTCCGCCTCGAAGGGAAAAACTACATCGTGCAGGAAGGGGACATTCTGCATGTACGGTTTAATGTGTAGGAGTTGTTTTTTTCGGCACAATCAGTTTCAGAGAGGCGGGAAGTACTTCTACCTCAACATTTTGCCCTGACTTGAACGGGTCGCCATCCACATTCATCACACCATCTAAACTGCGGATGATGGATACTTTCTTTGCCTTGAACGAACTGAGATACAGGCATTTGTCGGCGTAACCCGTCCATATTTGGATGGAGGAGAGGGGCGCCGAGATAAACGGAATCTTTTTCACAATCACCACATCCATATAACCGTCGAAGAGGTCGGCTTGGGGGGCGATGCGGAAGTTGTACCCGAACTGATTGGAGTTGGCGAAAATGATGAGTACACACTTCTCTTCTATTTCCATACTGTCGGTTTTGATGGTGATGGCTTCCGGTTTGAAATTGACGTATTCGATAAGCAGGGAGTGCATGTAGGAGAGGAAGCCTCTTCGTTTTGCCAAGTGGTAGCGTTCGGCGACCAGGGCGTCCAAGCCGATGCCGGCTAATGAGAAGGCGTACTGGTCGTTGATTTTGATGGTATCTGCCGCTCTGACGAAGTGCTCTTTGATGGTGTGGAGCGCTTTTTGGATGTTAAACGGGATTTTCAAATGGTTGGCTAAGCCATTGCCCGAACCGCACGGGATAATGCCCAACGCCGTATCGGTGTAAACCAACGAGCGGGCTGCCTCGTTGATAGAGCCGTCGCCGCCGGCGATGACAACGGTTTTAGCGCACTCCTCAACCGCTTTCTTCACCAATTCCGTCGTATGACCGGCATAGTTCGAGTACCAAATTTCGCCAAACAAATTCTCCTTTTTGATATGTTTCTTGATGATGCGCTCAACTTTTTTGCGCCTTATCCCGAAAAATCCGCTGACGGGATTTAAGATAAAAATGATTTTTTCGTGCTGTTCGTTCATGTTGATTTTCACTTGGTTAAGGTTGGTTTTCTCGAATAGACGGCGCGATAAGTCAAGGTATCGCTATTGATAGAGATGGAATCTTCGACGGTAACGGTAAAAGTAAAATAGTTCAGTTTCATCTCCATAGCCCGCTCGTCAATCGTCCCACTGCCAAAGAGATAGAGCGAATCGGAAAAAGATTGCTCGAAAAGATAAACACTGTCTTGCAGGTCGGCTGCCAACGACAATTTGACTTTTTCTCTTAAAAGCGGGAGTGTGTTAATATGTAAGTTGTTGATAATGACTTTATCACCGTCAACGTCCAGCGAATCAACAAAGGTCAAAGGGAGTTTAGACGCCGGCATATCCACAGATACATCCCATAACCCCTTCATACTCTCCGGTTTGACCACCACCCAGACATCCCGTTGCGCATCCGCCGTCATGCCGCTCAGCGATACCGCATGATAGAAGACGTGATAATCATCACCGAGCCGGGAAGTGTCAACCCAATATTCCGCCCAAACGCTGTCAATTCCGTACAGGGCGCTGATTTTGACGGAATCATCCACAAAAGAGAGATAAATACCGGCTTTAAGCGGATTTTGCCCGCCCACAACAATAGTCGGAGGTTGCTCGGGTGCATCTTCCTTATCTGTGCATCCTGCGAAAGAGAGCAAGAGAAGCAGTGGTAAATAGATTTTTATTGTAACTTTCATTTTGCCGATGTTGTAATATCACAAATATTGTGCGACGGTATGGTTATTGGCGATGTAGCGTACTAAGTAAAAAACTTCTTCGTTTTTTTCATACGTTTCAAAGAATACATACCACGTTGTGTGTTTGTTTTTTCTAAAGCCTGCATATTCCATCTCTTTTCCATATCTGTCAAAATATGCGGGGGCAGGTTTGTGCAAACGTGTTGGCAGGGTCGTTTGAATATCATCAATCAACTCGTCTATATAATTAATTGATGTTTCTAGAAAGCCAAAATACTCTTTTTCAAAAAGAATAAAGACCAGGCTGTCAAGATATTCGAGTACACGGGGTAATATGATTACGTTCATTGATATACCTTTTATATGCTTTTTCCACAACTTCTCGCGCTCTTATCTTAAACTCATCCATCGTTATAGCCCTGTAAAAATCTTCATCGGGCGTTTTATGTCTCTTTTTCCTGTCGTTTGTACATGCAAAAACAAACATGTTGTCCCCTCTTTGAACGAACACCTGTTCATTCATCGCCATATCAAAATATCTGTCCTGCTCGGTTACAAACTCTTCACTGCTTACTACTGTCATAATTCTTATGTTTTGTAAATCACCCTGCAAAGATACATCTTTTTCAATAACTGAATAACTGAATTTTTAACGCAAAGGCGCAAGGATTTTTCGCAAAGGGCGCAAGGAGCTAATGACGTCATTGCGGGCAACGACCCGCAATCTCCTGTTCGATGCTTTTTGCCTCAGGGGATTCCTGCTTTCGCAGGAATGACGGTGTTACACTTTGCGTCTTTTGCGTTTTCTTTGCGTCCTTGCGGTAAAAAAAAACTTCGTGTATTCATGGGGATGTCTCAAAAGTCTTTTTAACCACAAAGAGCACAAAGTACACACAAAGGCTCACAAAGACAACAATCTGTTTAGCAATGTTTTGTGTTCTTTGTGAAAACCCTTTGTGAACCTTTGTGGTAAAGAATTTTGACTTTTGAGACATCCTCATGAATTTGCTTGTCATACCCCACAATTAAAAAAACCGCCCTCGCGAGCGGCTTTTATTAAACTTTTTCCTCAATAAGAGGCTTGAAGCGTCAGCCCACATCCCCTCTTCGAGGGGGCTTGGGGGGCTTGGCTTTTTATTTCACCATCACCCGTTTAGTAACGCTATTGTTATAAACGTCATAAACCTTGAAGAAGTAAATTCCTGTGTTATAAGATACCTCGAAAGATTTATCTGTTTTTGTCTCTATCAGTTGTCCGACGGTGTTATAGATTTCCACTTTGACGAAGTTCAGCGCCGAGATGGTTATCGTTCCGGAAGTCGGGTTGGGATAGATGGAAACGCTGTTGGCGAGTTCGGGGATGCCGGGAGTTGAGCAGTCGGCTACGCCGGTGATTTCTACAGCATCCGATTCGTCTTCGTCGCAAACGGTTACGATTGTCCATGTGTAGGAAACGCCGTCTTCGAATTCGCCGGTTTCGGTGTAGGCAGGCTCGGTAACGGTGGTTGTAGCGCCGTCTTTTGAGACTTTGTATTCTTTGGCGCCGGCTACGGCTGTCCAGGTGAGGTTGGCTGTGGTGCAATCAATGGTTGCCGTTCCTCCGGTTATGGGGTCGCAGGGTTCGATAACAGGATCTCCACAAGCAATTTCTTCCACATCCACCCATTCGCCATCGCCACCGTTGGCGCAGGCTATGGCTACGCTCCAAGTGTGCGGTTGTTCCGGGTCGAACTCTGTATCTACAAAGGTGGTCTCGGTGGTGGGTCCGCCGATTTGGAGACCGTCGCGGTAAATGTTGTATTCCCATTCTGGAGGTGTTCCGCCTGGATTGCCTTCTATTTTGAAATACATGGATTTTGCGTCAGCAACTCCTAATGCGGATGCAGACTTCCATGTTCCTCCCGGATTATCAATTAACCCCATTTTATCAAATAAATGTTGTTCGAACCCTTTGGCTGTTGTTCCATAGTAAATATTCCAGCGATAAGATGTTATCTCAGAGTTTTCAGTGACAGAAGCATCGTAAACCCCTGCAATGGTAATCCAGTATGTGCCTGCTGCCGGTAAGGTGAATGGAGTAGGAAGTGTAATGACAGGATCAGCGCCGTCTGTTACCGAAATATTATTTGCATCAAAAATCTCTGTACCGGGTTTGTTGTCTGTACCATTTTGATAAATAATAACTCTAAATTTGGTCGGTAAAAGAGAAGGAGCGTTGGAGAATCCTTTTGCTGTTATTGTTTCAATTGTCCAAATATCATTAGCAATAAAATCATCGGCTGTATAAATCCAGTTGTCATTACCAGACCAGTACTGGGTGAGCAAACCGCTATTTTGTATGTTTATATCGGTATTATCCCACAACACTTCCGATCTGCTCTTTCCTGCAGCATCCCAAGTAATCGTTGCCTTGCTGCAATCCGTTTCATACTTAACTTCCAAGTTAGAGACCACGCCGTTGCAAGTTTTGATTTCCACGGGCGCTGCCGGAACTTTTACCGGAGAGCATCCATCGTCGAAGGTAGCGGCTACGGCAAAGGTATAGGTTCCGTTGGGCAGGACGTCGGATATCCATTCGGTAACGCCTGCTGCTACGGTAGCTTTTTCTACGTTGTCTTGATAGATTTTATAGCCGGTTAAGGCTTTTGAGGGGGCTGTCCAGGTAACTTGAACCTTGGTGCCTTGTGCTTCGGCGGTTACGTCGGTAACGGCGGGGCAGTCGTCGCCGCCTTCGCCCTGGGTGATGGTAATGTCATCAACCATAAAAATAAAAGCGTCATAAGAGACACAATTAATGGCGATATACTTTGTGCCTGCCGGAAGGTCATATTCATAAAATGTCCATGATTCCGGTACTTGTACATAAGGACTTGCCGTTAAAAAAGTGAAATCGCCTTGTGCTGTTCCCGTTGTGGAATAACCCACTTTCATTCTTTCTAATCCGCCATACGACCCGTCATACGTCATTGCCCAAAATGAAAGGTGTGTGGGGTTTGTTAATTCTGGGCTAATCATCCAGTCATTATTTGTCCCATATTCAGCTGCCCAACAGGTGAAATATTTGTTCCCGGTATGAGGTGTAAGTTCGGGATACCCATTCACTATCGGCGGCGATGTGGTATAAGGATTAAATACCATAAATGCCATAGCACTATATTTGTCTGGCCAGTCGGCACCATTGTGCCCATAGGTCGTTGACCCGTCGCCATCAATATAGCTCCATCCATTAACGGTAGAATTGATAGTGAAATCGGAATGATCTTCCGCTCCATCAAAAAATTCCCCTCTCATTGGTTCGTGAGGAGCAAGGTAGTTGCTGGCAGATAAAGATGCAGCGGATGCTTGCATTATCGCCTGTTGTTTGAATTCCTGAAGCAATTGAGACTTAACTCTTTGTCCAGTACCATTTTGAGCACTTAAGCTCCCTACGCACAGCATTGCTATCAACGCCATGCAAACTGATTTTGTAATAAATTTTACCATAATAAAAAAAATTTAACCCACATTGCAGCCGCCCACTCCGTATCTCACTGAAATTTTAGCGAAATCGGGGTATTTTCAGCGAAAAAGTGCTGTTTTTTTGAGGTGTAAATTCATAAAGTATTGATACTGAGTGGTGGTA
>WRLA01000019.1 GCA_009777825.1 Bacteroidales bacterium
TCGCCGATTATTCGCAACTGATAGAACAACACCCTACGTTTATACCCGCCTACTGGGGACGCGCAGAGGCGTATAGTCTGTTGAAAAACGAAAAAGCGGCATTCAAAGACCGAATGACGGCAAAAAATATTGAAGACAACAAGGGAAAATACCATGAAAAAAAAGAAAAAACACAGGTGAAAACAAACGAAACAAAAAATTATACGCAAGAGTTTAATTTGTCCGTAGCGCAGGGATTGCATAAAAATACCGAAAAGACCGTATACAAAAACGAGTATCGTGGCACGATACAGGATAAATATTTTGATATAATTCCCGAAAATAATTTTTATGTGAGTTATTTCTCTGCCGAACCGGACGTTAGAAAGCGGATTTATGACCATTCGTTATTAGATAAATTGCCGAATTTGAAATTATGCAATTCCGATTTATCGCTTGCCGAAAATCAGGTAGAACAACTTTTTTCCGTTATTCATACAAACAACGAACAAATACAAGCCGAGCCGTCTGCCGCAAAGTTGTATTATTTCAGAGGAATTGCCTACTCGCTGTTACAAGATTTCGACAGCGCTTTGAACGATTTTAATGCAGCCGTGAAATTAGACCCCAATTTTACATTAGCCTATTTCTCGCGAGCCGTAATCCGCTATAAAAATATGCTTGTAAATAGAAACGAGTGCGAATTGAATGCCGGAGACAGTCAAAAGCCTGTAAGCGAAAAAGACGAAGTAACCCTTATTATTGCCGATTATCAAAAGGCGATTGAATTGCAAAAAGATTTTTATTTTGCATGGTTTAATTTAGGCAATACTTACTTGCAGGCGAAAGATTTTAAGCAAGCCATTCAGTGTTATCACATATCCATTCAGTATTCGCCTGATTTTGCCGAAGCCTACTTCAATCGTGGATTGACTTACGTGTTTATCGGCGAAAATAAAAAAGGAATTACCGATTTAAGCAAATCGGGCGAATTGGGCATTTACCAGTCGTATAATTTTATTAAGCGGTTTAACAAATAATAGACATAATGTTGATAAATCGCAATCATATAACTTGTCTTTTTGTTGTAAATCATTTACTTACATTCTTTTTGTTGCTCATTTGAGGTCTCAAATTTCAATTAATTTTCTTCGTACCAATTCATAAGCCATTAGATTATCATATTCTACATTCGGTTTTAACACGGTGAAAATGTCATTTGTAAACTCGGAATCGGTCAATTTTTCTTCCATGTTCCGTATAAATTGCTTGACGGTAGGCGGTTTTAATTCTGCATGTTCATAATGGATTGTACAACAATGTAATAATTTTTCAATATTAATGTCTGAATGTGTCAATGCCCAATACAGGTCAAACAAATCACGTCCTTTTTTACGACCGTACAAGGCTTTTAATTTTGTACTCAATAATTCCTCTATTGAATAGCCTGTTACGTTGCATTTACCTGCAAACCAAGCATTATTTACTTCAAATGGGATTTTTTTCAATCCCAAAATGTTCAAATGTTCTCGCGTATTGATTTCTACTTTCAGACGAATGGAAATAATTGGCGGGATTTCACTCTCAAACCTGAAAATAAGCGTGTTGTTGTGTGCTTTTTGTTTGATTTTCGGCTCGCCAAGAAAAGAGAGTACTTTTCTGATTCTGTCTATTGTCTTTTTTATTGGTTCTGCATTTATTTGTACCAAGTCAATGTCTTCCGAATAGCGAATTTGCGGAGCAATATACAACTTGTGTAATGCTGTTCCTCCTCTGAATGCCAATGAATTGCGAAGTAAATCGTCGGAAAATATCTCAACTATTGCCCGTGAAATGACTAAATCCTGTTCTACCTGTTCGTTGGTTTGCCACGGGGCTTGTCTTTTCCAATCCTGTATATATAATTCCGGTATCATAAATCGCTTTCTATCTGCATGTTAACAATGATTTTCCATTTATTGTCAATCTGTCCCTTTTTCCCTTTTTGAGGCGACAAGGGGACAGGCGAAAATGAAGTCTTATTCAAAATTTCATACAACGAATTTGCCAATTTTTCGTCGTTTATAACGGTGTCCAAAATATATCCCAAGCGTTGTATATTTGCCTTATTGTCAATTAGTTTTGCTATTTTAGAAAGTCGGGAAGGAGTCATTTCTTCATAAAGTTCCTCCAAAACGGTCGTTATGCGATTTATTCCAAATGTATGAATATTCTCCAATAAATCGAAAGCCGTCAATTCGGTCGACGAAACATTAAGATAGCCTGCTCTGGTTTTTTTCTGCTCAACGGCGGACTGTTCCCATGTTTTTTTGGAAGTAAAGGTGATTTTCAGGCGGTTATTCCGTATGCTTCGAGGTGCGGGTGTTTGTGCAACAACAAAATATTCCATTGGTTGTTGATGTGCTGAGCCATGAAGAGCTGCTGCCGAAAGCATAGCCACATAATATGGCTTGTGCAGTGATTTCATCAGTGCATCAACAAACAAATCGGGAGGCAACATACCTCCTATTGCTGTTTCGGGCGTGAGAATACCGTAAAAACCTTTGCGTATCTTTACTATCTGCTTTTTAACAGAATAGCGGTACAATTCCTGTGAAAGGCTTTGTTCCGATAGGTTATTAAAGTGTTTCCGGACATCGTCGAATGTAAATGTGCATCGCCCACGTTCACGCAGGTTGAGAAAAAAACTGTTCCATTTATTTTGCTCTTTCTTACCCATTTGCTTCTTTCATTTGCAAACCTATACATATTCTGTATAGATTTGCAAAGATACAATTTATTTTTAAATTAATTCAATTTTGAGTTTTTCATCTTACTTTTATGAACACAAATAGAACAAATTGAACTTGCCAACAAGCACGTACTAATGGCATCTCTAACCTACAATCTGAAAAAATACATGAAATTCATCCGTCGAACAGCAATAGCCAAGACGATAGCCATGCCCATAGTCGCTAAAACAACTTTTTCTACCTCTTTTTCTGCTTTTTTGCTGCCATTTCGCCTCGTTTTCGCCGATGTAAGCCATCTGCGTTGGCTATTGACAATCCAGAAACAAAAAATAATTGCCCATGTAGAATAGGCTGGGTGAAGTCGGGATTGGGAATGGGCGAGAGACTCTAAAAAATTATCGGGGTTGTGCAACGGCTACGCTCGTTAGCGGTAGTGCATTTCACTTTGCTTTTAATTTCATTATTACGCACTTTATTAAATCTTTGTATGTTTTTTCATTACGAATGTCTATTGGTGGTCTATTATTGTACATTTCATCAACAATATATGATTCTCCTAAATCCCAAATTTTTATCTTTCTGTAATTTATGGCTTGATTAATGACAGACGTAATAACTGCACTTGTATCAGACTTGTTTATTGCATACTCAATTAAGCACTCATTAACACTCATTTCAATTTTTGATATGGGAATTTTTGATACTCCTGTATATTCCCCCTTACTACTACCTATTCCGCCACTACCTTTAGGGGAAGAGGAAAAAAACTGTGTAATTGCTTTTGCTGGAGTATTTAGAAATGACACATTAATCAAACCGCCTATTTGAAAAGAAAGGAGTAATGCAAATATTGTTAATATTGATAATAAAAATTTCGTTACAGAAGAGAATGAACTTTTCTCATTAGATTTTTTTCCTTTGTTATCTTGATTCTTCTGTGGTTTTTCACTTCCCATAGAATTTCCTACTCTATTTTGATTAGTTTTCTCAATAATAAGAGGTGGTTTTTCGGGCGGTGGAGGAAGAGGTGCTGTTGGTTGTTTTGCTTTCTGGCTGGTATCAAAAAATAAGCGTTTGTTACAAATTCTGCAAAATATATCAGTAGCATTGCCATAAAGATTTTTCTTATAGATATTTCTTAATTCAGAATCTCCGTTTTTATATATGTCATTTCCACAACTACAAAAAACGGTCTGATTACGAAATGTCATTTCCTTGACATAACCTCTTACCTCTAATTTTTTCTCAATAAAAGAAAGCACTTTTTGCAAAATAGTCATTTCCTCATTTCTTGCAATTTGAGGATTTGTGAAGTCAAATCTTGATTCTTGTCCCGCCATAATTGTAAATTATTAAATGTTTATTATTAACTTCTTATTATCAGATATATAATATTTTTTGTTTCTGTCGCATTACCGCTAATTTCCAATCTTATTTTTCGTCGTGTCCGCACTGCACTGTCCTGCATTACCGCTAACTCATAAATATACGCCCCTTTTCCGCCCGATCGGCTTCCAAAAATTTCCCGTATATTCACCTTATATATCATTATCTATCAATTGTTTATATTTAATCTTTATCAATCCAACTTCAGCACCGCCAGAAACGCTTGCTGCGGCACTTCTACGTTGCCGATTTGACGCATTCGCTTTTTGCCTTTTTTCTGTTTTTCGAGCAGTTTGCGTTTACGGGTGATGTCGCCGCCGTAGCACTTGGCGGTAACGTCTTTGCGGACGGCTTTTACGGTTTCGCGGGAGATGATTTTCGCTCCGATGGCGGCTTGTATGGCGATGTCGAACTGTTGGCGCGGGATGAGTTCTTTCAACTTTTCACACATGCGGCTGCCGAGGCTGTAGGCGTTGTCCACATGTATCAGCGATGAGAGCGCGTCCACTTTTTCGCCGTTTAGCAGGATGTCCAATTTTATCAATTTAGCCTGTTTGTAACCGCTCATGGCGTAGTCGAAGGAGGCGTATCCGCGCGAGATGCTTTTCAGTTTGTCGTAAAAGTCGAATACGATTTCGCTCAACGGCATCTCGAAGGTGATTTCTACGCGGTTGGTTGTCAGATAGGTTTGTCGTTTCAGTTCGCCGCGCTTGCCGATGCAGAGCGACATGATGGAGCCGATATAGTCGGTGGTGGTGATGATGGTGGCGGTGATGTAGGGTTCTTCGATATAATCTAATATGGCGGGGTCGGGCATTCCCGACGGGTTGTGAACTTCGAGCATGGCGCCTTTGGTGGTGTAGGCTTTGAACGAGACGTTTGGCACGGTGGTGATGACGTCCATGTCGAACTCGCGGTCGAGCCGCTCCTGGACGATTTCCATGTGTAGCAGTCCTAAGAAGCCGCAGCGGAAGCCGAAGCCCAACGCCATGGATGATTCCGGCTCGAAGGTGAGCGAGGCGTCGTTGAGTTGCAGTTTTTCGATGGAGGCGCGCAGGTCTTCATAGTCGGAGGCATCCACGGGATAAATTCCGGCGAAGACCATCGGCTTCACGTCTTCAAAGCCTTTGATGGCGTCGTCGCAGGGATTTTCGACGGATGTGATGGTGTCGCCCACCTTGACCTCCTTGGCTTGTTTGATGCCGGAGATGATATAGCCCACGTTGCCGGCGCCGAGTTCGTTGCACGGTTCGAGGTTGAGTTTCAGGATGCCGATTTCGTCGGCGTGGTACTCTTTCTTGGTGTTGAAAAACTTGACGTGGTCGCCCTTTTTGATGCTGCCGTTCAGAATGCGGAAGTAGGCGATGATGCCGCGAAACGAGTTGAAGACGGAGTCGAAAATGAGCGCTTGCAGCGGTTCGCCGGGGTCGCCTTTGGGTGCGGGGATGCGTTCGATGATGGCTTCCAGAACCTCGTCAACGCCGTAGCCGGTCTTTCCGCTGGCTAAGATGATTTCGTCGGGGTCGCAGCCCAGCAGGTCCACGATCTGATCTGTTACTTCCTCTATCATGGCGCTTTCCATGTCCACCTTGTTGAGTATGGGGATGATTTCGAGGTCGTTGTCAATGGCTAAGTAGAGGTTGGAGATGGTTTGAGCCTGAATGCCTTGCGTGGCGTCAACCACTAACAGCGCTCCTTCGCAGGCGGCAATCGAACGGGAGACTTCGTAGGAAAAGTCAACGTGACCGGGTGTGTCAATGAGGTTGAGGATGAATTTTTCGCCGTTGTGGTCATATTCCATCTGTATGGCGTGGCTTTTGATGGTGATGCCGCGTTCGCGTTCCAAGTCCATATCGTCCAAAACCTGATCTTGCAGGTCTTTGTCCGCGACGGTGTGCGTTGTCTGTAAAAGCCTGTCAGCCAAGGTACTTTTACCGTGGTCAATATGTGCAATAATGCAAAAATTACGGATGTTTTTCATGGGGTGCAAAGGTAATTAAAAAATTTCGTATTTTTGCCGTGATAAATCATATAGTTACATGACATTCGAGCAAATCACCAAAGACCTGAAAGCGGCTAAGTATCACCCCGTCTATTTTTTACAGGGGGAAGAGCCTTATTTTATAGATTGTATCTCCGACTTTATCGAAGAAAACGTGTTGGATGAGGCGGAAAAGACCTTTGACCAGATGGTTGTCTATGGTCGGGACGTCAACAAGGAAGCCGTTGTCGGATTGGCAAAGGGTTTCCCGATGATTGCCAAAAGGCGGGTCATCATCGTGAAAGAGGCGCAGAGTATCAGCAACTTAACGACCGCCTCAAAGTCGAAAAAAGCGAATACGCAGGACGATTTATTGGAAAAATACCTCGAAAATCCTACGCCTTCCACGATTTTGGTCTTTTGCTATAAGTATAAGACGCTCGACAAAAGGACGACGCTGTTTAAACTGTTTGAGAAGTCGGGCGTGGTATTTGAGAGTAAGAAGTTGCAGGATTACAAGGTCGCGGCGTGGATTAGCGACTATGTGAAAAACCACGATTACAACATCGGACAGGCTTCGGCGACGCTTTTGTCCGAATATTTGGGCAACGATTTGTCGAAGATAAGCAATGAAGTACAGAAGTTGTTCATCGGTTTGCCCAAGGGAAGCGCCATCAACAACGATGTCATCGAGCAACATATCGGCATCAGCAAAGATTACAACGTCTTTGAATTGCAAAACGCCATCGGACGGCGAGACTTATTGAAAATCAACAGAATCATCAACTATTACGAAGCCAATCCGAAAGAAAATCCGGTGCAGATGGTTATTCCGATACTGTTTAAATATTTTGCTAAGATATTGATATACCACCGCTTGAAAGATAAATCACAGGCGGCTTCGGCGCTCGGCGTCAATCCTTATTTTCTCAACGACTACGTCAATGCGGCACGAAACTATCCGCAAGGCAAAATCATTGAGAACATCCACGTCCTGCGGGAGTACGACATGCGCTCCAAAGGCTACGGCGCAACAGGAAATCTGTCGAATGGGGATTTGTATAAGGAACTGATTTTCAGGATTATTGCTTAATAACTTTTACCGTCCTTACGCCGTCGTTGGTATGTATCCGGATGAAATAGACGCCGGCGGGTGCACTCGCGCTGATTTGTAATCGGTGCGTTCCGTCAGGGGCGACCGCAAGGGTCTCCCCTACGACGGTACGACCCATCACATCGAATATCGCAATGTCGCATATCGCATATCGCATATCGCATATCGTCAACTCCCCTGTCGTCGGATTCGGATAAACCCGTACATCCCCCCCTTCGGGGGTGCTTGGGAGGGCTTCTATTCCTACATCTTCGGTTACGGTAACGATACATACGTCTGTGTAATTGCCGTCTTCGGTTGTTACGGTAATGTTGGTTTCGCCCTCCGCTATGGCTGTTACCACGCCGTTTTCGTCAACGGTGGCAATCGTTTCATCACTGCTTTCCCACGTTACGTTTTTGTTGGTGGCGTTTTCGGGAAGGACGGTGGCTATCAAGGGGCAGGTTTCATCTTTTGCAAGTGGTAATGTATGTATATTTAATTCAACGCCTGTTACCGCAATTTTGTCGGTTACGGTAACGATACATACGTCTGTGTAATTGCCGTCTTCGGTTGTTACGGTAATGTTGGTTTCGCCCTCCGCAATAGCCGTTACCATGCCGTTTTCGTCAACGGTGGCAATCGTTGCATTGCTGCTCTCCCACGTTACGTTTTTGTTGGTGGCGTTTTCGGGAAGGACGGTGGCTATCAAGGGGCAGGTTTCATCTTTTGCAAGCGGTAATGTATGGAAATTCAATACGACGCCTGTTACAGGGATAACTTCTCCCGGAACCCGTACCTGCAATCTGTCTATGCAGAAATAAGCCGCAGTGTTCATGCCGAACATGGGATCGCTGTCGGTGGATTCCATGGTGAAATAGACGCCGGCGACTTCTCCCAGTCCGGACAGGTCTATCCATTCCCAGTTGGGACTTTGGATGAGTGTTCCGCCGATGTTTTGGGCGAGGTAATGTTCGACTGTTTTTCCGTTGTCGACATAGTTTTCGTCGAGTCCGTGGATAAAGAGTTTGAAATAATCGCCGTCCTGGTTGAGCGGACGCGCAGAGCCGTCGCCGTGAATATTTCCATAGTAGGGCCAAGTGTTGATGTTCACATAGATGCCGTCGGCTTGATAGACATCATCGAACAGCGTCGTTAATACCGGATAGGTATAATATCCTTCCATGTATCCCGCCCAATAGGCAAGCAGATACGGCACGTCGGGGTCGGCAATGACGATGTCGTTCTCGTCTTTTAGAACGTTGCCGTCGGCGTCGGTTTTAATACCTCCGCCTGCCATATTACCCCATTGACTGCCATACCAATAGCCGCTGCCGCTGGGGTCGGTGTTGTCGGCATTTTTGCTGTAGGTAAATCCGTCCCAGTAATAACCGCCATACGAATCGCCCTCTCCGGCGCCGAGGTGCGTGAATTTAAAAGCGCTGTTGTTAAACTCAATAAACGGATAATCAACGTCGTTGAAAGTTTCCGTCCAGACATTGTTTGCGTCCAAAGTGAATGATGCAGGATTGGTCGGCTGGCCTAAATCCAGGGTGATGGGTTGCGATTGCGCATGTGCTTGATGTGTTGGGGACAAAATATTCAGCACAGAGACACAGAGTACACAGAGTACCACAGAGAAAGAATTTGACTTTTTCATTTTGATAAGATTTTTAGTGAATAAAATTATGATTTAATAAATTTGACTTTTCCATGTTTTGAAACGATGAGATAAATGCCTTTTGGCAGATGGCTGCAATCAACTTTATTGATGCCTTCGGTTGCTTCCTTGGTGAGCACATGTTGTCCTAACACATTGTAAATGAGGAGTTCTTGTTGTTCCTGTAATGCAACAATCAAGACGTCATCTACCGGATTTTTCAACAGGCGAACAGTGTTTTTATCTTGCTCAACAGGATTGATGCCGACAGCATTAGGGTGTAAATCCTCTGCGCCCATTACCTCGGTGGAGGTTTCGCCCAACCAGCCGCAGAATTGATCTACGCCCGTGTAAACCTTCACAAAATGGATAGCGGAAAGATGTACCGGATTTCCGTTGCCATCCACTGCCCATTCGATATTGAAGTTGGAGCGGTCGTCGTTGTTCGGGTAGTTGTCGGCGTATCCCCACGGATAGGCGTACAGCACATAGTACGAGCCATTACCGCTTATATCCACGGCATTGTCGGCAAGTTTGGTTCCTTCAAAAGAGAGGGTTTCGTCGGCTATCCACTGCGGGTAACCGGATTGGGATTTGAGATAGGTGATTTGGTAGTTTTTGACGGTTTCGGGTTTTGCGTATTCGCTTCCTGCGAGTTCGTACCATGGGTCGTCGGGCAAGCCGTTTCCGTTGTCATCGTAAGCGACCATCACGATACCCGGCTCGCAACTTCCGCCGTCGGGAGCGCCGGGAGGAGTGGAAATAATCGCATTGCCCCATATCTTAAAGTCGTGAGAACCAAGCACATTGACCACAGGATGGTCAAAACCGAAAACGACATAGCCGCCGTAAGCGCCCAGCGAAATCAAACCTTTGTTGTCGCCGCCGATGCTCTCTTCGGCTTTGCGGTTCATATCTTCCTGCGTGTCGCCCGGCTCATATTCGGGAAGCAGGTTGACAAACTGTCCGGGCGCCGGACGATAGTCGAATACCTTACTAATATAAGGCGACTGTGCAAAAATTGAAGAAATATTCAGCACAGAGACACAGAGGACACAAAGGACCACTGAGAAAAGTGTGTTTTCATGGTGTCGCGAGGTTGCGATAGTATGTTTTGGGTTGTGTTCAGGAGATTGCGGGTCAAGCCCGCAATGACGGCGCAACGGAAAGGTGTTGGCAAGGTGTAGAGACGTTGCGCGCAACGTCTCTACGGGCGCAACGGTGGCGTTTTGGAAACGAAAGGGCGCAATGGCGGCGGATTGCATAAACATCTTGCTAATCCTTAAATCATGTAAATCATGGTTTGGACAATTTGACGTTGGAAACGTCTGCCCATGTCCCTTTCGTTGGAAACGAAAGGGAGCGTTTTCTCTGTGAAACTCTGTGTTCTCTGTGTCTCTGTGCTGAAAAAGTGTCATCTGCGTATTTTTTTAATTTAATTTTATTTCAATTCCCCCCAAAACGCGAAATGCGCCGGAATATCGCCCGTGCGCACGTCCCATTTATATTTGCCGTCTTTATCGAAACAATATAGCGTTCCGGGTGTTACATACTCTTTGGCGTCGGTTACATAGATATCCTTTGTGATGGGATTTACCATGATTCCATACGGACGTTTGATTTGATTTTCCGTTCCGTCGGTGATAAAACTGCGGGAAACAATCTGTTTACTTGCCACATCCACAATGCCGTAACTGACTTCATACCCCATGCTGATAGCGCTCCATTCCGCACAACAGATGTACAAACTGTCTCCATCCAAATGAAAGTTGGAGATGGCGATATTGATAGAATCTGTTACTTTATCTGTCTTTGAATCAACACAATACAGACGGGACGTAGCGCCATAATAATCTCCGCGCGCGCTGATCCAGATATTCCCGTATTTGTCGCCCCGTACGCGATGGAGGTTTGTGGCGACTGTAATTCGTTTTGTTTCTGTAAAGGAGCCGACATCAATCACCGAGAGCGTATTTTCATAGTTGGGGAGCAGGTAACCGCCCGAATTGGCTACGTAAATCTTATTATTTACAATTTCCAACTCTTCGGGCTGAAATCCCGTCAAACAGGTGTCTATGACCTGCAACGTAGCGGTATCTACCTTTGCTACATACCCTAATTGTCGGTAATCCGGATTGACTTCCACCGGTCCGGCGAAGGAGGTAATGTAGGCATAACCCTTATAAAATTTGATATAGCGGCAATTTGGAATATCTATCTGTCCGATACGTTTTGCCGTGTTGGCGTCCATCACCTCTATCTTGTTGGAACAGTTGATGACCGCGTAGAGTTTGCTGCCGTATATTTTCAAATCATTGCCCACATCACCAAGTTCCATCGGGACGGACGGATTGACGGCGGCATAGATGTTTCGATGATATTCGCCTGTTTCGTAATCGTAGTAGTCGAGCGTGGATTTGTTGCTGCCCATGTTGCCTTCGTTGAGCAGGTAAAATCCTTGGATGGAGGTGTATTCGGGGATGCCCGGATTGTCCACTTCGGGCGGGAAGATTTCGCTCTCTTTCCGACACGCGGAGAGGAAGAGCAGTAAGAGACCAAGGGCAATTTTGAACACAGATGACACAGATGATGCAGATGTACACGGATTAAAACGGATTTTATTCTTTGCGTTCCTTGCGTAAAATCTTTGCGTCCTTGCGTTAAAAACCACCCCTTGCCCCCTCCAAAGAAGGGGAATTTTACCGCAAAGGCGCAAAGGATAATCGCCAAGGTCGCAAATAGATTTATCAATAAAATCTGTGAAAATCCGTCTTATCTGTGTCATCTGTGTTCCCTGTGTTCTCATATCTCAAATCTTAAAATTATTTTAAAGTTCGTTCCGGGCATCGGATAGTTCAGCACCACATCGTATTGCTGATTGAATATGTTGTTGATTTCTGCCGAAGCCTTAAAGTTCCATGTTTTAAAACAGAACTCTTTTCCGAGCGATACGTCGTGGGTGTACCATGGCTGTTCGTAGTTTTCGCGGATGTTGGAAGAGTTGTGATAGCGCTCGCCGACGTAGATAAAACAGTAATTCAGTTCGTAAGACCGGTAAGAAGTTCTTAGCGTAAAAGAGCCGTTGTGCCACGGGATGTAGGCGATTTGACCGCCGTAAGTTCCGGCGACAGGGTCGTTGTCGGTTGGGTCGGAGAAGTCCTGCGCTTTTTGGTAGGTGTAGTTGATATTGGTTTGCAGGCGGATGTTGTGCGGAAGTTTCCAACCGAACTGCGCCTTGGCGTCTATTCCGCGAATTTCGACGTAGCCAATGTTCATCATCATCCAGCGAAACTGTCCGTTGCCTTTGGGGATGGCTACGATTTTATTGCTCACCTCGTTGTAATACGCATCGGCATTGAGCGTCAGCGTTTCTAAAATTCCTTTCTCGAAACTCTTTGTATAAAGCGCTCCGACGTCATATTGCGTGGTGTATTCGGGACGAAGCGCCGCATTGCCGATGTCGGTATAATACAAATCGTTAAAGGTCGGCATTCGGAAAATACGTTTGTAAAACGCTCTGATATTGAAATCGTGTTTTTTAATCGGTTTATAAGACAGAAAAACCGCCGGCGTATATTCCTGTTTATTCTCTGTGAAACTCTGTGCCCTCTGTGTCTCTGTGCTGAATAAAGACTCTGTAAAACCATCCTGCACAAAAGTCCCCAACAAACTCGCCTGCGCCTTCAGCCTCCACACCTCAAAAGAACTTGCCAACGCCGCCAGCGTAGTATAACGTTGCGGCTGCGCGAAGTTCTTCAAACTCGCATCTAATGTGTTCCATTGGAAGTCGGTCGAAAGTGCCACATCCCACTTCCGAAGAATGGAAAAACGGTTGGCTGCCGAAAGATAGACCTCCTGCTGTGTAAAATTGTTGTCAATATAGATCAACGTTGTGTCGGGATTAAGGTAGCGCATGTAGTCGTGGGCATATTTGGCATTTACTAAAAAACTGTATCTGTGATTGACTTCATTCGTCAGCGAGGCTTGCGTAAAGAAGTTTCTGTCCCATTGGCGTTGAGAGCGTTTCCAGACATTGTTGACGATAGCGCCCGGAATCCCCTTTTCGGCGTCGTAGAAATAGACTTTGGCGTTCCAGTTCATCCTTTTCGCATAGCCAAACACGCCACCTTCCACTCTGTAAGCCTGAATATCGCCATTTTGACGAATGGCGGTGGTGTCCCACGCTACGGTGCCGTCGGGAAGGACTTTGCGGTACCGGAATTTGTATTTGCCGGTGGCGTAGATGTATTCGGCATTGATGCTTGTAGAGACGCACGGCCGTGCGTCTCTACAATGCCCGTTTCTACGTGTAATTTTTTGTTCCCATAAAACCGACGGATTGGCTAACCCGAAAGAACCGGTACGGACGATTGCTCTGACGTTGAACTTCTTTTCCCCGTCAAACGTAGGACGGCGTGTTTTGAGATAGATGGTTCCGGCGGAGCCGAAGTCTTTGGCAGATTGGAAGATGTCGCTTTTCTGTCCGTTGTAGAGTGCGACTTCTTCGATATTGTCCAAGGAGAATTTGCCCAAGTCAACCTGTCCGTTTTGCGCATTGCCCAACTGGATGCCGTCGTAGAACACGCCAAGGTGGTTGGTTCCCATGCTGCGGATGTCAACGGTTTTCACGCCGCCGATGCCGCCGTAGTCTTTTATCTGCACGCCCGAAAAGTAGCGGATGGCATCGGCAACGGAATGACTGTTCATGCGCTGCAACGTTTCGCCCGACAATCTTTGCGAGGGAATGACCTCGCTGTTACTATAAGCAGATTCCACGATGGTAACTTCCGGCAATAATACGGCTTGGACGCTGTCTTGCGGATGTTGCGCTCTTAATGGGAAATAACCAAGCAATACTATCATAATTGATACTATCACTCCCGTATTAATACGCTTTTTAAAAAACATCCTCATTCCTCGAAGGCTTTAAACATTACGTGCGTTGGCAGGTCTCCTGACTTGTCCCCGTTTTGAGCCGCCTTCCCACATCTTTCGTGCAGTGGCGATGGTGTTTGTCAAAACGTTGTGTAGAACTTACAGTAGCGGGTCTGTTCAGGACTTTCACCTGATTCCCTCTTCGTCGAGATAATCTCGAAACCAATGCGGGTGCAAAGATACGATTAAATTTTTAATTAACTAAAGGAAAAATCTTTTCTAACTCCTCATAAACCCGTTGCACCGGCAGTCCCATCACGTTGAAGAACGAGCCGTCAATGCGTGTGATGCCGATGTATCCGATCCATTCCTGAATGCCGTAGGCGCCGGCTTTGTCGAACGGGCGGTAGTTTTCGACGTAATAGGCGATTTCCGCTTCGGTCAAATCTTTGAAGTAAACGTCTGTCTTGTCGGAAAAACTGTTTTGGGCGGTGGCGGTCGTGATGACTACTCCGGTGATGACTTCGTGTTTTCGTCCGGATAGTTTGCGGAGGATGGCGATGGCGTCGGCGGCGTCTTTGGGCTTGCCCAAGATTTCGTTGTCGAGACATACGACGGTGTCGGCGGTAATCAGGATAAAGTGTTCGGGGAGTTCGTCTTTGGGGAAGTGTCGGGCTTTCTGTTTGGCGATGTATTCGGCGACTTCTTCGTAGTTCAGGTCGGCGGGATAGGTCTCATCGGCGGGCGACGGTTTTACTTCAAAGTCAATGCCCAAACCTTGCAGAAGCATTTTCCGCCTCGGGCTTTGGGAGGCTAAGATGATATGAGGATGGGTTACCGCCATGGTAGATTGTGTTTTTTGTAAGAATCTTTGCGATGTTTTAATCTTATTACATTCGCCGTCTTTGTTTCTTCGTCGTAGTAAAATATAAATCTGTAATCGTTAAACTTCAATCTGTAATATGGTTCGTCAGTTCCTTCCAAATGCCTGACATTATCCAATTTACTCAAACTGTCTGCTGCCTCCAATTTGTCTAATTGTTCGACAGACATTATTTGGATGTACTGTGGTAACTTTGTTACTTCTTTCCAAATATTCTTTTTTACAATTACATTCATTTGGTCAGTTCGCTAACATATTTTTTAAAATCTGCCAAACTTGTGTTTTCATCATCAGCGTATGCTTTTGCCTCTATCAAATCGGCATAATCATTATTGGTGTCATCATCTTCGATGTTGCCGCATGTAAGATGAAACATATTTCTACCACGTCTGATAAAAACGCGTTCATTTAACGCCAAGTTATAAAACTTTTTCTGATTGATTGCGAACTCTTTGCTGCTTACTACTGTCATGATATTTTTTTGTTTGCAAAAGTATGAATAATATTTTAATCAGTCGCTAACATATTTTTTATTGCACTTATTTTTGTTTCCCGATCGTATGAATAGGTTGCGCTTTTCAAGTTACACAAATTGTAGAGTTGTAATGCTTTTTCAAAGTATTTCTTTGAGTTATCACTCTTGTCATTAAAACCTATTTCAGAGACGCATTCTGCCAGAAGTTCAACATTCTCAACGCTAAAACCTGTAAAATTAGCGATATATTCGTTTGACTCTTTCTCGCTTAAAAGCAAAAAGGCGTCAAAGTCAAAATCCAGTTCATTTAATAACATGCCTTTTGCATTTTCAACGTGATTTTCAAGTGTTACTGTTAAATTCCCGTTACCTCCAAAGATGAGTTTTCTAATGGCGTTAATGATTACACCAATTTTTTCAATTTCCCGAAGTAGGTAATCTTTTTGTTCCATGATTATTCATTCTCATATCTCCGCCAGCACCGTCATCTTCCCCTTAACCTTTTGTTTTAGAGTGACTTTGATGTTAGCGTTGAGTGGCAGATAGTGGTCAATACGGGAGCCGAACTTGATGACGCCCATTTCGTCGCCCTGTTTCACGGCGTCGCCTTCGCAGGAGTAATAGACCACGCGCCGCGCCACGATGCCTGCGATTTGTCGGAACAGCACTTCCTTATCGCTTTCCGTCTTTACGACGACGGTGGTGCGCTCGTTCTCTTCCGACGATTTCGGATGTTTGGCGATAAATTTCTTGCCCGCGTGGTATTTGACGTAGCGCACGATGCCCGAAACGGGGTACCAGTTGACATGCACATTGTGGATGCTCATGAAAATCGAAACCAAAAGCCGTTTATCTTTAAAATATTCCTTCTCATAGACCTCTTCGATGTTGACTACCGTTCCGTCGCACACGCTCACTACTTTGTTGTGAGCCGGTTTCGTTGTCCGGTTCGGCACGCGGAAGAAACGTACTATCAGAAAGAGTATCACCGCCAGAAAAACATACAGCACGATGTGCCATTCCGTTTGCTGCCAAGAAAAAAGGTTGACAATCAATGCAATGAGCATGACTAACAATGTCGTAAACAAGATAATTGTTTTTCCTTCTTTATGAATCGTCATAATAAAACCTGTTTAAGAATTTGCAAATATAGTAAAACAAAAGGAATTGCGAAGATGGCGCTGTCGAAGCGGTCTAAGATTCCGCCATGTCGTGGGAGTATTTTTCCGGAGTCTTTGGCGTGTACGGAGCGCTTCAGGAGCGATTCGCAAAAGTCGCCGATGGTGCCGAAAACGCAGATGATGACGGCATACAATATCCATTGCCACAAGGCGAGAATGCCGGTGATCCAGAAGAAGATAGATCCGCATCCGACGGCGAAAACCAATCCGCCGACAGCGCCTTCCCACGACTTTTTCGGACTGATGGCTTCGCACATCCGTCGTCGTCCGATAGCCGAGCCGGTGAGGTAGGCGAAAGTGTCATAAGTCCATATCGTACAGAAAAACGCTAATGTCAAAACGTATCCGTTGGGGGAGGCAAAGATGGTCGCCAACGCCGTGAAAGAGATTGATAATAAGATTGTTCCGCATAGACCGGCGGCGATGAGTTTTACTTTGGAATCGCTTTTTAAAAATAATCCGACGATGGGGATGAAAAAGAGTAAGATGAACGCATCCGCCGAATATTCAGGAGGCAAAAACGACCAACATGGGAACTTACTGCCGCTTGCCAACCAGAAAACCAACAATGCTATGAATGCGCAGAACAGGGCGAAACCCGGTTTTTGCTTTTCGGCAACGAGAGCAACAACTTCGAAAGTCCCCAGAAACACGATAAATCCGAAGAGAATTAAAAAGGCGTAACTCCCAACCCAAAGGGATGTCAACAATACGGCGACAAACAATGCTCCTGTTAATGCTCTGATGATAAGGTTATTCATGGCGATTCGATATTATTTCTTTTGCCATTTCGGCGTCTGCAGCGGCGACATGCACTTCCGCTTCTCCGAATAGATATTGACTGTCCCGTTTGTTGATGACGGTTGCTTCGATGTTGTTGTTCGACAGAAGTCCCACAATCAACTCTGCTTCGTACAGTTTTCCTGTCCCATAGACTTTAATAAAATCCATTTTAATATTATTCAACTTTATCAAGTCGAAATACAAGAGTCTTGTTTTCAACTCCTTGTCTATCGGTAAGCCGATGTATTCTTTTTCTTGTTTATCAGACGAAAAGAGTGGTTTGAAGCCGTTTGCTTCGTAGAATTTCAATGCCGATTCGTTGCTGTAGGCATCTACGGTGAGATAACGACATGCCGCAATATTGGAAAGCAAGAGCATCCGCTGTTTGATGTATTTTATCAATTCCAACCCCACACCTTTACCACTAAAATTTTTGTCAACTCCCAATCTGCCTATCAAAGTAGCGGGATAGGTACTTAGACTTTTCTCGTGCGGAATATTTTCTGTCAGTTTTCGTCGTCTGTTATTAGGAAGGTTTCGAGCGTCAATACTTGAATTAGACAGCGTAAACATGCATACAATAATTGAGTTATCGCTATCTAAACGAAAACTGTATGATTTTCCCAACAATTGACGCTCATATTTGACTGCGTCATGCATGAAAAATTCATCCAAGTCCTTGTCGCCACACGAAAAAGGTTTGCTTTGCTTCAACATTTCGTCGGTATGCGAAAAAACAGAACATTTATCCGAAAGAAAACCCATAACTGCTAAAAAGGTATTTTGGATTTTGCCATAATAGTATGAAACGAAGCGATATCTTCGTCGGAGAATCTTATCGTTCCGCGCTTTTTTTCGTTTTCCTTTGCTTCCTTTATAAACCGGCGGGCTACTTCGCCTTCCAAAACCGGTATGCCTCTAATCGGTATTGCCATATTTCTTCATTTTATGATGCTGCAAAAATACAAAAATTTTTCAAATGTCTATATATAAAACGTATAACTCTTTGGCTCCGTTGACTCCGTAAACGCGTTCTCCCTGTATGGCGTCGGTGCGGCTGGGTCCGGTGATGAAGGTGATCATGGAGGGCATGGACCTTCCGTATTTATTTTGTAAAAATTGAAATGCCGATGTAATCTCGCTGATAACCTGTCCTTTAAAAGCGATGACGATGTGCGCTTCGGGCAGGGTGTGGGCTTTTCTGCCGGTCAGTTGCCGCGACGACATCACGATGGTTCCGAAACGGGCAACGAGACATTCGCACAGCGTAATCGCCGCCTGCGCTTTTTTCAGTCCCTGTTCGTAATTGACAAAGTTGATGCTGCTCTCCTTGAGAAAATTCTCGATGTCGGGTTCGTTGGTATAGATGGCGTCGTATTTGTTTTCGGCGACGATGTGTTGCAGGTTAAACATCGCTTCGTGCATGTTTTCGCAATAGATAAACCGTCCGCGATTGTCTTCCAAACGATGGGCAAAATAGATATCAGGCGAGCCTTCAATAGGCGGATAGATGGAGGTTCTTGTATCAACATCCATCGTCTTTTTCGGATAATCCGCCTCTGCCTGCGCATTGCGGATTGCCTTCAACACCTTCTCTTTTGATGTGCTTTCTTTCAACTGTTTTCGTTATTTAAGCCTTGTTTTCGCTATTATGTGACTCGTTGTTTCCGTTGTTGAGTTCCTGTTTCCGTTTTTTCACGATTTCTTCGCGTTCGGCTTGTGCTTTGTGTTCATGTTCAAAGTTGCGGACGCCGAAAATCTCTTCTAAGTCTTCTCTGAAAATCACTTCCCGTTCTAACAGGCGGTCGGCTAAGATGTCTATTTTCCCTTGATTGTTGCGTACTATCTCCAACGCCATCTGATACGATTCTTCTACCGTTTTCGATACCTCTTCGTCAATGGTTTGCGCTGTTTTTTCGCTGTACGGTTTTTGGAAAGTGTATTCGGATTGTCCGGTGGAGTCGTAGTATGAGATATTTCCGATTTTTTTGTTCAGTCCGAAGAATGCGACCATGCTGTAGGCTTGTCGTGTAACGCGTTCGAGGTCGTTGAGCGCGCCGGTGGAGATTTTTCCGAAGTGGATCTCTTCCGATGCGCGTCCGCCCAGCGTGGCGGTCATTTCGTCCATCATTTGTTCTTTGGTGGTGATTTGTCGCTCGTCGGGCAGGTACCATGCGGCGCCCAACGATTTTCCACGTGGGACGATGGTAACTTTCACCAACGGATGGGCGTAAGGGAGCATCCAACTTACGGTGGCATGTCCCGCTTCGTGGAAGGCGATGACGCGCTTTTCGTCGCTGGTGATGATTTTGTTTTTCTTTTCCAATCCGCCGACGATACGGTCAATGGAGTCCATAAAGTCTTGTTTGTCAATGGCAGGTTTGTTTCGTCGGGCGGCGATGAGGGCGGCTTCGTTGCAGGCGTTGGCGATGTCGGCGCCGGAGAAGCCGGGTGTTTGTTTTGCCAACACTTCGGTTGTGATGTCTGTTTCGTTGACTTTCAGCGGTTTGGTGTGTACGTCGAAGATGGCACGCCGCTCGTCCAAGTCGGGCAGGTCGAGGTATATCTGGCGGTCGAAACGTCCTGCACGCAAGAGGGCGCGGTCTAAGATGTCGGCGCGGTTGGTCGCCGCCAGGATGATGACACCTACATTGGTACCGAAGCCATCCATCTCGGTAAGAAGTTGATTTAAAGTGTTTTCTCTTTCGTCGTTGCCTCCGGTGAAGGTGTTTTTGCTGCGTGAGCGCCCGATGGCATCAATCTCGTCAATGAAGATGATGCAGGGGGCTTTCTCCTTTGCTTGGCGGAATAAGTCGCGCACGCGGGACGCCCCGACGCCGACAAACATCTCCACAAAGTCGGAACCCGAAAGGGAGAAAAACGGCACTTTCGCCTCGCCGGCGACGGCTTTCGCCAAGAGCGTCTTTCCCGTTCCCGGCGGTCCAACCAACAAGGCGCCCTTGGGAATTTTACCGCCTAAGGCGGTGTATTTCTTCGGATTTTTCAGAAAATCAACGATTTCCATCACTTCGATTTTGGCTTCTTCCTGTCCCGCGACGTCGGCAAAGGTAACGCTCACGGAGGTGTCTTTATCGAAAAGTTGTGCTTTCGACCTCCCGATGCTGAAAATACCTCCGGGACCACCACCGCCTGCGCCACGCATCATCCGTGAAAATATCATCCACAGAAAGACGATGGGCAACACCCATATCAAAATGGACAAAAGACCGCTACCCCAGTTTGACCTGTTTTCCCATTCGATAGATATCTCTTCTCTCTCTTCGGACAAGTCGGCTTGAGCCTTGCTGACCTCATCCATAAATCTTTCGGCGGGTCCGATGTTGTAGATATATTGGGGCGTTTCGGCTCCCGAAAAAAGGCTTCTGGATGGCTTTTTCTTCTCCTGACCGTTTTTCGCGTAGATGTACGCCTCCGTCTCGTTGTAAACGACGATTCTGACGATGCTGTCGGCGGCGAGTTTCGCTTTCAACTCCTGCAACGTGATTTTTTTACTCTCCTCCCCGTCCTGAAACATGATAATGCCAATAAAAACAGCGGCTAATATGGCATATATCCAATAAAACCGATTGGATGATTTTTTTGGTCTTTGAAATCCCTGATTGTCAGGATGCTGTTGTTTCTTGTTACTTTCCGCTTGAGGTTTGGTATTGCTCTCCATCTGAGGTTTCTTATCGTTTTCCATAATTCGAACTAACTTATTTTTTTGATTTCCGCATCTGCCCAGAGTCCTTCGATGTTGTAGAAAAAGCGACGGTCTTCCCTGAAGATGTGCACGACGACGTCCACATAATCCAGCAACATCCACTCTTTGTTTTCGTAACCTTCGCTCGACCACGGGCGCGTCTTGAGGACGGTTTTCACCTTACGCTCGACAGCGTCGGCAATGGCTTCCATCTGCGGGGGGACGTCGGCATGGCATATCACAAAATAATCGGCAACCATATTCGACATTTTGGTGAAGTTGATAACACGGATGTCTTTCGCCATCTTGTCCTGCATTGCCTCTATAATACAATCTGTTAACTCTTGAGCATTCTCTTTTTTAAGACTTCTTTTTGCCATTCGGTAAATTTTTGCAAAGGTACGCTTTTTAATGAAATGTGGGTGGAAGAACTTCGTGATTCCACAACTTGTTTAAAAAGACGGTCGCAGGATAAATTTCTACTCCGTTGGAAATACGGGGTCTGACGTCAAACGAGACTGCGATAAGGCGACAATCCGGATACTCTTCCTGAAAGGCTTTCAGCCCTTTGGTGTGCCGCGACTGTATCTCTTCGGTAGCCTTTATTTCGATGGCGACACGTCCATTGCCGATGATGGCGTCCACCTCGTATCCGGAGTTTGTACGCCAATAGGAGAGTTGTTCCGGCACGTCGTTATAGCCGATATAAGCGATGAGTTCCTGAATGATGAAATGTTCAAAAGCATGTCCAAAGTCGGCTGAACCGAGTTGAATGTTTCGTCTGTTTCTCAGATAGTTAGCAATGCCGACGTCGAAATAATAAAATTTGGGAGACTGAATGGCACGTCGTTTTTTGGTGTGTGTAAAACTTGGGATCATATAGCCCACAAGGGTGTCAATCAAAATGTCAAAGTAATCTTTCACGGTACGGTAGTCTATCCCGCAATCTTGCGCAATGTTTTTATAGACAACGACTTCGCCATTGGAAAATGCCGCCATTTCCATAAACTGCGAAAAAGTCCTTAACCGTCTTGACAACGCTTCCTCTCTGATTTCTTCGTTGAGATAAACGCCGACGTAAGCGCCCAATCTTTTCCACGGGTCGGATGTCAAATAATGGCGGGGAAGCGTACCGTAACGGACTGCTTTATGAATGTCGAAATCGGGAATCTCGGCGCTCACCAAAGGGTATAAAACCTCTCTGAGCGCCCTTCCGCCAAGCATATTAGCGCCATGACGCTTGAGTTTTCGAGGACTCGAACCACTTAATATAAAGCGAATGTTTTTACGAAAAATCAACGAGTGCACCTCATCCAAAAGTTGTGGTATCTTTTGCACCTCATCAATAATGACCGTGTCACCGTCGTTCAGCGTCGCCAAATCATCGCCAAGCAAAGAGGGATTGCGCAGCAAACGCTCAAAATCCTTTGCCCGAAGCAAATCGTAATACACAGCATCGGGATACGTTTCTCTAATCAAAGTCGTCTTCCCAACCTGACGCGCTCCCCATACAAAAACGCTATCGTTATCGGCATTATCCAAATCTAATATCCTCTTAATCATAATATTACAATATTATTTTATTCTATTAAAACTACATACTAATGTAGTTTTATTCTGCTAAAACTACATAACAGTGCTGCAAAAGTACAAAAAAATAATGATTGGTAAAGAAAACCACATAATATTCCATTTAAAAATTTTTATGTACATTTGCACCCTTGATTACGAATTAAAAAAAGGTGTACCTTTGCAGGTGAATTTATAAGGAGATATTATTATGGAAGTAGTCCGGAAAATAGTTAGCGCAGATATGCTAACGCCCATTATTGACTTGCCTTGGATGTCGAAAGGATTGCGGGTTGAGGTGATTGTGTTCCCCATTAATGAAGTTTCGCCATCTAGTTTAGATGTTGATTTATCTTTTGGAGGCTGGAAAGATATGGATAAAACAACGGAAAAAATTTGTTCTGAAATCAGAACAAGTAGAAAATTCAGAAATAGAGAACTTAACTTTGTGTAATGATGCGTTATCTTTTAGATACCAATATTTGTGTCTTTTATCTTCGGGGCAAAATTGATTTCAGTCGGTTTGTCGAAGTGCCTTGGAGAAAAAGTTGCTGTATATCTGAAGTAACTGTTCTTGAATTACGTTACGGCGCTGAAAACAGCAATTATCCCCAAAAACATCATCAAGCGGTTGATATGTTCCTGAATGGCTTGACCATTATTCCAATAGTCAAAGTAGTTGATGTTTACGCAAAAGAAAAAGTGCGATTAACGAAAATGGGGACACCATTGCATGACGAATTTGACCTAATTATTGGAAGCTCTGCGATTTCAAATAACTTGATTTTAGCAACTGATAATGTGAAGCATTTCGTTAATTTTGAAAATATAAAAATAGATAATTGGTCGAAAAAATAATAAAAATAAATATAATTTTACAACATGACATAAAAATAACGTGCAAGTAGCACAAAAACTAAATAGCGATTTACTGCTGTTCTTACTACCATTTACGACAATAACCCATTTTTGGGTTATCTTTAAAGAACAAGTTGGTTAATCGTCATAAAGACGAGGAACAATTTGGCTTAAAGATGCGTGTCGTAACGTGGTAGTTAGCCAAAATTTGTTCCTCGCTATTTTTTGAGAACTTGAACAAGAATACCATTCCCAACAGTTTGACAACGCTCGGAGATAATGCTTTTTCCGGTTGCGGTCTTACTACGGTTACCATTCCAAGCGGGCTTACAACTATTGGACTTGGCGCTTTTTCCAAGTGTAAAGATCTTGCTTCGGTTACCATTTCAAACAGTGTTACAACGATTGGGGGTCGGCTTTTTCCGGTTGCACTGCTCTTACTTCTATTACCATTCCACATAATGTTACAACGATTGGAGATTTTGCTTTTCGAGGTTGCACAGCTCTTACTTCTGTTACCAATCTGAACCCCGTGCCTATTAACATATCTTGGACGGTGTTCGAAGAAGTAGATAAAAACATTTGTACGCTAAACGTTCCAACAAGCGCCGTACCAGCCTATCAAAAAGCCGAAGTTTGGAAAGAATTTAATATTGAAGGCATAGAGGTCGGCATCGCAGAACCGGATAATCATCCGTCTCTACGGATATACCCCAACCCGACGATGGGTGAATTGTGGGTGGATTGTAGAGACGTGATTAATCGCGTCTCTACGATGACGCCGACCACGATAACGAACATCGAAATCTTCGACGTGATGGGACGTTCCGTACACGTAGAGACGCGGCATGCCACGTCTCTACAACCACAAATCGAAATGAACATTTCGCATTTGCCGACCGGCATCTATTTCCTCCGCATCATGACCGATGAGGGTGTGGTGGTTCGGAAGGTGGTGAAGGAATAGATGTGAGATTGTTATTCAGAAAGTGAATTTACCCCAAAAGCGCCGCTCATCCCATCCTGTTCATATTTCGGGATTTTGTACTTTGTGGCTATCAGTCGCCATTTCGACACGGCATTGACCGTGTTTTGAATGATTGTTGCTGCTTGAGCGTCCGACAGTCGGAAAAAATGGGCGACTTCGGCGGCTAAACTCAAATCCAATGAATTGTCGTGGGTGGAGATATTCAGTTTCAGTCCCACGCCTTTGGGGTTCGGGTTCATATCATAAGCGGGCGATAGCGTCCATCCGGCTGGGGTCAGCAAAAAGCCATGGTTGCGCAGGTGGTCGTCGGTATTGCATACACAGATGGAAAAGACGATACGTTTGAACAGTTCTTCCAAATCTTCTTGTACGTTTGCCCCTTTTCGTATGATGAACTCCGCCAGTTCCAAATAACTCGCGCCGTCCTGAAAACTGACGCCGTCGGTGTAGCCCAACAGTGTCATGGCAGAGGCAAAATGTATGCGCTTGCCGTCGGTTGTTCTGTCGAAACGTTTTGTCAGGAAAGTATGATGTTTACTGTAAAACGATTTTGCCATTGCCTGTGCGACATTGATTTCTGCCATTTTCGCTAACTCGTTGACAACCATTTCCCATGCGCCGACGTCGTGTTTGTCGTCCTTGCTTGGAAACTTGGCAATCCACAGCGTACCGTCCACGTCTCTAACGCCTGCTTTCGGTCGGGCGCCGCCCAAAGAAGAGCCGGGCGCAAGCAACAAATAGAGCCATTTCAACAAGTCGGGATTATCTTCAATCAAGTCATTTTCAATGTTATAACTTGCCTGCTCGAGTTCGCGGATGGATGTCCATGGCGGCGTTGCGAAGTTTGGATTGTTGTTCAGGAAAGCGTCCGACGAAGTCTCTCTGAAACGTAAAGCGCCCATACGCTGCTCGTCGAAAACGCCCAGCAGATAGTCCGACTCGTTCAAATTTCGACGCGGACGGTTTTCCATTCGGGCGAGTATGGATTCGCGTCTGTCCATCAAGACCCGTCCCCATCTGTCGGGCGAAGAATCCAAAAAAGCGCCAAAGTTGCTTTTCTCGTCGCGCAGATATTGAATACCCGCATAAAGCCCCAAATCCGGGTCAATCTCCTGAACAAAAGGCGATTGCAGCCAAGTTTTATCATACTCAAAAGAAAAAATCTCTTTCCCCCTCGAACGCGAAGCATACAGCGTCCCAACGACTTGAGGCGTTTGTAACCCATCCCAATCAGCATAAACCAATATTTTCCTATTACTATCCACCTTATTCTAATTTTCAACTTTCAATTTTCAACTTTTTCGGCGCCCGCCTCCTCACCAATATCTCCGCATCCTGTAACTTTCGTCCCAGCACGTCGTCTGCCGCCATGGTGGAGAGATTTTTCTCCAGACCAAGCACAAACAGTACCTGCGCATAATAGCCCATAGACACATTGGGCAACCCTTTTTCAATCTGCCAGAGCGTAGAGCGCGAGATTCCGGCGCGCTCGGCAACCTGAGCGGCGCTCAGCCGGCGCCGAAGCCTCGCCAACTTAATGTCTTCGCCCAATTCCTCCAAAAGCTTTGTCAAACGGGGAAGCAACGAATATTTTACCCGATTCATAACGTTTAAAATTTTGTGCAAAAGTACACATTTTATTTGAGATATTAAACATTATCATTTTATTTCTTCTTCCCATCCTTCCCATTCTCCCCATCAAACCGCTCATAAGCCTCCACAATCCGCTGCACCAACTTATGGCGGACGATGTCGTTTTTGTCGAACGTTACTTTGGCAATGCCGGGGATGTTGCGGAGGATGTGCATGGCTTGTATAAGTCCGGATGTTTGGGAGGGGGGCAGATCTATTTGGGTGATGTCGCCGGTAACGATCATCTTGGCGTTGAGTCCCATGCGGGTGAGGAACATTTTGATTTGGTGGGTGGTGGTGTTTTGGGCTTCGTCGAGGATGATGACGGCGTCGCTCAGGGTTCGTCCGCGCATGAAGGCTAAGGGGGCGATTTGTATCACGTTGTTTTCGAGGTGGTCTCTCAGTTTTGCGGCGGGGATCATGTCTTGCAGGGCGTCGTAGAGTGGTTGGAGGTAGGGGTCTAACTTGTCTTTGGTGTCGCCGGGGAGGAAGCCGAGTTTTTCGCCGGCTTCGACGGCGGGACGGCTGAGGATGATTTTCCGTATCTCTTTGTTCTTCAGCGCTCTCACGGCTAAGGCGATGGCGGTGTAGGTTTTTCCCGAGCCGGCGGGACCGATGGCGAAGATGAGGTCGTTGGTGTCGTACATCTTCACCAACTTTTTCTGGTTGGGTGTGCGTGCCTTAATCATCCTGCCGTGACAGCCGTGCAGCAGGACATCGTTGTCGGGTTTATGTTCGGCGAGGTACTGTCCCGAAGTGGCGGCGTCCATAATGTTCTGAATGTCTTTTGCTTCGATTTTTCCGAACTGGTCGTAGTGCCACTCCACCATCTGAAACTTCTCTTCAAAACGGACAAGTTCTTCCGCATCGCCGATGATTTTCAGCAACTCGCCCCGCGCAACAAGGGACAACTTCGGAAAAAAAGTCTTTATCAACTGGAGGTTCTGCTCCTGAACTCCAAAAATGTCTAACGCCTTATGATGCTCTAAAATGAATGATTTTTCCAAATTTCTACTTTTCGGCAAAGGTAAAAAAAATCTGGATAGTAACATGGACAATTTGAAATGAGGTGTATGACAAATTGCATCAAAAAAATTAAATATAAGCACGAAGTGCAATTTGTCATACACCCTGTGGAAAATTTCATGTATTTTTGCAGAAAGTTCTAACAATTCCGACATTTCAGGATATATCTAATAACTTAATGTTCAAAAAATGAATAATGATATCCGATGTTTTAAGTTTGGAGACCCTGTATAAGATGTATAAAAATCAGATTTATACGCTGTGCATCCGCCTGACGCGCTCGAAAATGCACGCCGACGACCTGTTTGGCGAGACGTGGGTACGGGTAGCCGAAAAACTTAGTAACATCAGAAAAGAGAAAAATCCAATGAACTGGATTTACACGGTGTGTCTGAATATTTACAGAAAATCGGCTCCGAAGTGGAAAGAGGTGGATGTGGCGGAGGCTTTTTTCAACGATGACGCCGCTGCCGAACTGTTTGGAAGAGCAACCAACGTCACCGCTGACGAACTCATGATAGAACAGGAAACCATGCAGCAACTGCAAAAAGCCGTGTCGGCGTTAGACGACAAATACCGTATCCCGATAATCCTGTTCTATTTCAAAGAGTTCTCGTATAACGAAATAGCGGAAATAATGAAATTGAACATGAGTACGGTCAAGTTCCGGCTCAGCCACGCCAAAGAACTGTTAAAAAAAGAAATGGAGGTATTAGCATGAAAACGAATGATATAGATGTTTTGTTAAAGAAAAGTTTCAGTCGGGAATTAAGCCCGCCACCCGAATTAGAGGCAGCGACATGGCAAAAGATGAACGCCGTCCCTCAGAAAAAAAGAAGATTTATCAGGACGTTGGCGGTCATCATGATGTGCGCTTTATTGGTGATGGAGACGATAGTGTTGCTGTCGTTGATTCCGATTCCTGCACTGAAAATTGTACTTTTATACTTGTATATCAGTACGATATGCATTCTTGTATTTTTTAAAATTATTTCAATCAATATTAATTTAAAACAACGAATATTATGAATGATCCGATAATTTTTGTTTGGACAGTAGTCATCATGGCAGTGTTAGGAGAGTTGTTCCTTGCCTTGTGGGTTTATGCAGATGCGAAAGCGAAAGGGGTGAAACCGAGCCTTCGCATGTTATTTTTCATCATATCATTGATGAATTCCAGTGGTTTCATCGCTTATATCATTGTCAGAAATTTTATTAGACAAAGGGTCGTTTGTCCCCAATGCAATGTCAGCATTTCAAACGATGTAAAGTTTTGTCCTAATTGTGGCGCCGCTCACACCCGACAGGAGATGAATTTGCCGAAAAAACCGAAGAAATATCTGCTGGTAACAGGTATTGCATTAATGGCGCTCATGCTTACGTGGATTTTGGTTGACGTAACATACCGGCTGTCTTTTGATACGCCGCGTTCTTTGAATCATACGCCAAGTACAAGAATCGAATGGGGCAATACATGGTACATGCGTTTTCTAACAACAGCCAATGGACCAGGAGAGCATACCTTCAAAGCCAAAGGAGATAATTGGGGATTGATTTATTCGAGCAACATCACCCAAGGCGCCCTGAAAATAGAGTTTTGCGACGTCGCCGGCAACGTGATTACCGAAATCCCGCCAAACACCTCTGACACTTTAAAGAACGTGGAAAACGGGAAGCAATATAAAGTCGTCGTTACCGCCGACAAGGCACGGGGGGAGTTTTCGTTCAAGATGAAAGAGTTGGAGTGATGATAAATGCCTGCGGCGATAAAAGGTTGAAGGGATAAAAACACTCTGTGAAACTCCGTGAACTCTGTGGCTCTGTGCTGAAAAGTAATTAAAAAATCGTACCTTTGCAGAAAAAAAGAAAGTATCACGAACAGAGATGTTACAAGAGCGAACAAACTGAAAATCACCATGAACGACCTTCAAAAACATATAGAACAGTGCTGGGAAAATCGCCAACTCGTCAACGACAAAGAGGTGATTCAGAGTATTGAAACCGCCATCCACCTGCTCGACACTGGACAATTACGCGTTGCCGAGCCGACGTCCGACGACGAATGGCGTGTGAACGAATGGCTAAAAAAAGCCATCCTGTTATATTTTACTATCAAAAAGATGCAGCCCATCCACGCCGAAGCGTTGGAGTTTTACGACAAGATTCCGCTGAAGAAGAACTTTGAGCAGCAGCAGGTGCGTGTGGTTCCGCCCGGCGTTGCCCGTTACGGTTCTTTCCTCGCACCCGGTACGGTGATGATGCCGTCATACGTCAACATCGGCGCATACGTGGATTCGGGAACGATGATTGACACATGGGCGACCGTCGGCTCGTGCGCCCAGATAGGGAAAAATGTCCATCTGAGCGGAGGCGTCGGGATAGGAGGCGTGCTGGAGCCGGTGCAGGCGAATCCGGTCATCATCGGCGACAACTGTTTCCTCGGCTCGCGCTGCATCGTGGTAGAGGGCGTGCGGCTGGAAGACGAGGTCGTACTCGGCGCCAACGTGGTCTTGACGGCTTCGACCAAAATCATTGACGTTTCACAAAAAGAGACGGTTGAGTATAAAGGATTCGTCCCTAGACGCTCGGTGGTCATTTCGGGAAGTATTTCCAAAACTTTCCCCGCCGGAACGTTTCAGGTGCCGTGCGCACTGATTATCGGACAACGAAAACCGTCAACAGATAAAAAGACCTCGCTGAATGAGGCGCTGAGAGATTATAAAGTTTAAAAATTTAAAGATAAAATAATATGCAATCAACCATGTTGAATCCCGTACAGTTACACTTGTTGCGTGTATTTTCATACAATAAGGATGAAGAGAGTCTCAATGAATTAAAAGAGGTTTTGTTCAATTACTATTGCCAAAAAGTGGACGAAGAAGGGAAACGAATTTGGCAAGAAAAGAACATGAGTAACGAAATGATGCACGACTTGTTAAACACTCATTTAAGAACACCTTACCAATGAAAAGAATAGTATTGGACACCAATTGTCTGCTTGTTTCCGTGCAAGAGTATTCCGATTTCTTTTGGTTGTGGCAGGCATTCCATGATAAAAAATTTGCTTTGTGTTACACCAATGAAATACTAAATGAATATCAAGAGATTCTGTCGCATTACTATTCCGGTGCATTAGCAAAATATGTAGTTGGCGCCATTCTGAATGCATCTCATGCAGAGCCAATCATCACATATTATAAATGGCAGTTGATAGCCGCCGACCCTGATGATAACAAATTTGTGGATTGCGCTGTCAGCGCGAATGCAGACTATATCGTTACCAACGACAAGCATTTTAATATATTGAAACACATTGATTTTCCAAAAGTAAATGCTGTGGACATTAATGCGTTTAAAAGAATACTATTGTTGTAAAATGAAAATCCTCATCATCCAAACCGCCTCCATCGGCGACGTCATCCTGACAACGCCGATTATGGAAAACCTCCACCGGCAATTTCCCGACGCCGCCATTGACATCTTGGTGAAAAAGGGAAACGAAACGCTGTTTGAACAACATCCCTTCCTGCACAAGGTTTTGATTTGGGACAAGAAACAGAAAAAGTACAAAAACCTCCTGCGCCTGCTATTCCGCATACGGCAGCAGAGGTACGACCTCGTCGTCAATGTACAGCGTTTTCTCTCCACCGGCTTTCTGACCGCCTTTTCGCGTGCGAAGATAACGACGGGATTCAAAAAAAACCCGCTCTCGTTCTTTTTCACCCATCGGGTAAAACATCTTTTCGACAGCCATCTTCACGAAACCGACCGCAACCTTTCGCTTATCTCGCGTTTCGTGCCGCAACCGCAACGCGGTCTTCGCCTCTATCCGTCGGGAGATGACGTTGCTTTCGTTTCACGTTATAAAACAGCGCTTTACATCACCATCTCGCCGGCTTCGCTGTGGTTCACCAAACAGTTCCCCAAAGAGCAATGGATACGCTTTGTGCAACAACTTCCGTCCGACTTGACAATCTATTTCCTCGGCGGAAAAACCGACCAACCGCTGTGCGACGAAATCATCCGCACGTCGGGACATGCCTGCTCGGTAAACCTTGCCGGAAGATTAACTCTTTTACAGTCAGCCTCTTTGATGCAACAGGCGCAGATGAACTACGTAAACGACTCCGCCCCCACGCACCTGTGCAGCGCCGTCAACGCACCGGTAACGACCGTTTTCTGCAGCACCGTCCCAAGTTTTGGATTTGCACCGCTCTCCGAAATCTCATATATCGTTGAATGTGAAGGAGATTTGCCATGCCGCCCCTGCGGTTTACACGGTTTCCGAAAATGCCCGCAACAACATTTCAAATGCGGATACAATATAAATATTAACACCTTAACAAACATCTTTAATCATGACACAACATCTTGACATCGAAGTAGAAAAGAGCATCCAAGTCCTGAAAAAAGGAGGCGTCGTCCTCTATCCGACCGACACCATCTGGGGCATCGGCTGCGACGCCACCAACAGCAAAGCAGTGGAAAAGATTTACAGAATCAAACACCGCGCACAACAACAAAGTTTTATCATCCTCTTGGACGAAGCCGCCAAACTCAAAGACTATGTAACGCACGTGCCGTCTATCGCCTACGACCTGATTGCGCAATATGTCCGTCCACTGACCATCGTCTATCCCAAAGCCAAAAACATCGCCAAAAACGTGATGGCATCGGACGGAAGCATCGCCATCCGCATCGTCAACGAACTGTTCTGCAAGACGCTGCTCCATCGCTTCGGCAAACCCATCGTCTCCACCTCCGCCAACATCAGCGGCGAGGCGCACCCCATCTCCTTCCCCGTGATATCCGAAAGCATCAAAAACGGCGTTGACTACGCCGTTGACTGGGAACGCAATGTCGTCCGCGAAGTCCACCCCTCAACCATCATTCGCTTGTTCGACAATGGGACGTTTGATGTGGTGAGGAGTTGAGAAGTTCCTGCTCGAACGCGGATGTATTTTTAATGCGTTTGCCCTTCCGGTCGCATCTGTGGGAAGAAAAGCACATCCTGGATAGAGGCGGAGTTGGTCAACATCATCGTCAGGCGGTCTATCCCGATGCCCAGACCCGAAGTGGGTGGCATACCGTATTCTAATGCCCGCACGAAGTCGTTGTCAATGAACATGGCTTCGTCGTCGCCTCTTTCCGAGAGGGCTAACTGCGCTCTGAAACGTTCTAACTGGTCTATTGGGTCGTTTAATTCGGAATAAGCGTTGCATATCTCTTTTCCGTTGACAAACAGTTCGAAACGCTCGGTCAGCCCTTCGATGCTGCGGTGTTTTTTGGTGAGCGGCGACATCTCTTCGGGATAGTCTATGATGAACGTCGGCTGGACGAAATGGTGTTCGCACTTTTCGCCGAAGATGGCGTCAATCAGTTTGCCTTTGCCCATGGCGGGGGTTGTGTGTATTTCTAAGGTGCGGCACACGTTGCGCAGAGCCTCTTCATCCATGCCGGAGATGTCGTATCCGGTGTATTGTTTGATGGCGTCGTACATGGAGATACGCGGGTAGGGCGCCTTGAAGTCGAGTTCGTTATCTCCGCATTGTACTTTCGTGGTACCATTGACGGCGAGAGCGACTTTTTCGAGCGTCTGTTCGACGAAGCGCATCATCCAGAAGTAATCTTTGTAGGCGACGTAAATCTCCATTACGGTAAACTCCGGATTGTGCGTGCGATCCATCCCTTCGTTGCGGAAGTCTTTGGCAAACTCGTACACACCGTTGTATCCGCCTACTATCAAACGTTTGAGATACAGTTCGTTAGCAATCCTCAAATAGAGCGGCATGTCCAACGTATTGTGATGCGTGATAAACGGACGCGCCGCCGCTCCACCGGGGATGGCTTGCAGAATGGGTGTTTCGACCTCCAAAAATCCCTGTTCGTTAAAAGTTTGACGCATGGTGTTGATAATCGTAGCGCGTTTGGTAAAAACTTCACGCACATGCGAGTTGACAATCAAATCCACGTAACGTTGCCGATAGCGCAGTTCTGGGTCGGTAAAAGCGTCATAGATCTGTCCGTCTTTCTCTTTCACTATCGGAAGCGGGTGCAGCGATTTGCACAACACCGTCAATTCTTTGGCTAAGATGGAAATCTCGCCCGTCTTCGTGATAAAAACGGGACCTTTCACTCCGATGATGTCGCCGATATCGAGTAGTCGGCGGAATACCGTATTATATAAGGTATGGTCGTCGGCGGGACAAAGTTCATCGCGGTTGACGTAAACCTGAATCCGTCCGGATTCGTCCTGCAACACCGCAAAAGAGGCTTTTCCCATCACACGGATGCTCATAATCCGTCCTGCAAAACAGACATCTTGCAGGTTGTTCTCTTCGGGATTGTAGGTCTCTTTTATCTGTTTCGACGTAACATTAACCGGATATTCGGCGGCAGGATAGGGATCTATCCCCAGTTTGCGCAACTCTTCCAACGATTGTCGGCGTATAATCTCTTGTTCACTCAGGTGCATAATCACAATATAAAATGAATTTAACGCTGCAAAAGTACGCTTTTTTCGTCGAAAAATGAGAATTGTGAAAAAAAAATCATAAAAAAAACATTTTTGCTTTTACATAACAATAATATTCGTACTTTTGCATTCCGAAAATTAAAGAAGAATTATCATAAATAATATTGTATTAATTAAATTTTTAAGCGTTATGAAGAAGAATGTTTATGTCGCAATGATGGCAGCCATGATATTAGGGCTGTTTATGTTTAGTTCGTGCGGTGGTCCCGGTAAAATGGCGAAACACCCCGAAAATGTTACCTACAAGGTAACGCCGGAAGTCTTGGAAGCAGTTGGAAACAAAGTGAATTTCACTGTTGACGCCACCGTGTCGCCCAAGTATTTCGAGAAAAAAGCCGTTGTAGTGTTGTTTCCTGAGGTGAAATCCGCTACGGGAAGTAAAATGCTCGACCCGGTCATCGTTACCGGAGAAAAAGGCAGTTCGCTGGGCTATACCGTCATCTCCAAGAAAAACGGCGGCTCGACAAGTTACAAAGGCTCTTTCGACTATGCTCCCGACATGGAAGCATCGGAACTGAACGTCGAGATGTTTGTTATGAGTATCAACGACTTCAAAAAAATCTCTAATCCTAAATCGTACAGCGACTATAAGGCTGTGAAAAACCCGGATTACAAAACGAAAATGGCAGATGGGGTCATCATCACCTCCACCCGCATCCAAAACTGCGAACAGCCTGCTTTGGCGCCGCATGGTTATGAAAAAATCACAAAGGTTACCAAATCAGCATACTACTACTACTCCGTCGGAAGTTCCAACTACAGCACATCTTTCGGTCTCAACAAGAGCAACGAGACCAAACAAGGCATCGCCGACCTGAAAGAGTTTATCGGCTTGGGATGGGCTATTGACAATATCACCATTGACGGATGGGCTTCCCCCGACGGCGAGATAAAGTTCAACAACCGCCTCTCCGAACAACGCGCCCTCGTGGTGAAGAAAATCTGGGAAAAAGATAAAGTGTTCGGCAAAACCGTACCCGACTTTACTACCAGAGGCAACGGCGAAGACTGGGAAGGCTACTCCAGCAGCGTTCAAAGTTCTACGTTCCCCGACAAAGCCGCCGCCATGGCAGTCATCAACGACTACAGCAGCAATGACAAAGACGGTCGCCAAAGAGCCATCAACGCCCTTGCACGCAAATATCCGACGATGAACCCCACCATCTTAGACCCGTTACGCCGCGCCATCATCGCCGTTACCTGTTTAGAACCAAAGTTCACTGATACAGAACTGGCAGACTTCGCCATCTCAGAACCGTCGAAACTGAAAGAACCCGAAATCCTCTACGCAGCCACACTCTATCCTAACGATTTGGACAAGCAGTTGACCGTCTATAAAAACGCCATGCAGCAGTTCCCGCAATCCGCCGCCGCCCACAACAACGCCGCCGCCGTTGCACTCCTGCAACTGAACAACGAAGACGCTACCCAATGGCTGAAAAAAGCAGAAACATTGAACAGCAGCGCACCCCAAGTTCAAAACAACCTCGGCGTCTTAGCATCACGACAAGGCGACTTTGCCGAAGCCATGAACTGTTACAACAAGGCAAAATCGTTGCCCGAAGCGCAATACAACATCGGATTAACCGAAATCGCCAACGGCAACTTCTCCCAAGCACAAGGCATGTTGAGCAGCAATAACTGCACCTACGGATTGGCATTGGCTCAGTTGGTAAACAAAAAGACCGACGACGCCATCAACGTCCTCAACTGCTGCGAACCTAAAACCGCCGAAGTCTCCTACTTAACCGCCGTGGCATACGCCCGCAAAGGCGACAAAAACAACCTCGCAACCAACCTCAAAGACGCCATCACCGCCAAACCCGCACTCAAAGGTACCGCGCTGAAAGACAGAGAGTTCATCAAATTCTTCAACGACCCGATATTTTTGGATGCGGTGAAGTAGTGAGATGTGAGATGTAGCGTCGGCGATAGCCCGAAGCAATCCGGAATGTTGATTAACACCGGCTTGTTTCGGGCTATTGCTTTTGCGATGACGGGAAAAATCTTGTATCTAAATCACGGTTTTCCGCTCTCCCCGCCGCTTTCCAGTTCCTGTAGAATTTCAACAACCTCCTTTTCGGTCATTTTCAATTTCTCTTTGCAGACGTGCGCCAGTGCAGTGGCACGTTTTACTTTTTTCGACATGTCGTCGATGGAGACGTGGTCGCTTTCCAATTCTTTGACTATCTCGACCAATTCCTGATAGGCTTCCTGATAACTTTTTCCTTTATTATTCATTGGGGGTGATTTTTTTGATGACACTGTTAATTTTTCCGCTTTGCAAGTATGTGGTGATGGCGTCGCCCTGTTTGAGGCTTTGCAGGTTGACGATGGTGTGTTTGCGGTGTTTGGTGATGGAAAATCCCTTTTTCAGCACCGCTGCCGGGTCGAAGATACGGGCTTTGATGGTAGTAATGTCGAGTTTGTTCTGTGCATTTTGGATGTTGATGGCAGGGAGACGGACAAGCAGTTCGGTAGTAGTGGCAAGGCGGCGTTCATTGTTTTTTAGAATATTCGTCGCTAGTGTTTTGATATGTCCTTTCAGCAGAAGCAGTTGATGGTGTGCTTTTTGTGTTTTTTGTGTTGTGAGGCGTTGGATTTGTTGTGCGCTTTGGCTGAGGCGCTGTTGGTGTTGTTTGATTTTGTTGCGGACGGCGGTGGCGATGGTGTTAAACGCCTTGGTGCAGGATTGTTCAAAGTCGGAATAGCGCGACATCAGGAAGTAAGCCGTTTCGGTGGGCGTGATCATGTTTTTCCATGCGACCATCTCAACCACTGTTTCGTTGGTCGAATGTCCGATGCCGGTGATGACGGGCAACGGGAATGTCGCCACGGCGGCGGCAAACTCATAACTGTCGTAGGCGTTGAGTCCGATGTCGCTCCCGCCGCCGCGCAGGATTAAGACGGCGTCGAACAGGTGCGCATACTGTTGAACTTTTGCCAACGCCTGCATCATGGATTCCACAGCCTTGTCGCCCTGCAACAGCGCCGGAAACAGGCGCGTAAAAGGTTTGTATTTCTCCTTGTAATCGGATAGGACGTTGTTGAAATCCTGAAAACCCTTGCTGGTCATCACGGAGATAATCGCCAGCCGACGTGGCAGGACGGGTAGCGAGAGTCGTTTGTTTTTTTCAAACAATCCCTCTCTTTTCAGTCTGTCGATGGCGGCATTTCGTTCGCGCATCATGTCGCCGAGGGTGTATGACGGGTCAATGTCCTGTATGTTGAGCGCGATGCCGTGGAGCGGGTCAAAACTGATTTGTCCCAAAAGTACCACCGTCATGCCCTCTTTCAACGGCTCTTTGACGACGGCTTCGAAGTTTTTCTTGATGCTTTGGTAGGTCTTCGCCCAGATGATGGCGCGAACCTGCGCTACGATCTTCCCGTTTTGTTTCTCTACGAGTTCGGGATAGCAATGTCCGCTGTATTTATACTCATTGATTTTGGTGATTTCCGCCTTAATCCAGTACGAATGTTCGTAGGTCTTTGCCACCATCCTGCTGACGCTTTGCAGCAGTTGCAATAGGGAGAAAACTTTTTTGGGCTGTTCGGACATATTATCATATATTTTTGACTGCAAAGATAATAATTTATTCATTACTACCCGATAAAAACTCCCTCAGTTGTACATGCCTTATCCCGTTGCGCGTGTTGCCGCGAAAATCGTCCATGGAAACCACTATTTTGGGATAATTGTCGTCTATTTTTTCCAGATTGCCAAACTCGCGGTCAATGGTGCTTTGATTGTGCAGCAAATAACACACTTGCACATACAGGTATTCGCCATCTTTTTTACAAACAAAATCTATCTCATTGTTACCAAGTTGACCAATTTTGATTTCAAAATCATTATATACAAGTTGTTTATACACAGCATTTTCCATTATTTTCCCGATGTCGTCGGGGCGATATTCCCAAAAGGCGTTGCGCAGTCCGATGTCTTCAAAGTAGTGTTTTTCGCCTATTTCGAATATTTTTTTACCTGCAATTTCCATGCGCCCTACTCGATGAATCATATAAGACTCGGACATATAACGCAGATAATCAATAACTTGCGAAACAGCCACCTTTGCCATTTGCGATTTGAGATAATCGCTAATGTTTTTTGCAGAAAACAGTTGTCCGATATTATCGGCAAGGAAACAGGTGAGATTTTCCAAAAAAACATTATTCCTTAAATCGTACCGTTTTATAATATCGCGATACAAAATTGTATTGTAAACCCCTCTGAGATAAGCAAATACGATTTCGTCTTTAAGTTCCAAATGTTTCAGAAATGGTAATCCGCCGTAACGCAAATAAAGTTTTAACGAATCATCGTTGTTTTCGAGTTCATGAAACTGTAAAAATTCGCAAAACGAAAGCGAACTGATTTCAATTTCAATATAACGACCACTGAGATAGGTACTTATCTCGCCGGAAAGCATATTCGCATTGCTCCCTGTGCAATAAATATCGTAAATATCATTCGGTAGCAAACTTCGCAAAGCAATCTCAAATTTATCAATTTCTTGAATTTCATCAATGAAGATGTAATTCTTTACACCTTGCCTCGTGTTCATTTTCACATAATCATTCAATTCGATGGCTGATTTTATCTTCACGAAATTCAAATCTTCCTTATCAATATAAATTATATTTGCTTTGTCATCAATGTGTTGAATGTGTTGAATGATTTGTTTTAAAATATAACTTTTCCCTACGCGGCGTTGCCCCGTAAGCACTTTTATCAACTGCTTGTTGATAAAAGGGACTATTTTAGTCAAATACTTTTCCCGTATTAAGATATTTTCTCCCATAAGCCCATAAATATTTTTGATATAAACTAAATTTTCTGCAAAGGAACAAAATGTTTTTGATATAAACTAAATTTTTTTCAAAAAAACAAAATATTTATTTAATATTCATTCAACATCTTCCAAATCATATCTTTCAGTTGATCAATGCCTTGCTGTGTTACCGACGAGATGAAGAGGGCGGGAATGCCTCTGGGTAGCGTCTTTTTCATTTGACTTATCATGACGTCGTCCAAGAGGTCGCTTTTGCTGATGGCGATGAGGCGTTGTTTGTCTAAGGTTTCGGGGTTGTATTTTTTCAGTTCGTTGTTGAGGATTTTGTATTCGTTTTTGATGTTGTCGGCGTCTGCCGGTATCATAAAGAGCAGGAGCGCGTTACGTTCTATGTGTCGTAAAAACCTCAGTCCCAGACCTTTCCCTTCGGCGGCGCCTTCGATGATTCCGGGAATGTCCGCCATGACAAACGAGCGGTGGTCGCGGTAATAGACCATGCCGAGGTTGGGCGTCAGCGTGGTGAAGGGATAGTCGGCGATTTCGGGTTTTGCCGCCGACACCACCGACAGCAGCGTTGACTTCCCCGCATTGGGAAAGCCGACCAATCCGACGTCGGCTAACAGTTTCAACTCGAATATCACCCATTTCTCTATGCCCTCTTCTCCGGGTTGGGCAAAGCGCGGCGCTTGGAAGGTCGCCGACTTGAAATGGTCGTTGCCCTTGCCGCCGCGTCCGCCTTGCAGCAGGACGAACTGCTGGTTGTTTTCAGTGATTTCGCCGAGAAATTCTCCTGTTTCGGCGTCGCGGGCGACGGTTCCTAATGGGACTTCGATGATTCTGTCGTTGCCATCGGCGCCCGTTTTCAGGTTGCTGCTGCCGCCTTCGCCGTTGTCGGCGTAAACGTGTTTGGTATATTTGAGGTGCAGCAGCGTCCACAGTTGTTGATTGCCCTTGACGACGATATGTCCGCCGCGCCCACCGTTGCCGCCGTCCGGTCCGCCTTTGGGATTGCCGCGCGTGCGGTAGAAATGGGCTGATCCGGCGCCGCCTTTGCCGCTGCGGCAGCATATTTTCACGTAATCTATAAAGTTGGAATCCGCCATAGTCGCTATCCGGTTTTTACAATTTGTTCTATTTCAACGCAAAGACGTTCAAGGACTTCTGCCTCGCTGCCCAGACCGTTGATACGGTATAACTTCCCGCGCTCGGCGTAGAACTCCATCACGGGGAGCGTCTTTTCATGATACTCTTCCAAACGACGGTTGATGACCTCGATGTTGTCATCGCTGCGACCGCTTTTTTGGGCGCGATACAACATCCTGCGGCGTAATTCCTCTTCGGGAACATCGAGAAAAAACATGCCACTCAAGACGGTATTCATCTTCGCCAACATCTCTTCGAGGATATAACACTGCGCTGTTGTACGCGGAAAGCCATCGAACAGAATCCCTTTGGAATGGGAATGGGTGTTGAGGTATTTTTCGATGATATGCACAACCATTTCATCTTCGACCAAGCCTCCCCGGTCAATGACCGACTTCGCTTCCATGCCCAAAGGAGTACATTCCGCAATCTCCCTGCGCAGGAGGTCGCCAGTGGAGATGTAGGCTAACCCGTATCTTTCGAAAATCCGTTCCGATTGCGTTCCTTTTCCACTGCCCGGAGGACCAAATAATGCGATATTTAACATGGCATCGTCTTTATGTTTATTCGATAATTTTATATATATCTGCGGAATTTCTTCCGTATCCGTCGTAATCGAAACCGTATCCGACGATGAAATCGTTGGGGATGCGCATCCCGACGTAATCTATGGGGTAGTCGTAGAGGAAAGAGTCGGGTTTGAAAGTCAACGTGGCAATACGTACTTCTTTGGCGCCCAATCCTTTCAGGTTGTTGAGCAGATGTTCCATCGTCATTCCGGTATCCACAATGTCCTCTACAACAACCACGCAACGCCCTTCGATGGAACTGTCCAAACCAATCAACTCGCGGACAACCTGCGTGGTCTGCGTCCCGGAATAGGACGACAGTTTCACAAAACTGAGTTGACAGTCAATGGTGATGGACTTCATCAAGTCGGCGGCAAACATAAAAGCCCCGTTCAAAATAATCAGAAACAGCGGATTCTGTCCTGCCAAATCAGCGTTAATCTTTTCGGCAATGTGTTTTATAACTCTCTGTATCTCAGGTTCTTTGATGAACTTCTCAAAAGTCTTATCTTTGATTTTAATCGTCTGTCGGTTTCCTTTCATGTCGAAATTTTATTTTCTGCAAAAGTACACATTTTTCATCAAAGAATGGTATCAAAAAAAATCCGTACCTTTGTTTCCTTGTAACATGATATTTAATTTAAAGAGATATAACGATGAAAACCATTGACGGATTTGACTTTAAGGGAAAAAAAGCCATCGTGCGCGTTGACTTCAACGTCCCATTGAACGAGCAAAAAGAGATTACCGACGCCACGCGCATTGATGCGGCGGTACCGACGATCAAGAAAATTTTAAACGACGGCGCCGCCGTCATCCTGATGTCCCACTTGGGACGTCCGAAGAAGAACCCCGACGAGAAATACTCGCTGAAACCCGTTGTGCCTTACCTGAGCAAGGTGTTGAACGTGCCGGTACAATTCGCCGACGACTGCATGGGCGAATCAACGAAAAACATGACCGCAGCATTGAAAAACGGCGAAGTGCTACTCTTGGAAAACCTCCGCTTCTACGCCGAAGAAGAGGGCAAACCACGTGGACTGCCCGACGACGTCTCCGACGAAGAGAAAAGCGCCGCCAAAAAAGCGATGAAAGAGCAACAGAAATCTTTTACGCAGCAGTTGGCAAGTTATGCCGACGTCTATGTCAACGATGCCTTCGGCACCGCACACCGCGCCCATGCCTCAACAGCGCTCATCGCCGACCTTTTCGACGAACAACATAAAATGTTCGGCTACGTGATGGCAAACGAAGTCGGAAACCTCGAAAAGGTGTTGAAAAAACCGACACATCCTTTTCTCTTCATCGTCGGCGGCGCGAAGGTCTCCGACAAGATCGCCGCATTAGAACATCTGCTCGATAAGGTGGACGCCATCATCATCGGCGGCGGCATGCAATACACCTTTATCAAGGCGATGGGCGGAACCATCGGCAGTTCGTTGTGCGAAACCGAAGCCTTAGATGTCGCCAAAGCCACCATCGAAAAAGCCGAAAAAGCCGGCGTCAAACTCCATTTTGCCGACGACGCCATCATCGCCGACAACTTCGCCAACGACGCCAACAGCAAAACGTGCGACAATCGCCATCTCCCCGACGGATGGATGGGATTGGACATCGGACCCAAAGCCATCCACGACTTCGCCGAAGTGATAGAAAACGCCAAGACCATCCTCTGGAACGGTCCCATGGGCGTCTTCGAGATGAGCAACTTCGAAAAAGGAACCAAAGCCGTCGCCGAAGCCATCGCGCGCGCCACCAAAAAAGGAGCCTACTCACTCATCGGAGGCGGCGACAGCGTAGCAGCAATCGGAAAATACGGTTTCAAAGACGACGTGAGTTACGTCTCTACCGGCGGCGGAGCCATGATTGAATACTTAGAAGGAAAAATACTGCCGGGGGTGAAGGCGATTGAGAGTTGAGAGTTGAGAGTTGAGAGTTGAAAATTGTTGTCTGAACTGTGATTTTAATATGATTTTAATGATTTATGTGATTGCTGAAAAACCTTTGTGAAAAACCTTTGTGCCCCTTTGTGGTAAAAAACTCTGTGAAACTCTGTGCCCTCTGTGTCTCTGTGCTGAAAAAATATATGTGCTGAAAAAATATTAAAAACGTAAACATGAACTTCATCAACGAAATAGCCCAACATTCCTGGGATGACATCACCGCCCAAATCTACGCCTGCACACCCGCCGACGTCGAGCGTGCCATCGCCACGCCGCAGTTGAACATCACCAACTTCATGGCATTGCTGTCGCCCGCGGCGGAGCAATACTTGGAAAACATGGCAACATTAAGCCGCAAATACACCCGGCAGCGTTTCGGAAAAACCGTACAACTCTACGTCCCACTCTACCTGAGTAACGCCTGCGTCAACCACTGCGTCTATTGCGGCTTCAACCACGACAACCCGATACAACGTCGCATCCTCGACGACCAACAAATCTTGGAAGAAGTGCAGGCAATCAAAGCGATGGGCGGATTTGAACACGTCTTATTAGTTACCGGAGAGTCGCCGCGACAAGTCGGCGTAGAATATCTCGAACACGCCATCAACTTGGTAAAACCCCACTTCTCCTCCATCTCCATCGAGGTACAGCCCCTGAAACAGGAAGAATACGAGCGACTGATACACGCCGGACTGAATGCCGTCTATTGCTATCAGGAGACCTACCACAGGGAGCGTTACAAAGTGTATCATCCCAAAGGGATAAAGTCCGACTTCGCATGGCGGTTGGATACGTTTGAACGCATGGGCGCCGCCGGAATCCATAAAATGGGATTGGGCGTCTTAATCGGACTGGAGGATTGGCGCACCGACGCCCTCTTTATGGCGTTGCACCTGCGATATTTGCAGAAACACTACTGGCGCACCAAGTACTCCATCTCCTTCCCCCGCATGCGTCCGCACGAGGGCAACGACTTCCAACCCAACGTCGTCATGACCGATAAACAGTTGGCGCAACTGATCTTCGCCTTTCGCCTCTTCGACCACGACGTCGAAATCGCCCTCTCCACCCGCGAAAGCGAATCTTTCCGTAACAACATGATGTCGCTGGGCATCACCACCCTGAGCGCCGGTTCGAAGACCGACCCGGGCGGCTACTCCGCCAAAAACATCACCGAATTGGAACAGTTCTCTGTCAACGACGACCGCACGCCAACACAAATCCTCCAAGCCATCCGTAGCAATCACTACGAAGCGGTTTGGAAGGATTGGGATAGAGCCTTAACCGCTTAACACGTAATTTGTACTTCTTCCGCCTGCGTCTTCCTGTTTCAAAATCCCCATAATAAGCAAAACCGTGGTTTTCCCTGCTCCATTAGGTCCCGCAATTATGAGTAGTTTCGGTCGTTCCATACATTTACAAGTTTGGAAATATTTTTCTGATATTTTCGTACTCTCGTTGAATATTTTCCATTATTACAGACTGTAAATTTGAATTTTTTTCCCGAACTTCCGCCCTCGCTTCCTGCATAAGAAACGAAAGTTGTTCTTCTTTTGGCTCATTGTCGCTCGTGAACCTGTAATACATATTTGTTTCGTTTGCCATATCTACCTGTTTTATTATCAATCATACCTGTCCAATCTTTTAAATAAAGAAGCCTTTGTGTTTTCGTAATTTATTGATAATCAGTTGTATTTTTTCTAAAATTCTATCAAAAGTTGTTGAAAATCTTTTTCGCTATCGCCTTGTG
>WRLA01000020.1 GCA_009777825.1 Bacteroidales bacterium
TTCTCCGCCGGATTGCGCTTTGAGGGCTATTTGAACCCCATGATCGGTTTCGACCCTCGCTACGAAGGGATGGGCGTTCCATACTGGTTTGCAAGTTATAAAACCGGACGGTTGAGCATGACGGCAGGACATTTCTACGAACAGTTCGGTAGCGGACTGATACTCCGCTCCTACGAATCGTGGAACCTCGGCTACGACAACAACCTCTACGGATTCAACGCCGCCTTCAACGCATACGACGGCATCAACATCAAAGGCTTGGTGGGCGTGCAGCGTTATTTTTGGCAACCATACGAGAAAGACCGCGGCATCGTGCGTGGCTTGGACGGCGACTTTGCCATCAACGACATCATTGCAGGTAGCGATGAGGCGGCTTTTCACAAAGTACGCGCCTCCGTCGGAGGCAGTTTCGTGAGCCGTTACATGAACGTCCCCGACCAATTTATCGGAAACGTGGAAACCGAAAACGGCGACTCCATCGCCAAACAATACGCCAAGATGCCCTCCAACGTAGGCTCGTGGGCTACGAGGATGAACCTCTGCGGCTTTGGCGTTACATGGTACACCGAATACGCTCAAAAAGAAAACGACCCCTCCGCCCTAAACGAATACATATACAATAAAGGACAGGCGTTTTACTCGACCCTCTCCTACTCTACCAAAGGATTGGGCGTGCTGGTCGGATACAAATGGATTGACAACATGTATTTCAAATCCAATCCCAACGAACTGGGAACGCCGCCCATGTTGGACATCAACTACCTGCCGGCTATCACCAAAGAACACGTTTACAGTTTGGCAACCATGTATCCCTACGCCACACAACCCAACGGCGAAGCCGGTTTTCAAGGACAGGTCGTTTATACCATCCCCAAGAAAACCAAAATCGGAGGGCAATACGGTACCACGTTGACGTTCAACTACGCCATGGCAAAAGAGATTGAAAAAGACTTTTTATCCATGTCGGACATCCTTTTTTATCAGGAAATCAACGGCGAAATAGAACGAAAACTCAACAGAAGTTTGAAAGTAAAAGTTGCCTACTACAACCAAAAATACAACAAACACGTAGTAGAGAAAGGCATTCTGGATGAAGACTATATGGTACTGTCCAACATCGCCGTAGGCGACGTAACATGGAACATCACCTCCGATAAATCGTTGCGTTTTGAAGTGCAGGGACTGTTCACGAGCAAAAAAGAAAAATACAGCGAAGACATGGGCGATTGGGTCGGCGGATTGATAGAGTTCAACGTAGCGCCCAAGTGGTTTGTCTCCGTTGGCGACGAATGGAACTACAACAACCCGTCCGGCAACAACCTGCACTACTACAACTTCGCCGCCGGCTATACCGAAGGCGCAAGCCGTATCAGCCTGCGCTACGGACGCCAACGCGAAGGTCTGTTGTGCGTGGGAGGCGTCTGCCGTCAGGTTCCGCAATCAACCGGATTAACTTTGTCCATAACAACTTCTTTTTAAACCTTTTAAATATTATTGAAAATGAAACAGTCTATTATCTTTGTGTGTACTTTGTGCTCTTTGTGGTTAATCTGTTTGTCGGGATGCCAAACCGTGGACGACCCCTACTATACGATAGACCCGCAACCCCTTGACACCTTATCCGCCGAATCCTTTAAAAAGGTTTTGTTGGAGGATTATACCGGCATACTGTGCGTTAACTGTCCGGAAGCGGCAAAATTAGCCGAAGAAATCGCCGCCTCTTCCCGCCATCGCGTTATCGTCATGGCTGTCCATGCGGGATATTACGCAATACCGGGAAAACCGCCCTATACTTTGGACCTGCGATGCCCCGAAGGCGAGACCTATCTCAAAGACTTTAACATCAACAGTAATCCGGCAGGAGTTATCAACCGTATGCAAAAAAGCGCCGGTATGTTCAAGTATTCCACCTCCGAATGGGCGGAAACCGTAAAATCCGAACTGCAACAATCGCTGACATTCCAACTGAAAGCCGAAGCCGCGCTGACAGACGACGAAACCGCCATCAACGCCACAGTGTTCTATACCGCCACAACAGCAGCGACAACCGACTACAACCTGATCGTCTTTTTAGTCGAAGACGGCATCATCGGAGCACAGGACGGGCAATCGAATCCGGAATATGTCTTCCACAACGTCCTAAGAGAAACACTGCACGACGACCCTTACGGCATGCCCATCAAACCTGTGGCAGGAGTTTTGGATTCCGTCACATTCGAAAACTACAAAATCAAATCCATTGACAAAAAAGCCGAAAACTCAACCTATAAACTGATTGTCGCCATCACACAACGCGAAAGCAGATATATCGAACAGGTTGAGGAGATTGGGTTGAAGTAAAATAATTTTCAATTTTCAACGCTCAATTCTCAATTATTTTCGTACCTTTGCAAAAATTTCTTAAACCTAAAAATATATGAAGAAAGTAGTAATTACAGCGTTATTCGTTTGTGCGGCGGTTGTTTGTTCCGCCTTGCCGAATTTTGGCGTGAAGGCAGGCGCCAACTTTTCAAAGTTTTCAGTCAGTAAAGGTGCCATAGAGTATTCTTTTCAGCCGGGGTTCGACTTGGGATTTTTCGCTCGCGTGAAGTTTAACAAATGGTATGTGCAGCCGGAGTTGGTCTATTCGTATCAATCGAACAAATCAAACATCCAAAATCATTACCATAGCCACAACCTCAATGTCCCCGTTTTAGTGGGATACAAAGTGCTTGATGTTAAAATGACCAATGTGCGGGTGTTTTTAGGACCGGAGTTCAATTATGTGTTGTCGGACAATAATGATCTGAATTTTCGCAATCCTGCCAATGTTATGGGCAGCGCCGGAGTAGGCTTTGATATAGCCATGCTTACCATAGATTTGAAATATGGTTACACTTTCAACAAAGCGATAAAAGATGATGTTGTATTGTATGAGGATGTTAACGACAAAGCAGTGAAATCCGACGCTCACAACAACGTATTTTCAATCCATCTCGGATGGAAGTTTTTATAAGTTTTTTTTGTTTTCATAATAATTTGATGGACCGGCTCGTCCTTTTCCCCGTTGGACGGTCGGTTTTTTTTTATAAGCGATGGGATTTAAAGTTACTATTCTGGGAAGTTCGGCAGCCGTTCCGACGATACACCGAAGTTTGAGCAGTCAGGTGTTAGAGCACGAGCAGACGCTCTATCTGATAGACTGCGGCGAAGGCGCGCAACTGCAAATGCTGAAATATGCGGTAAGGCTGCACAAGATTGACCATATCTTCATCTCGCACCTGCACGGCGACCATTACTTGGGCTTGCAGGGCTTTCTCAATACGCTCAGCATGGAAAATCGGAAAAAAGAACTCACGCTCTATGCGCCAAAACCGCTACACGAGTTTTTGGAAGCCGGATTAGCGCTCTCCGGCGGCGCCGGATTAGATTTCCCGCTCCATTTCGTAGCATTGGAAGATGGAAAAGCAACGACTATCTTCGAAAACAGTCGTTTGACGGTCGAAACCGTTCCGCTGTTCCACCGCGTCCCGACATGGGGATTCATCTTCCGTGAAAAAGAAAAAGAACGGAACATCAAACACGATTTTATCGAGACATACCAACCCGATTTTCTCACCATCAAAGCCATCAAGCAAGGAGCGGACTTTGTTGATAAACAGGGAAATACAATCCCAAACACTGCTATTACTACCGCTCCGAAACCGCCGGCGTCCTACGCCTATTTCTCCGATACTTGCTTTGATGAAACATTAGCAACGCCCATCTCCGGCATTGACGTTCTCTACCACGAGGCTACTTTTAGCGACGCCGAAGCCCACTTAGCCGGTGAGCGCTATCATGCCACCTCCCGACAAGCCGCCACGCTGGCTCAAAAAGCCAACGTAAAACGACTGCTGCTCGGTCATATCTCATCCCGTTTCCTCAACGACGCCTCCGCCTTGGAGCAACAGGCACAGGAAGTCTTTCCAAACACTACGGTCGTGAGCGATGGGGATGAGTATTGGGTATGAGTATTATAGGGCAAAGGCGTTCAAAGAAAGTAAATCCGTACAGAGCATTAATTAAATTTCTACTTCCTGAAGCTCCCTGCCAAGACTGTGCAGGGCTTGTCTTATTTTTTTTCGTTGCTCAAAACGTGGCTTGCGTAAACCGGACGCATAATGGGTTAATTGCCTGCGATTAATTCCCGTGAGCCTTTCTAATGCCGCATTTGTGATAATGCCCCTATAATGCGAAAGAAGGCTTTCTACATCGAATTGATAAACCAATTCAAAGGGTTTTAAAAATATTTTAGGAACATCCTCGCCGTCTTCGTCCATTCCTTCCAAATGAAATTCCACTGCGCTTTGCATCTCTTTTTTAAGTTCTTCAAAGGTTTTTCCCGTAGCCACAACAATCCCATCCCCTATAATAAGATGGGCGCAATAATTACGCTCTGTTAATCCTACTGTTACTGTTACTTTTTCCATGCTTATAACAATTTTATTTTATGTTGAGCTATATAAGCCCCGCCTGTGTTAAAATACTCTTTGCCGTTTTTGGGTCTAATTCGTCATTTGGATTGCCGGGAACGGTAACGCTACCCTTTTTTACAGAATGTCTAAACTTCCTGTGACTTGTGGCTTTGTGTTTGTGAAGAAACCACCCATCATCTTCAAGAAGTTTAATAATCTCTTTTACTCTCCAAATTTTCATAAAAACCATTTATTTGTTTGGCGCTGCAAAGATAATATACTTTTGTATATCAAACAAATTTTTCTGCTTTTTTTTGAGAAAGATAAACAAGCGATTTCAGGAACGGTATAATTTGATGAAAACTTGCACAAAAGAACGGTATAAAGCGGTGAAATGTATTATCCTTTCTCAACCCTTTTCACAACAAACCGGCTTAGTTCATACAGCAGTTGAAGGGGAATTGCGACCAACAGCATGGTAAAAGCATCGGTGCTGGGTGTGATAAATGCGGCGGCAATCAAGATGATGACGATGGAAACTTTTCTGTATTTGGACAAAAAACTGCTTTTCAGCAATCCTATTTTGGCGAAGAAATAGGCTAAAATGGGCATTTCAAAGACCAAACCCAGCATGAAAATAAGCGTTAGAAAGGTATTGATATACGAGTTGAGTGATATTTGATTTTCAACGCTTGTACTGACTTGGTAAGTTCCTAAAAAGTTGAGTGTCAATGGGAATATCACGTAATATGCCGTCAAAACTCCGGTGAAAAAGAGGATGATAAACGATATGACGCCTCTGATGGCAGGTTTGCGCTCTTTGGAATATAACGCCGGCGAAGCAAACAGCCAAAATTCGACCATCAAGTAGGGGAAACCGATAATCAATCCGATGAAAAATGAAATACTGAGATGTGTAAAAAGTTGTGCCGCCAAATTGATGTTGATGATGGTAATGTTCTGTATCTCAGGACAGAGCGACGGCATGGACAGCCACTCTCCCAGACGACAAAGCACTGAATAGGTTATAAAATCACTTTGGCAGGGCGCTAAGATGACATGGTCAAAAACAAAATCTTTGAAAAAGAACGCGGCGATGGCAATGCCAAATACAACAGCCGCACAGCGCACCAATACCCATCGAAGAACCTCGACATGCGACCAGAATGAACTTTCGTGTGAATCGGACATTACCTTTTCTAAGAATTTCCTGTTTCGGTGGCAGCGAGTGATAGATTATTCTGCGCGGCGTATTCTTGCGTTTTCGGTTTTTCGTCCGACAGTTCGTCTTCAAGCCCGCTGACCGCTCTTTTGTACTCTCGCATCCCTTTGCCCAAGCCTTTCATCAATTCGGGGATTTTCTTACCGCCGAAAAAGATTAATACTACCAAAAGGATAATAAAAATTTCCTGTCCGCCAATCATGCCGGCTAACTGAATTTGTGAATGCATATTAAATATATTAATTTCATAAAGAAAAGTGGGGCTGTCTCATAAGCCTTTTTAACCACAAAGAACACGAAGTCCACACAAAGGACACAAACATAATATGTTGTTTAACAATGTTTTGTGTTCTTTGTGAAAATCCTTTGTGCCCTTTGTGGTAAAGAATTTTGACTTTTGAGATACCGCCACTTAAATACTATTTAACAACCATAACCTGTCCTAGCGGCTGAAGCAATATGGATATTTCATACCCGGAAATATCAGATTTTTGGAATAGCAGTAAAAGAAGTCAAATTGGAGGGCATGCGATATGTCGAAGAGCAATTTTGTGTCTATGGAATATTTTTTCAACATCTTGGCGAGCGCACTTTTTTCGCGATGGACTTTTTGTCCGAGCCAGGCGATAGATCGCTGGTCCTCATCCAATTTGTTGCGGATTAATGCGCCGATGTTTATTTTTTCGCTCATATAGGTTACGGTGTTTCTGACAATAAAAATAGCGTAGAATTAACCTGCCTGATAATCAGGTTTCCACGCCTATAGAGTCCAACAAGTCATTCCACACCGAGTACACGGCGTTTCACTAACTTACCCTTGACTCTAACTCATAAAATGAGTTGTTTTTTTAATGTGGAAAAGTGATTATCAAGAATAGCAGCAAACGCTAGTTGCTTTAATTTGGTGCTTATTAGCACGTTATTTTTATGTCATAATGCAATATTTTTATGTTTAAATCAACTACAATAAATTATCATGCTGCAAAGGTAATCAAAAATAATGAACCATCGCCTATGCAATAAAAAATTAAAAATCCCTGCCGACATATTTCGGAAGAGCAAACGTAAACATTTACAAAACCGGTGCTATCGGCAGGGATTAACATTCGTCGCGATTTGGGTTACGACGAATGCAGACTGCTTGCAGAAAAAGTTTCCTATTCGGCTTCTTTATTTCCGCAGCCTTCTTTTTGTTTGGGGCATCCTTCGCCATCTTTCTTAGGGCAACCTTCTTTATCTTTGCTGCATCCTTCTTTGGCTTTGCAGCAACCTTCTTTGGCTTTGTCGCATCCTTTGGTTTTCATTTTCATGCAACAGTTGCCGAAGTCGTCGAAAAAGGCTTTTTGTTCGTCAAGGGTCATGGTTTCCCAAGTTGCAAGTTTTTCTTCCATAGCGGCTTTACGTTCTTGCATTTTGGCTTCCATCTCTTTCATCTCTTCCATTTTCTTGTCGAAGCACTCTTTTCTTTTGCCGATAAGTTCTTGTTTTACTTCGTCGGTCAGGTTTGCCCAATCTTCCCATTTTGCTTTAAATTCGGCACATGCCTGTTTTTGCTCTTCCGTCATTCCTTTGCAACATTTTTCCTCTTTTTGACAACAGGCTTTGTCGGTTGCATCGGTCGGAGCAGGTTGATTATTACAGCAAGACGCTAAAATAAAACATAAAACGGTTAATGATAACAATAATTTCCTCATGGTTTTTTACTTTTTAATTATTAAACAAATTCATTATATTTTTGTGGGTGCAAAGATACGATTTTTTTTTGAATTAAAAAATCCGTATTTATACCCATTAAAATTGGGTATAAATAGTCTTTTTCGGTTTATACATTCGCTCTACCTTTGCGCTTTGAAAATTTTTATAGAAAATGGATAGTTTGATTAATCGTTTGAAACAGGATATTCGCTTTGAGGAGGGGATGAAAGCCTGTATGAACTGTGGCGTTTGCACCGCCATCTGTCCGTCTGCCGAGTTTTACAAATACGACCCGCGCGTGGTGTGCAATGCCGTGCAGGAGGGTGACGAGAACGCTATCGAGGAGTTGCTGAAAAGCGATGTGATTTGGTATTGCGGCGAGTGTATGTCGTGCAAGATGCGTTGTCCGAGGGGAAATACCGTTGGGTTGATAATCATGGCGTTACGGAAACTTTCGCAAGAGACGGGACTGTTTGTGGAGTCGGAAAAAGGACGGCAGCAGTTTGCTATTAAGCGTGCCATCGGGCATAACATCTTGGAGTTAGGATACTGCGTACATCCGAAGCGCGTCGCCGCCGAACTCCATCCCGAACAAGGTCCGATATGGAAATGGATTACCGAAAACGACGAAGTCATCTACAACAAGTTAGGCGGCGGCAACTACGGAAAAGAAGGGACGGGCGTCTTCCGGAAAATCAGCGACGACTCCATGAACGAGATACGCCGTATCTTCCAAGTTACCGGCGGAGCGGATTTCATGGGGAACATTGAGGCATGTTCACGGAAAAAAGCCAAAGAACTCGGCTTCGACTTCGACAAGGAAGGCGAAGACCAACGTTACTTCGACCATATATATTCGTTTAACAGTCAAACACATACCAAAGAATCGGAGGAGTTATGATTACAGGAAAAACCAGAATATGGCAAGACTATGAGAAGGAGATTGCCACCGACAACTTCTTTTATGTACGCAGTTGCATCCGTCAGAATTTTTTTCCGGGTTCGGAGAGCGCTTTTTTGAAGATTATGCGCGACATTCTTGGAAAAAACGTCTTTGAAGACCCACGCCACAGCACCTGCTCCGGCATCGGCTATCACGGCGACATCGTTCCCATTGAAACCACACAGACCATCGTAGCACGCCATTTTTCGATGATGAAAGAGTGCGGATACGAAAATTATTTAGCGTCGTGCGTAACCTCTTTCGGCATTTATACCGAGTTTCTCGACATGTGGGAACATTTTCCGGAACTGAAAGAGCAAACCGCTCAATACCTGAAAGAAGCCACCGGACGCGACTTCGTCCTGCCGAAAAACTTGGCTCATACCAGCGACGTCATCTATAAAGTGCGCCACGAGATTGCCGAAAAAGCGAAATTCAAGTTGGTAAATCAAAAAACGGGAAAGCCGTTGAAAGTGGTGGAACACATTGGTTGTCATTACGGTAAGATGTTTCCGAAGTCCAGCGTCGGCGGTTCGGAATTTCCGCAGGTGTTGGCAGAGATGGTGCGTGCATGGGGAGGCGAAGTGATTGATTATCCGGAACGTCGCCACTGCTGCGGCTTCGGCTTTCGGCAATATTTGATACAGGCAAATCGCGGTTTCAGCATCGCCAACAGTTATAAGAAGTTTGAGTCCATGGAACCGTATCAGCCCGACTTCATCGTCGCTAACTGTCCCGGATGCGCCATGTTTTTGGATAAATGGCAATATACCATCGCCGAAATGGAACACCGAACCTTCGGACAGGACGGCAATGGAATCCCCGTCCTGACCTACGAAGAGATGGCGGCATTGGTGCTCGGCTTCGACCCATGGGAGTTAGGACTGCAAATGCACCAGATAGCCTGCGAGCCGCTGTTGGATAAAATGGGCATTCCATACAATACTGAGAAAAAATACGTCGGGCTGAATGGGGAACAACTGCCGACACCGCAACAGCCGGAATGTTTTGATGGTTGCTGCTAAAACACTTTCAAATGCTCATCGCAAATCACCACCGTATCGCCGATCTGTTTGATGATGGCGATGCCTTGTTTGATGCATTCTTCTTCTAATTTTGTGTAGAATGCCATTAACGGGCGTAGCCGTTGCACAACCCCGATAATTTTTTAGAGGATTTCCTGTGCATGCGGTCGTAATACTCTTTGTCCGAATTGAAAGTAACATTGGGAAACAGACTGAAATCATATGGAAACAACTAATTAGGCTATTTATGGCACTGCCAAATTATGTTTTGACAGTCTATTTCATCTTTCCAAAGAAAATTACCAGCAACGCAACTCCGATGGTGATAGCGGCGTCGGCAATGTTGAAGATGGGTCGGAAGAAGATAAAGCGTCCGTCGTTGCCGAAGAGGAAGTCGGGCATCCAGGCGGGGGCGGCGTCGCGAGCGATGTCAATGATGGGGAAATAGAGCATGTCCACCACTTTCCCGTAGAGGAAAGGGGCGTAGCCGCCGCCGTCGGGGAAGGCTTGTGCGACGGTCGTGGCGCTGTTGCTGAAAATCAATCCGTAGAAGGCGCTGTCGAGGATGTTTCCCAACGCTCCGGCGATGATGAGTGCGAAGCACACGATGATCACGGTGGGTGTCTTTTTCCGTATCAGGCACGTCACATAGAATACGAGGAGGGCTACGGCGGCAATGCGGAAGATGCTGAGTATCAGTTTACCGGCGTTGCCGAAGAACTCCATGCCGAACGCCATGCCGTTGTTTTCCGTAAAATGGAGCAGAAACCAGTTGCCGAAGACGGGGATGTCGTCGCCGATTTTCATGGTGGTTTTTACCCAAATCTTAAAAATCTGGTCAACCAGCAAAATCGCCAAGATGATGGCGCTAGGAAGTAAATAAGGCTTTTTTTTAAACATAATTAATTTAGTACTTCATTGTATTTTAATTGCGTTGCAAAGGTAATAAAATTTAGCACGTAGATAACACCGATGCCAGGGCACCGCTGGTAGAGCGTATCGTAGTATCAGAACGCATAACCAAGCATAAGTGTATATGGGAACACCGGAAAATTAGGCATAACATGTCTTCCGTTATTTTCCATCATGTAACCGGAAGTTAGATCTATTGGTGAAACCATTTCATCATCAGGATTTATTCTGTTTAAATAACTTTCTGCTATTTGTTCGTTTACGTTTTTCATTGCAGCATAATTTTCCTCGCGATGCTGTGCCCGTCAATCGCCACGCGAATCATATAAGCGCCTTTCGGGAAGGAGGACAAGTCCAGACTGCCGTCGCGGAAGTGTTCTTGTTGAAAAATGATTTGTCCTTGCATGTTATAGACGAAGATTTGGTAGGGCATATCCTGGAAGGTGTTGATGTTGAATCTTCCCGGTGTGGGATTGGGCGCGATGACTAAGTCTTTGAAGTAGGTTTGTTCGGGTTGTTGGATGCCTGTGCCGTCTTCAAAAACGATTTCAAAATCTGTAACATAGCCGATTTTTGTGTAAGAATAGTTTTGAGCGCCACTGCTTTCCAAACGAAAACGCACTTGCAGGAAATCGCTCCCAATATATTGATTCAGTGAAAATTCGCAATTTTTCCAGCCCATCGCATTGCCGGAGATAGCGGCTAATTTGTGCCATGTCTTTCTGTCGTTGGTAACTTCAAAGAACAGACTTGTATTGTACCAGATGCCGTTCAGCGTGCCTTGCCATTTAAAGCGGGCGGTGATGTTTTCGGTATCTTCGGGAATGGGGAACCAATCCGATTCTGCGAGAGTGAGGTAGTTATCGGGAACGTATCCGTTGCCTTCGGTGTTGCAGAGCGCGCTTTTACCGTTCACATTTCTGAGAACCCAGTTACTTTGTTCAAACCCGTATTTGTTGACGCTGAAATCATTGGAGTAGGGCAGTTGCAACGGTTTCACAAACGTTACCTTATCTTTATATGAGGGAGCGCTCTCCTGCCGTGTCTCGCAACTGAGGGCTATGACATAGTATTCGTACTCTTTTCCGATTTCAACGTCATTGTCTATATAGGAAGTCTCTGTGGTCAGGTCTATCAGTGCATTGTTTCGATATATTTTGTATATATCCGACTCGCCGGAACTGTCCCAAGTAACGGTGATGTGGTCTGTTCCCGAACATGCGCTCAGGTTTTGAGGCGGCAACCACGCATTTGCCAACTCGGCAGCGGCGCATAGCGTGGCTTGTACGAAAGATTTTGCCAAATCCAAACGATTGACGCCATTGCCAAGCGTGTCGCACGGTTGATGATAGCAGGGGTGCTGGTCGTGATATTCGATATCGCCGATATACAACGAGGGATATTCGTACATGTTAAACGGCATGTGGTCGCCGCCGTAACTGTCGCCGTCGCTCAAACGGATGGTGGGGATGGAGGGGATATAGGTGTTTGCCGTTTGGTGAAAGTAGTCGAAGAGCGTTTTTGAAATATAGGAATATCCCGAAGCCATGATGGTATTGGGATTGGAGGGGGGAAACCAGCCGATCATGTCCATGTTGAGATGGGCGATGATGTTCATGTTTTCGGTAGCGCACTTTTGAGCAAAGGGGAAACTGCCCACCATCCAATACTCTTCTGCGTTGAATGGGACAAACATGATAGAGCGTTTTGTCGGAAAGTCTTTTAGCAGGCGTGCGCACTCCATCACGCCGGAAGTTCCGGAGGCGTTGTCGTCGGCGCCCGGACCGCAGGGCGTGTCAAAGGTCGAATGATCATAATGCGAAGTAATCATGATATATTCGTCGGGAAACTCGGAACCCTTTTTCACCACCACCACATTGCCGGCGGCTACCGGTTGCGAATTAAGCGTGAAATAGTGAATGGAGATGTCATCACTCCCATAGCCATAAGACTCGAAATGACTGACCAACCAATCCTGCACCGTTACCGCCGCCGGCGACGTGGCAACCCTGTAAAACCCTTGCATGTACCTGATACGAGCCTCCAAACTGTCCTGCTCTACCAGATTGATTAATTGAACAACTTCCGGATTCGTTTGCGTAATTACCGGATACGATTGATTCCGATTGCCCTTATTGTCAATCAGTTGCTGCGCCGACGCAAACAAACTACCCATCGCAGCGATGATGATGATTACTTTCTTCATAACTTTTAATTTTTAATTTTTAATTTTTTAATTTATCACAATTTTCTTCGCCACGCCATCGTCCTTTGTAGTAATTTTTAGAATATACATCCCTTTCGGGAGATTTGAGACATCCAGCGCTCCGTCCGTAAACAACTCTTTTTCAAATACTTTTACGCCCATCATGTTATAAATGGCAAGATGATAGTCTGATGACACTCCTGTTTCGATGTTGATGTTTCCGTTGGAGGGGTTGGGGGTGATTTTTAGGTTGGAGAAGGGGATGATTTCGCTGATGCCGACGTCTTTGATACAGGCTTCGTTGGAAAAGTCGCTTTCGACGTCGGGGTAAACGGCGGTTACTTGATAGCAATCATCGGACGTGGGGGAATAGATGTCATAGTATTTGTTTATTGTAATAAGAGAAGGGTTGATTTTCATATTATTTCTGTATATGTTGTAGCCTTTTACAGGTTCTGCAACTTTATCCCATGCTAATCCAACAGATGTTGAGGTTCCCGAATATAACGTGATTTGCAAGTTTTCAGGAATGGGCTTAGGCTGAATAGCAGTGAAATTAACGGCAAGATCGTCGAAAAAAAGCTGACCTTTACTTGAATAATTATAATTTTGCCCTGAAGACTCTACTCTAATTCTGATTTGGACAAACGGTTCACCAATATATTGATTTAATGAAATTTGGCAGAAACACCAATCTTGAATATAATTTTTCGATATTTTCATCACCTTATTCCATCTCTTTCTGTCGGTGGAAATCTCTACAAATCCGTTGGATTCTTTCCAAAACTCACCGGACACGCTTCCTCTAAAATAAAAACTTAACGAAACATTGGTAGCGGTATCGGGAATGGAAAGCCAGCAGAGTTCGGCTGTAGAAAAATGATTTTGGAAAATTTTACCGGAAGTAAAAGAACTGTTTCCCGAATAGTGTTGAGTTGTTGTTCGTTCCCATTCGGGATTTAGTCGCCATCCGTCTGTATTTTCCTCAAAATCATTAAAATAGGGGAGTGGCAATGGCAACGAAGCTGCTATACTGTCGCGGTTCGATTCGGGACTTTCTTCTCCGCTCCCTGCGCGGATTCCTTTTACGTAATATATGTATTCGGTTCCGTTCATCACATCGGTATCAACGTAGGAAGTTTCGGAAGTTTCCGTAAGTAAAACATTGTTTTTAAACAGTTTATAGTTTGATGTTTCCGGAGCGGCGTCCCAACTGACGGTGATTTTCGCATCGGAAGGAATGGCGCTCAGATTTTGAGGCGGCAACCATCCATTTGCCAATTCGACTACGGAGGCAAGTGTCGCTTTGACAAATCCTTGCGCTAACGGAAGGCTGTTGACGCCGGAGCCCAATGTATCGCAAGATTTGTGGTAACAATGGTTGTAACCATAATGATATTCAATATCTCCTATGTACAAAGCCGGATATTCGTAAATATTGAAAGGCATGTGGTCGCCCCCATAACTATCGCCATCACTAAATCGGAATGTTGGAATATCGGTAACATAAAGATTTGCAACCGTTTGATAATATTCCCACAACCGGTCGGAAATTTTGGATGAGCCGGAAGACATGGTCAAAGGTCCAACATCTTCGGGGAAAAATCCAAGCATATCCAAATTGAAAACTCCTAAAATATTCAAATCTTCCCGAGCGCATTTTTCTGCAAATGGCAAACTGCCTACCATGTAAAGTTCTTCACCGTTAAATGGAACATAGATGATGGAACGTTTAAATGAATGTTGACTCAAGATACGGGCGATTTCCACCACGCCTGCCGTTCCCGAAGCGTTATCGTCGGCGCCGGGTCCGTCCGGATGGTCGTAGTGGGAGGAAATTACGATGTATTCGTCGGGAAATTCTGTTCCACGTTGAATGGCGACCACATTGCCGGCGTCAAGGGTGTCTCCGGTTTTGCAAAGACCCGGTTTGTAAACAATGTCAACAGCCGGAAAATAATGCACATAGACATCCAATCCAAAACTCTCAAAATGCTCAATCAACCAATTTTGCGTTTCCAACGCAGCGGGAGAACAGGCATGGCGTATAAACTGTTGCATCCAACGAATGCTGTTTTCCAAATTCTGCATAGAGACCTCGTTCACCAACGCCTCAACGTCGGGATTAACGACGGTAACGTCGGGATAGGTCTGTAATCTGTTTCCTTTGTTGCTGATGGGCTGCTGCGCCGACGCAAACAAACTGCTCATCGCAACGATGATGATGATTACTTTCTTCATAATTTTTAATTTTTAGCCACTAATTCACGAATTTGTACGAATTTCATCCCGTAGGGATGTAATGTTGGTAGAAAACCGTAGCCACCCAACCATCGCGTGCCGTAGGTACGCAATATCGTGTTTTGCCGGTTGCATCCCTAACGGGATGCCGGATTTTTGAGATATCTTTCTCTCTACCAACATGTTATCCCTAACGGGATAAACCGCCCTTATTTCCTTATTCTTTGTCATCTTTATCTGCTTTATCTTTTTATCTATTTTATTTTTCCCTCACATCCCCCCTTTCGGGGGGGCTTGGGGGGGCTTATTTTACCACCACTTTCCTCGCCACGCTATGTCTGTCAATCGTTACGCGAATCATATAAGCGCCTTTTGGGAAAGAGGACAAATCCAAGTTGCCGTCCCGGAAGTCGTCTTGTCGAAAAATCCTCTGTCCTAACATGTTGTAAACGGAGATTTGGTAAGGAATATTTTGAGAGGTGGAAATATTAACTTTTCCTGTTGTAGGGTTGGGCGAGATGACAAGGTCTTTGAAGTAGGTCTGTTGAGGTTGTTGGATGCCGGTAGCGCCGGAGAAGTCTATTTGAACATCATCCATCTTGAATACTTTTTTGTATATCCGGTCGTCGGCTCCGTTGCTTTCCAATCTGAATCTGATTTGACAGAATGGCGCTCCAATGTATTCATTAAGAGAGACTTCGTAGTTTTTCCATGACGATGTTTTTGAGAATCTTTTTAACTTGTGCCACTGTTTCCTGTCGGTGGTTACTTCGAGGAAACAGGCTGCGTTGAGCCACATCCCGTGGAGGTCATAAGCGGCGCTCAGCCGCAGGGTGATATTGTCTATGTCGCCGGGGACTGAAAACCAATTCATCTCTATCATATTCAGGTAGTTATCACCGATTGATTCATTACCCGCGTCAGTATTGCTCAGCACCAAATTTCCTTCCGACCCCTCCATTCTCACCACCCAATCGGAATTTTGTAACATAAAACCATCCGTATTTGTTTGAAAATCATTGTAGTATGGCAACGGCAAAGAGGGTGTGCATACGACCGCATCGGTATTGGAAGGTGCGCTTTCTTCTCCGCTTCCGCTGTGGATGCCTTTTACGTAATATGTGTATTCGGCGCCGTTCACCACATCGGTATCAACGTAAGAAGTAGCGGTGGTTTCTGTGAGTAAAACATTGTTTTTGAACAGTTTATACACTGACGTTTGAGGCGTTTCGTCCCAACTTATGGTTACTTTTGAGACGTCCGGCACAGCGCTAAGGTTTTGAGGCGGCAGCCATCCGTTTGCCAACTCGGCTACGGAGGCGAGCGTTGCCCTGACAAATTCCTGTGCCAACGGCAGACTGTTGACGCCGGCGCCCAAAGTATCGCAGGGACGGTGATAGCACGGATGTAAACTTTTATATTCGATGTCGCCGATGTATAACGCCGGATACTCGTACATGTTGAACGGCATGTGGTCGCCGCCGTAACTGTCGCCCAACGTAAAGCGAAACGTCGGAATATCAGCGACATAGATGTTTGCCACCGTCCGGTAATATTCCCACAACCGGCTGGAAATCTCGGATGCTCCGGCAGACATGGTCAACGCGCCGACGCTTTCGGGAAAGAATCCGATCATATCCAGATTGAATACTCCCAAAATATTCCAATCCTCCTGAGCGCACTTTTCCACAAACGGCAAACTGCCCACCATCCACAGTTCCTCCGCATTGAATGGGACATACATGATAGAGCGCTTAAATGAATGTTGGCTCAAGATACGGGCGATTTCCACCACGCCGGCTGTTCCCGAAGCGTTATCGTCGGCGCCGGGTCCGGGATGGTCGTAGTGGGAGGAGACTACGATGTATTCATCCGGAAATTCCGTTCCCCGCTGAATGGCGACCACGTTTCCGGCGTCGAGCGTGTCGCCGGGCGTCTGACATCTACTAAAAAAGTCGTAACAGGGGAAATAATGCACGGAAACATCCAATCCGAAACTCTCGAAATGCTCTATCAGCCAGTTCTGCGTTGCCAAGGCATCGGGACTTTGGGCGTCGCGTATCAAATTCTGCATCCAACGGATGCTGTTTTCCAAATTCTGCATGGAGACCTGCTCTACCAATGCCTCAACGTCGGGATTCACGGCGGTAACAGCCGGATAGGTCTGTAGTCTATTTCCTTTATTGTCAATAAACTGCTGCGCCGACGCAAGCAAACTGCTCATCGCTGCAATAATGATAATTACTTTCTTCATAACTTTTAATTTTTAATTTATAACAACCTTCTTTGCCACACCATCATCCCTTGTAGTAATTTTTAGAATATACATCCCTTTCGAGAGGTTTGAGACATCCAACGCTCCATCCGTAAACGACTCTTTTTCAAAAACTTTTACTCCCATCATATTATAAATGGCAAGATGATAGTCTGATGACAGTCCTGTTTCGATATTGATGTTTCCGGTGGAGGGGTTGGGGGTGATTTTTAGGTTGGAAAACGGGATGATTTCGCTGATGCCGACTGTTATACAGGCTTCGTTGGAAAAGCCGCTTTCGACATCGGGGTAGTAAACGGCGGTTACATGGTAGCAAACGGGCGAATCAACACCAATATCAAGGTATGATGTTGTAGTAATGGGCTGCTTGTTGATATTTACATGGTCTCGGTATATGTTGTAGGTTGCAAGTGCAGGAACCGCGTCCCATTCCAATTTAGCGCTTTTTGGATTTCCGGAATATGATATAATTCTCAAGTTTTCCGGATTGGGTTGTTGAATCGGAGCCGTAAAACTAATTTTTACATCGTCGAAATAAAGTTGACCTCTATTCAAATCAACATTTCGACCTGATGATTCCACACGGATTCTGATTTGAACAGCAGGAACGCCAATGTATTGATTTAATGATACTTGACAAAAAGTCCAATTGGGAAAGTGACCCGACACTTTCATTAACTTATCCCATCTATTTCGGTTGGTAGAACTTTCTATGAAGAAGTTAGCTTCATCCCAAGTACCTCTTATGTTTCCTTTGAAATAGAAACTTAGCAACACATTGGTAGCAGTATCGGGAATAGAAAACCAGCATAGTTCGGCTGTAGAAAAATGATTTTGGAAAATATCGCCGGAAGTAAAAGAGGTCGTCCCCGAATAGTGTTGGTCGGTTGTTCGTTCCCATTCGGAATCTGTTCTCCATCCGTCTGTATTTTCCTCAAAATCATTAAAATAAGGCAGTTCTAATGGCAGCGAAGAGGCTATGCTGTCGCGGTTCGATTCGGGGCTTTCTTCTCCGCTTCCTGTGCGGATTCCTTTTACATAATACATGTATTCGGCTCCGTTCACCACATCGGTATCAATGTAGGAGGTTTCGGTGGTTTCCGTGAGTAAAACATTGTTCTTAAACAGTTTATAGGTAGATGTTTCCGGCGCTGTATCCCAACTAACGGTAATTTTCATATCGGCAGGGAATGCGATCAGATTTTGAGGAGGTAACCATCCATTCGCCAATTCGACTACAGAAGCGAGCGTCGCTTTGACAAATCCTTGCGCCAATGGCAAGCTGTTGACGCCATGCCCGAGCGTATCGCAAGGTTGATGATAGCATGGATGTATGTTCAGATATTCAATATCTCCAATATAAAGCGCCGGATATTCGTAGATATTAAACGGCATGTGGTCGCCGCCATAACTATCGCCCAAGGTAAAACGAAGCGTTGGAATATCGGTAACATAAAGATTAGCAACCATTTGATAATATTCCCACAAGCGGTCGGAAATTTTAGATGAGCCGGAATACATTGTCAATGCTCCGACATCTTCGGGAAAGAATCCGATCATATCCAAATTGAATACTCCCAAAATATTCAAATCTTCCTGAGCGCATTTTTCCACAAACGGCAGGCTACCCACCATCCACTGCTCTTCCGCATTAAACGGAACGTACAGAATGGTTCGTTTAAATGAATGTTGGCTCAAGATACGGGCTATCTCCAAAACGCCGGATGTTCCCGAAGCATTATCATCGGCACCGGGGCCGGACTGATGGTCGTAATGGGACGAAACCACGATGTATTCGTCCGGAAATTCCGTTCCCCATTGAATTGCTACCACGTTACCGGCTTCGAGAGTGTCGCCGGTGATGCAAAGACTTGTATTGTAAATAGCCGGAAAATAATGCACATAAACATCCAACCCGAAACTTTCAAACTGGTCAATCAGCCAATTTTGCGTTTCCAAAGCAGCAGGAAGACATGCGTTACGTATAAACTGTTGCATCCAGCGGATACTGTTTTCCAAATTCTGCATGGAGACCTCATTCACCAACGCCTCAACGTCGGGATTCACGGTGGTAACGCTCGGATAAGTCTGCAATCTGTTTCCTTTATTGCTGATGGGCTGCTGCGCCGACAGCGTTAAAAAGGAGAGTCCGAAAAATAATAGGGTTAATTTTTTCATGGTTATAATTTTTAATTTTTTTAATCATGGTTCAGACTATTTTAGATTTATTGACTGCATAAGTTCTATCCAAATTTTGCGACCCTCACCCGTGCCCGGCAAGCGACTTTGTCGTCTTTACGTATTTCAAAATAGAAATCGTCGGGTTGGGGTTCGTCAAGGTAAACGCTGACGGGTTCGTCGAACAGGATTTCATGTAAGTAGTTGATGTCGAAGCGTTTGATGGTTTTTTCGCGATGGGTTTCCAAGGAGAAACAGTTGCATATCCACTCGATGTAGCGCAGGCTGTTGACGTGTCCGTTGACGTCAATGGCGCTGTATTTCACTTTGAAGGAGTCCTTCAGCACGCCCTCTATGTGGGGCAGTTTTGCGGGTTTTTCTTCTAAGACCGGCGTGTCGTCGGCATATTGGCGGATGCCTTCCACGGAGGTTAAATCTTTTATACGGCGTGTTTCCACGTCAATCATCACCCAGTGGGAGGAGGCTTTTCCCAACACCTCCCCTACCCTATTGCGGATTACAAAGTTGCGGGTCGTCATGATTTGTTCTACCTTTTCGACCCATGTATCCACCGTGATTTCGTCGTATTGACGGGGAAACGCCTCCATCTCGACCGCCAGACGAATCAGCGTCCACGTGGCTTTCATTTCGTTCAGACGGGAGAGACCAAAACCGTTGTCATCGGCGTTGTGGATGGCGGCGGAGAGCAAGGCATCCACGATGACAGCCATTGGCGCTTTATGTTGAAAATCAACGTCTTGCAGGCGGATGGTGAAAGGATATGAGCGTTTTTTAATCATCGCGGTTGTGTTTTTTTGCGGAGAGGGGGGGATTCGAACCCCCGGTACCCTTTCGAGTACGACAGTTTAGCAAACTGTTGGTTTCAGCCACTCACCCACCTCTCCGGAGATCGCGTTGCTAAAAACGGGTGCAAAGGTACGATTAATTTTTGAATTGAATAGGTAAATAAAAAAAATTATGTACTTTTGCACAAATATTTTTTGATATGGACACGACAATAAAAAGGACAAAACGGGTCGAAATACCGAAAACTTTCACGGCAAAAAAAGTTTTATGGGGTGAACAAAACATCGACAATATTGTAATTCCGGAAGAACACAGACTGGTAGTGCGGGAACGAATAAAAAAATATATAAACTGTTCCGATAGTTATCTTTCATGGAACGACATTGAACGTAAAATGTCCAATAGAGGATGAAATACGCAGTAGAATATAATCCTGAGTTCTTTGATGACCTTGTTTCGGCTGTTGACTGGTATAATGATAAACAGATTGGTTTAGGCAAGATATTTTTCAACAAAGTAGGAGAACAAACAGCAAAGCTCTCAACATCAGCGCTACTTTTTGCGGTGAAATATGATGATATACGATGTATGCATATTGAAAAATTTCCTTATTTAGTGCATTATCGTGTGAATGAACAAACCTCGACAGTTCAGGTTGAAGCCTTATTCCATACCAGTCGTAACCCTGGAATTTGGCATGAACGCATAACTTAAACAATAGATAACAGCAGATGATAGAATTAATAAAGAAGTTATACGATTGGGAAAATACCCCGTCCAAAGTTAAAGAGGGCGAAAATGCTGAAAGTTCCGAAAGTACCGAAATCCCAGAAAGTCTTGAAAATCTTGAGCATCTTTCTGACAGTGAGTTCATTGCAAGGATGGAAGCGAAAGAAAAAGTGGATTTTTTCACTAAACTGTTCAGACAAATTGAGGAGGCAAAGGCGCAGGACAAGAAGTTGCCGTTTAAGATATTTTATCTGAACGAGGATGCGCTGGTAGTGAAGGTCAGAGGGCTGTATGCCCGACTTCCGCTTCGACAGATGCCTTGGAGTTATCCCGACATGGAGTATTGGAAACTTGTATTTCCGACGCTGATGGGCGTAGAGTTCAAATGCAAAATAACGGAAGCGCTGGCTCCGGAGGCGGAAGGTAATCGTTTTGAGATTGCTGTTGACGCCAGCACACACGCATTCCATCCGTCGGAACTGATTGAGGGTGCGGAGTATGGCGGGATCGTCCTGCAAAGAACAGAAGATGAACTGTTGATAGACATCGGCGTTCAGTTTCGGTGGAAACACGGCTCGCTGTGCGGATACCTTCCTTTGGATGAGTTAGGCACTCCCGAAACGTTCCAGTCGTGCCAGCCGGGTGATAAAATTACCATTGAATATCAAGGCGGTAATGAGCGCGGATTGCTGTTCGCCGCCGTGCAAGCCATTGATCCTGAGGAGGAATACGTCGGAAAAACAACATGGGTGCAAATCGGAAAAGGCGACGGCACCGCTCCATATTATATGGTAGAGGGGAAATACAAGGGCGACCTGCCGATTACCAAAACGCACTACCCGACCAAAAAAAGAAAGTTGCAGAAACTGCGCAACACGTGGGAAAACGGCGACATCATCCAGTGCGAAATCTTGGAATACAAACCTCATAGAGGTTTCATTATCAAGTGGATAGACGACGAACCCGACGAACTTGACTGGACAACAGAAGAGATGACGGCATACGTCGGTCAAAAAGTTCCGGTATATGTCTATTGGACAGATACGGACGAGTTGCGGTTTTTGGTCGAGAACCAGTTTCCTGCCACCCTTTCGGGAAGAGACCGCAGCAGCAGGAAAGAGCATCTGCTTGACGGGCAGGTTATTACGGCGCAAATTCGTTCTATTGATCTGGAGCAAAAGTGTTTCAAAATCCGGTGGGTGCCATGGTGGGATAAAGAGAGCCTTGATAGTAGCGATATTGATAATGAAGATAATAACGATAACGAATGACCTTTAAACATATCACCCTTGCAGTAAAAATTCAACTGTTGGTCATTGGGATATTTACCATTTTTCGCTTGTTGCTCTTTTTCACATGCCGTTCCTTTATCACGGATGCCGACAGTTTGAGCGACATATTACAGGCGTTTTGGATAGGTTTTCGGTTCGACTGGGTGGTTACAAGTTATATCGTTCTGCTTCCGTTTTTGGTGTTGACCGTTCTCACGCTTTCCAAGTCGCGTTCAGAAACACCTGTTAAGGTTATTTTTTGGCTGCTTTTCGTGGTATTTTCGCTTACGTTTGTGATTTGCGCCATTGATATACCCTATTTCGGGTATTTTTTTACACGTTTAAACACAGCGGCTTTTCAATGGATGGACACGCCTCTTCTCGTTGCCAAGATGATTGTTCGGGAATTTCGTTATATCGGCTATCTGATACCGTTGATATTGTTGAACTTAGCGTTCTTTTGGGGACTGAAAAGGATTTTTTCCACTTTCATGCGCACACAACAACGGGGAAACATTTGGCTAAGTGTAGCGCTGTCGCTTTGTGCGGCATGGTTCCTGTTTATGGGAGTACGGGGCGGAAACGGATTGAACAAGGCGCCGTTCAGGATAAACGACGCTTTTTTTGGGACAAACTCATTCCTGAATCAACTGAACCTGAATGCCAACTATACCCTGTTTTGGAGTTTGAGAGAAACGAGTAAAGAGAGCAAAACGCTCCACCTGATGGACAACGAAGAGGCGCTACAGTTGGTACGGAGATCATTTTCCATCGAAACGCCCGACGACTGCTCACCCATTTTACGCCGTATCACGCCGGACACAACGAACACAACGCCCGCCAATGTGGTACTTATTTTCATGGAAAGCATGAGCGCAGCAAGAATGTCGCACTTCGGTAATAAACAACACCTTACGCCGTTTTTAGACAGCATCGCCGCCGAAGGTTATCTCTTTGAAAACATCTACAGTTCCGGCATTCACACCCATAACGGCGTGTTCGGTACATTGTTCTCTTTTCCAACACTTTACACACAACGAGCCATGCGGTATGCGACCATGTCGAATTATAAAGGTATGGCTTCGGCATTGAAAAGCCATGGATACAGCACGACCTTTTTCGCAACACACGAAGGTCAGTTCGACAATATCGAGGAGTTTTTGACGGCTAATGATTTCGACAGGGTCGTTACGTCAGCCGACTATCCGCCGGACAAAATCGTGAACGGGTGGGGCGTTACGGATGATTTTATGTTTGACTTCTCCATGCCCATCCTCGCCCAACGACATGCCGAACAACGACCTTTCCTTGCCGTGTTTCTGACGGTGAGCAATCATGTTCCGTATCATATTCCGAAATATTTTTCGCCTCGTCAACAAAATATCAAAGAGCAAGCGGTAGAATATGCCGATTGGGCAATGAAGAAATTTATGGAAATGGCTGCCGAACAACCTTGGTTCGACAATACGCTCTTTGTCTTTGTTGCCGACCACGGCGCACTGCTGAACGACATCTACGCCATGCCACTGAATTATCACCATATTCCGCTGATTATGTATGCGCCGAAAATGATTCCGCAAGCAGAGACGTTTGAGCGCCTCGGCGGACAGATTGACATCTTCCCGACCACCATGCAACTGCTCCGCCTGCCCTACGTGAACAACACCATGGGCATTGACCTGCTGTCGGAAGAACGATCGTTTGTCTATTTCTCGTCAGACCAGAGGTATGGCGTCATCTCCGACTCGCTCTTTCTGATTGTGTCGCAAAGCAACGACGTCGAAGGTCTTTTCCGCTATCGAACCAACGATACCACCAACTATTTCAACCAATATAAAACCGTTGCCGCCGAAATGAGAAGGTATGCCGAAGCCCATTTTCAGGTGGCGCAATATGTTGTTTTTCAACGGATGCAGGGGTGCGAGTGAAAGCCCCCCGAAGGGGGAGGATGTGCGATGTGAGATTTGCGATTTGCGATGTGAGACTTTCTCTGTGTAACTCTGTGAACTCTGCGTCTCTGTGCTGAATATTTTTTTCTCAACACAGAGACACGGAGGACACAGAGGCTCACAGAGTTTTTTTATCATGCCAATCATTAAAATCACTCTAAAATCACCGTTCAGACAATTTTTGCGATGTGCGTAAAAAAAACTCCTCCCCGTTGGAAACGAGGAGGAGCGTTTTTCGATTTGCGATATTCGATTTTGAGACTTTCATCCATCGCATATCTCACATCGCATATCTCACATCTATTCCTTCACCACCTTCCGTGTTACCACGCCGGTCTCGGTTTGTATTCTTACGAAATAGACGCCGGGGGGTAGGAGTGAGAGGTCGAGAGTTGAAAGTTGAAAGTTGAAAGTTGAAAGTTGTTCTCTGCCCATTATGTCGAAAACATCCACATTGTGAATGTCATTGCGGGCTTGACCCGCAATCTCGTCATTTTCCGGGGATTGCGGGTCAAGCCCGCAATGACGATAACGCGTAATTTTCAATTCACCTGTCGTCGGGTTAGGATAAACCAATATTTCGTCATCCGTCATTGTTGCTACTATCGGGTCGCCGGCTTTGTTGGCGGTAACGGTTACGGTGCAGGTGGCGCTGTAGTTATTGACGGTTTTGGCGGTGATGATGGCTTTGCCGGCGGCGACGCCGGTAACGACGCCGGAGGCGTCAACCGTTGCAACCGCTGCGTTGTTGGTTGTCCATGTTACGGTCGGGTTGGCGCCGACGGGTTTTACTTCGGCTTCTAACGCATCGTAGGTGTCGCCTACTTTGAGGCTGAGCGTTTTCGGTGTTACAGTGACGCCGGTGGGCATGATCAGAGCGCCTAAGACGGTTACTACGCAAGTATCGGTAAATCCGCCATCCACGGTGGTAACGGTGATGGTGGCGCTACCGGCGCTCATTGCCGTAACTTTTCCGTTGGCATCCACGGTAACAGCGGGATCGCTGCTGGTCCAGAATACATCTTTCACGCCGGCATTTACAGGCAAGACGGTGGCTATCAGCGTCTCTTCGGCACCGACAACAAGAGTCAGCGTTTGTTTATTGAGTTTTACGCCTGTAACGGGTTGTATCACTTGTATCAGACATTCGGCAGTAAGACCGCCATCTACCGTCGTTACGGTGATGATGGTAGTGCCTACTTCTAAGGCTGTCGCGTTACCATATTCGTCAACGTCAACAATGTTGGTATTGGCGCTGCTCCATATCATTCCCTGATTTGTTGCATCGTCTGGCACTATTGTGGCAGTCATGGTCCATTCGTCGCCGGGGTGGATAAAGCCTTCGGGACAATCTAACACTATTTCTGTTACTGCAATAGGTTCCGGCATTCCTTCGCCTGTCAATGTTACAATAACAGTTTCTGCGGCGCACGGGCTGCTGAGGATGATGGTAGCCTCGTATATCCGTTCGTCGTCGGGGGTGAAGGTTACGTTGAGTGTTCCACCGGAAAGCGGATTCCATGGGGTGGTCGTAACGGTAAATGCGGCTGCATCAGGTCCGACAACGCTACATGTGATGTTTCCTACTAACGTCGTTCCCAAAACGGTGATGGTCTGAGTCGGCGAAGTACTGCTCACGTAAACCCCGCCAAAATCCAGCATTGTCGGCGTAACAGTCAAAGTTGGGATAACGCCGATGCCATAGAGCGTTACCGTTGCTTCCTCAACTCCGTCAAGGATAACAAGGGTTGCCGTGTACGATTTGGTCTCAATTGGCGTGAATTTTACAATGAGGGTTCCGCCGTCATAAAGATCCCATAAGGAACTCGTTTCGACTTCAAATACATTGTCCGGGTCATCCACGATGAAGACGGAAATCATGTCTGTCAAATTGGAAATCGTTACCTCTAATGGTAGCGATTTTGGCACGCATGACAAGGCTACCTGTCCGAAACTCAATATGTTATCAACGTATATAGCGCCGATGACCGTGAAGATAACGTCAATAGTTTGATCTCCACTCACGTCGGTAAAGGTATAGATTCCGGTTGATACGGCGTCGGGGTCGTTTATTCCGTTTACCAGCACTTGATATATTTGGAAACCGGCATCGGGGAAGAATTTAAATTCTTTCGTACCGTCGCAATCTACCGTGAAAGCACCTTCTCCGGGATCTATTGCTCCGTCGCCGCTGATGATGGTGGCGGTAATGGTATAGGTTATCGGTTTGAAACTGACTTCAACAGATTGATTTTTCGTTACATCGGTGAAGAGGTACATTCCGGATGCTACGGCTGCGGGGTCGTTTGTTCCGTCAATCAACACTTGGTCTATTTCGTAGCAATGGTCGGGCGCGAAGAAGAAGAGATGACTGCCGCCGCACATTACCGAAACGTCGCCGTCCGGCGTAATCGTGCCGTTGCCGCCATCAACAGATGCTGCGATGGTATAGGTCTTCAGTTTGAATGAAACGATGATGGTGTGGTCTTCCGTTACATTTTTAAACGTATATTTACCGGTGGCTTTGGCTGTTGCATTGTCAAATCCGTCAATCAACACCTGGTCTATTTCGTAACAGGAATTTTCCGGTTCGAAACTGTACTCCTGCGAGTCGTCGTCACAATCTACCGTTTCTATTCCATTCGGATTGATGGTTCCATTGAGAGTGGCTACTGCGGTAATAGTGTATTCCTTGATCTTCGCGGTAACTGCGATGCTGTGTGCCGTCCGTACGTCGGTGAAAGTGTATTCACCGGCGGCGATGGCGTTCAGGTCGTTGTCCCCGTCAATCAGCACTTGGTCTATCTCGTAACAGGCGTCAACGGAGAAAGTAACCGGTAGCGTTCCGCCGCAGGCTACAAGGGTGTTTGCGGTGGGCGTCATGGAGATAATGTCGTCGTCGTAGATGACGCTGATGAGGTAATCCGCTTGCGCGGTGAACGTTACTTCGATGGAGTAGTCATCGGAGATTACATTGTCAAAGGTATAGGTTCCATGAGCCGTAACATAATCAAAAGCGTCGCCATCGGGTACTCCGTCAATCAACACCGATACAGCCGTAAGGTTGTAGCAGTCGTCGGCTTCGATGGTGAACGTTTGCGTTCCGCCGCAGGCTACTTCGATGTTGCCGTCGGGCGTAATTGTGCCGCCCTCGTCATTGTAAACGGAGGCGGCGATAGTGTGAATAATCGGTTTAAACGTAAAGACAACGAGCATGTTGTCCGTTACATCTTCCAGCGTATAGACAAGGTCTGCGCCGATTTTTTCTTCCTCGCCTGTTTTGTCGAAGCCGTCAACCCATATTTCGTCTAATTCGTAGCAGGCGTCGGCTACAATGATGAATTCTTGGTTATCGCCACAATTCACGATCATCATTCCGTCGGGAGTTACTGTTCCGTTGCCGCCTGATACTAAGGCGGTTACGGTGTAGTTCCTGAGTTGGGTAATGATTGTCAATGTGTGGTTTTGATGAACATTAGCGAAAGTATAATCGTCGTCAAACGCTACGGCATAGCCGTCAATCAGCACTTGCAGCACGTCGTAACAATCTTCGACTTCGACCGCTAAGGTGATGCTTTCGTCACAAGGTACGTCAACAGTTCCTGTTACTTCAGTGTCGGTACCGCCGTCGTAGACGGTAACGCCGTCGCCGACGCTGACGGTGATGGTGTATTCGTCGTCTTCTTCAAAAGCAACACCTATAGTATGCGTCTTATGTACATCATAGAAGGTATAACCTCCGGTGGCGAGGGCGGTGGCGAGGGCGTCCGGATCGCTTACACCGTCTATCTTCACATCTACGATGGTACCGCAGACGCTTGTCGGTGTGATGGTATAGGACTGGTTTTCGCCGCAATCTACCGGAGTCGTTCCCGCCGGCGAAATCGTACCGTTGCCGCTTATGACCGAAGCGACGATGTCGTAGGTTTTCTTCGCGAAACTAACCTGGATAGTCTGGTTAGCGTTTACGGAGGGGAAGGTATAGGTATTGCCCACTAAGAGCGACTTCACGGATGTTGAAGTATTTACCATCACATCATCTATTTCGTAACACTCGTCGGGGGTGAAGGTGAACATGGGCGTGTCGCCGCACGCTACCGCAACGCTGCCGCTCGGCGTGATGCTTCCGTTTCCGGACGCTGCCACCGACGCAACAATGGTGTAACCCGGCGCCTCTTTGAAAGTAGCAAAGATAATCTGATTGTCATATACCGCAGGGAAGGTATAGGTACCGCCTGCTGCGGGGATGGTAGTGATCTCCGTGATGCCGACATACACCTTATCAACCACGAAACAGGCGTTGGGCGTGATGGTGTACTGCGGAGTAGCGCCACAGGCTACCGACGTCGCTCCGAGGGGCGAAATCGTGCCGCCGGACGACGCTAAAGCAGTGATATTATAAGTGCCTGCCGAGCCAAAAGTAACGGCGATGGTATGCGTCTTATGTACATCATAGAAAGTATAGTTTCCGCTTGCGATGGCGCCATAATTGGTTACGCCGTCTATTTTCACATCGGTGATGACGCCGCAGTTGGCATCCGTCGGTGCGAAAGTAAAGGTCTGGTTTTCGCCGCAATCTACCGAAGTTACCGTGTTGGGGGAAATATCTCCGGCGCCGCTTACCGTAGGAGTGATGTTGTAGGTCTTCTTCACGAAACTTACCGATATCGTCTGCGACGCCTGTACATCAAAGGTATAGTAGCCGAAGAGTTTGGCGACCGCATTGGGTTCGTCGTCAATCCATACTACGTCGATCTCGTAACAATCATCGGGAATAAAGGTAAACTTTTGACTGTCGCCACACTCGACCGGAATAGGGCCGAGCGGCGTTATCGTCCCGCCGGTACCGATTACCGACGCCGTGATGGTGTAGGGTATCTTCTCGAAGATGACGATGAGGTCGCGGTCTGCCTGCACGTTGTTAACAGTCAACGTAGTGATGCCCGGCGTTACGCTCTGATCCGCGCCGTCGAGCAACACCTGTGCTACCCGATAGCACGACGGCGGATAGAAGTAAAACGTCTGATTGCCGCCGCAGGTTACCGTCGGACTGCTCGGCGAAATAAGCCCACTGTCCAATCCAAGCGGAAGCGCCAAAGTAGTAACCGTAAACTGTTTCTGCGTGAAAGTAACATCTATCGTATGATCCATATTCACATTGGTAAAGGAATATGAGGAAACATCGCCAATATTATTCATTCCATCTATCAACACCTGAGCCTCATAGCAGGTTGCCGGCGCAATCGTATAGGTCTGATCCGAACCTGCCATCAGCAACGTCTCGCCAAGCGGCGTGATCGTGCCGCTACCGCTGACTACCGTGGCGTCGATCTTGTAGTATTTGTCTATTTTGACGTCGTCAATGTGCCAGAAATCAGCACAGTCGCCGGAATATCGGAATGCGATATAAACATTTTGTCCGGAGTATGCGTCTAAGGGAATGATGATGTTTTTCCATGAAGATGAAATTTCAGAGCCGGATAACTGTTTAAGTTCTATAAATGAAGATGGATCGTTGGTAGTGGTGGATATCCATACACCGGCATATTGGTGCCAACCCGGATCGCCGGTATAAGACCAAAACTCAAGGGCATACTTCCCATCAGCAGGAATGGCTATTTTGGGGGTAACTAACCAACCATCCTGATAGTCGCCGCTGCAAGTATAGTTATGATACGCAGAGTTCGTACCTGTATGGGAATTATATGGAGATTGTTCCCATTGCGGCGACGCGCCATCAACATCATGTCGCGTCCAGCAGTCAGGCGGGAAATCTGTCCCTTCAAAACCTTCTGTCCACGGGAGAGACATCACTATGTCGCAGGGTGGCGGCGGGGTACAGATATGAAATTTAACATTGCTGTAAAGAGCACCCATGTAGGTAGCAGCAGGGAGAGATGAAGGGTTATAAGAAGTGTAACTAGTATTATACATGTTCAGGCTCCTATTGCCAACATTAGTGCCATAGAAAGAGCAAGCAGGACTGCTATGATAATAACCGAGATCGCTAAGGTAGGCAACAGCTATATTGCCACCGGTATATTCAAAAGGCGTATCAAATTGGATGGTAACCCAACCAACGCTATAATTAACAGCGCCGGTATAAACCTGTTGGAACTCAGATGCCGGTACCCAATCTGAAGTGTTAGCAAACGAACTTTTAGTCGTATTTGCCAAATAAATGGTTTGACCGGAGGTGAGATTCATACTGCCTGAACTAACATTGAATGAAATAGAACTAATTTCACTACCCGGCGAAGCATTTATTTCGGAAGCGAGATAGAGTTGTTGAGAATAAGAGTTCGTATGATAATCATATACTGGCAATCCATAATTCAGGCTAGTCCCCGTTCCTATGGTAACATCTTTGCAAGGCGGGCAAAGCGCCGAAGATGTGATTCTCACAAATCCATTACCGGAGTTGTCGGGATTGGCTACAAAGCTGGGGTCGGTGGGTTGCAGCGTTATGCCATAGGTTACGTTGCCGATGTAGCCGGAGCCGCCGCCGCCGCCGCCATAGTAGCCGCCGCCGCCGCCATAGTAGCCGCCGCCGCCGCCACCGCCGGTTTGAGCACCGGTGCCGCCGGTGCCGAGTGCGCCCGGTGTTGCGGTTCCGTTTGTTGTTCCGCCGCCGGATTGAGTTCCTCCTTTTCCGGCGTAATAGTCGCCGGAGTAAATGCCATCAAATCCGTCGGCGCCGTTTGTGCCGCCGCCGTTGCCACCGAGGTCGTATCCGTACGCAGTGTAATCGCTACCACTACCGCCGCCACCGCCTGCAACGATTATTCTGTTGGCGTAGGAGGTGTTTTGCGTAGTGCGGACGTCGGTGCCGCCGCCGCCGCTGCCCATGTAGTAGTTGCTAAAGGAACCACTGTAGCCGCCACCGTTCCATCCACCGGGCATTCCGCCTAAATAGTAGGATGTTCCGGCGCCGCCAACATAAATATAAACTGTCGTAGGCGATGATACCGTGTAAGTTCCCTTACTGTAACCTCCGGTACCACCGGGTCCATTACTACTCGTTCCGCCATTAGCCCCCCAGCACTCAATCTCGTAAGTTCCCGGCTGTAGCGTAATCGGTTGCGCGCTACCGGTGTATGAAAACTCTTGGCTACAATCATCGCTGGTGTAGCGGCATATTTGTACATATCCGTTAGTTGTTGATACCGGTTTGGCTACAAAGCCGGATTCGGTAGGTTGTGCGGTTTCGCCGTCGTCCACGCCGCCGATGTATCCGGAGCCGCCGCCGGCGTGCATATCGTATCCCGCGCCGCCATACCAGCCGCCGCCGCCGCCGCCGGCACTGCCGGATATTCCACTTCCGCCTTGCCCGAAACTACCGGCAGTGCCATACCCATTACTGCTACCGCCGCCGGTTTGTGTTCCGTAATAACTTCCTCCACCTGTCAGTCCGCCGCCGTCACCACCGGTATAATAAGTACTACTCCAGAATCCGGTACCGCCGGCGCCGCCGGCTACAATTTTTACAGCTGATTGATTACCGCTCAAAGAACTCAACAGCCCTGTTGATGTGGCAACATGTGTTGCTCCACCACCGCCGGCGCCACTTGATATACCGTTACCGCCGCCATTATAGCCGCCGGTAACGCCGCTGCCGCCGCCGCCAACATACACATAAATTGTTGTTGCCGACGTAACAGTTAATGTTCCTCTTGAATAACCGCCCATTCCGCCATAAGAGCCGCCGCCATTAGCGCCCCAGCACTCTATTTCGTAGGTTCCCGGGTCTAACGTAACGGATTGCACAGCGCCATAGTACCCGAATGTTGCGAAAGGTTCGCACGTGGGGGGATTCCCGACCGTAACACACTCCTCGCAGGTTTTTACTCCGTTACCTGCCGCGGTAACGGCATAGACCTCATAGCAATATTCGCCATACGCAGAAATGGTGTTATCCGTAAAAGTCATCGGCGCACCCACGCCTGAGCCGGAGAACTCCTGTATCACTACGCCATCTCTTAATACCACTATTTTGGTGATGCTTGTCAGCGGGTCGTCGTTAATGGTGTGCGTCGGGTTGAACCAGAAGAGGTTGCAACTCATGGCGCTGTTATTGGGAATGACCTCGAAGTTGGTCGGGGCTTGGGCGATGTTGCCGCAAAATGCCGCAGAGGTGATTCTCACAAATCCATTGCCGTCGTTTTTGGGGTTTGCCACAAAGTCGCTTTGGCCGGATTGCGCGGTTACGCCGTCGGTTACGCCGCCGATGTAACCGGAGCCGCCGCCGGCGCCGCCGGTAGTGCCCGGTGAGCCGAGGTTGCCGCCATACCAGCCGCCGCCGCCACCGCCGCCGGTGGAGCCTGATGGACAATTTGCGCCTTGTCCCATAATAGTTCCGGTCTGGGTGCCGCCGGTACCGGAGTGTCCATTACTGCCGGCTGAGCCGCCGCCATTGCCGCCATAGCCTGCCCAACCGGCGCCGCCGCCGCCGCCGGCGACGATATAAGTCGCAGCGCGTGCAGTCGAATTGGTTAAAAAGTCATTATATGCGGTTACGTGGCTGGCGCCGCCGCCGCCACCGCCGCTGATAGTGCTGCCGTAGGCATTGCCGCCGCCATTCCATGCAGTAGGTCCGAGACCGCCTATAGGGGTGGGCTGTCCCTGTTGCCCTACATAGATATACACGGTGGTGGGAGAAGTAATAGTGATAGTTCCTTTGGAGTAGCCGCCGATGCCGCCTGCGCCGTTGCTGTTGGATGCGAGCATGCCGTTAGCGCCCCAGCACTCAATCTCGTAAACACCCGGGTCTAACGTGATTTGTTGCACGTCGCCGGTGTATTCGAAAGTTTTGGTACAATCGCCGTCGGAACTTTCTGTCGGAATGGCAAGCCCTAATATTCCATAATAAAAAGAGGATGGAATATCACAAACCTTGGTGAGTTTGTTGCATACGAGGTTGATTTTATAGAGGGCGCGACCATTGTCATAACCAAAATTATCCGTTGTCCAGTAGAGCATGTCATCTCCGCGGTCGTATGCTAAAGATTGCTCATAACGTGAAAAGAAAGGCGCCGTTATCAGGATTGTTACTGCTCCGTTTGAGGGATTTATCTCTACAACATGCGTTTTTGATGATCCATAGTCAACCGCTATCCCTATCAATCGTCCATTGCTGGTGAAGGCGATGTCATATATCGAATATTGACTGCCACTAACAGAAAACGCAGAAGTAGTCGCTCCGGTAGTCAAATTCACTTTATAAAAATTATTTGGATCGCCAACATATTGTCCAACCCCTACAATGTATGCTACTCCTTCGGCTTCGCTATAAGCCATGCCCGATATCATGTCGTCGTAACAACTATGGTATATATAAGAATAACTTCCGGTAGCAGGGTCTATCTTGAGAATGTATGCTCCGTAGTAATTAGGCTCTTCACAAACAGCATACCAGTATCCATCCACCCAGTCGCCTCCTGTAACAGGACAGGGAGCCCAATTAAGATAGGAGTAGTTCCCGACATCGTTCAATGGAAATTTCCGAAACTCCCAATAATAGTTGTCAAAGCCATACGCCACCGTACTCGGACCGCGTCCTCCCTCGCTGGGGATGACGAACTCCTTGACAGATATTGTTTCCTGCAGTTCTTTGCTCGGCGCTTCTCCCGGATTTTCTCTGGGCGTTCTAGGCGCCGTGGTTCTGTTATTAATCTCCGAACGCTCATTTCCCGTTGTCGGAATGTCCGTTCTGTTTTCATTTTGAGCGTTCCCGCTCCAAGCGCACAGCGCCATCAAAAGCGCCATGCACACTGTTTTTGTAATAAATTTTGCCATAATCTTAGGTATTTAATTTCATTTATATATTTATATTTAGACTTTTAGACATTAGACTGTTAGACACAAGACTTTTAGACGTGGGATTGTGAGATGTGAGACAGTTCGTCCCGTTAGGGAGGGGATATTGGTAGAAAAAACATTCTCCCGCACCACCACGTGCCGTAGGTACGCAATGTTATATGGTGCGCCAACGGTGGCAACGTCGCCAACGACGGCATGACCTCGAAGAGGTCGTATGTTTATAGAACAAGGACGTCCATCCCTGTATTCGACTCCGAAGGAGTCGTATGTTAGCCGACATGCCGGTGTTCTATAAACATTTGAATCCTTCGGATTCATTTTCTCTACCATGTTTATCAATGAAATCATTTTAAAATCATCGTTCAGACAAACGCCTCCGGTTGGCTTCGCTACGCTCGTAATGCCGGGCAGCGTCTTGTGTCTAACACTCTTGTGTCTAACAGTCTTATGTCTAAACGTCTCAAACCGCATATTTATACCATTGAAAAAACCGGTGCAAAGTTAAACGGTTTTTTGACATGTACAACACGAAAACAAAAAAAAAATGTTAAAAAAATTATTTCTCTCGATTTCTGGAACTAAAATAAAATAATTGGCAAAAATATGTTAAAATATTTTATGGATTTGCGATATGCGATATGCGATATGCGACGTGAGACTGTAAGACACAAGACGGTGTCTCATATCGCACATCGCACAATCTCACATCTATTCCTTCACCACCTTCCGCACCACCACGTCATCTTCGGTCGTTATCCGGAGAAAATAGATGCCGGCAGGGACCTTTGATAAATCAAATGTGCGATTTCCGATTTCCGATTGTCCGATTTCCGATTGTAGAGACGTGGCATGCCGCGTCTCTACGGGGGCAACCGCAACGATACGTCCCATCACATCAAATATTTCGATTTTCGATTGTCCGATTTCCGATTTCCGATTGTCGGATGTCGCACATCGCACATCGCATATCGTCAACAACCCACTCGTCGGATTCGGATACACCCGCACACCCTCCCTTTCGGGGGGGCTTGGGGGGGCTATGCCCACCGTCATCCCCGACTTGACCGTTTCACATTTTTCATCGGAGGTGCAAGTGGTAAACTTTGCTGTGATGCAGTATTGGTACTCGGTATCTTCTTCGGGAACGACGTCAATGAGCGATGTTTCGGTGGTCTCTTGTATCACGGCGCCGTCGCGGGTGATGACGTATTGTTCGAGTTGGTTTGGCGAAATATGCTCCCACGACAGTTCGACGGTTAATACATTCACGTTGGCGGTGATGACATCCATAGCGCCACAAACGACGCCTGATGTTACTTTTTTACATGCCGGGTCGGAATCACAGCCGTCGTAATGGGCAATCACGCAATATTCATAGACGGTATTTTCTTTTGCCACATTGTCAATAAGGAGTGTTTGATCGGTCTCTTTCAAAAATTCTCCATCGCGGAGAATGGTATATTTTTCGGGAGGGAAATCCGGCATGCTCCAATATAATATTATCTTTTTCCCTGTAATGGAGGTCGTTATATTTTTAACAGCGTAACAATAGAGATCAGTCGTAACCGGTATGCAAACAGGCACAGAGGAACAATCGGCGTAGAGCGCTCTTACGCAATATTCGTAGGTTGTGTTTGGCGTGAGTTTTCCTTTGTCCTGATAGTTCAGATTGTCGGAAGTTATTGTGGCTATCTTGGCGCCATCGCGATAGATGGAATAAAAGGTGGGCGGGTTTTGTTTGCCGGAGAGGTCGGGCGCTTTCCATTCCAAGTTAACGACGGTCATCTCAACGTCGGCTTGGAGGTCTCTGACGGGGGGCGCATCCATGAGTGTTATCCCTTGCTGTTCGTAGCGGTATTTGTTATGTCCCGAGATGGAAAAAAGAGCCGTAGCGGGATTGAACGGCGCATCGAAAATAAGTGTTGTTTCGCCTTCGTAATCACATACTCCTCTGCCAATCAACACGTTATCTTGAAATACGGCAACCCTCGAATGGGGAACGCCGGTGGAGACAATAATTTCCGTAGCGTCTTTTTCAACGGCTTTCACATATTGCGGGTCGAATGTTGTCGGTTCATCCGTCCAGATATCCATTGAGGGGTCGCCCAGCAGCGTCAGTTCGTAACAGCACCAGCGGAGATGCGAGTTATTCGCAACGAGCGACTGAATAATATCTTTGGAATAACTGTTGGCGTCGCCGATGGTATAGATATGTTCTCCGAAGATGCCATCGAAGAAATAACGGTCAAACCGTTGCGAAGGTCCGTTGGTGCCGCCCGGATTGTACCAGCCGTAACGCGAATTTCCGATATTGGCAACCACGCCGCCGTTTATCTTGTGGAAGATCTCGTTGATGCAATCGTCGCCGGTGTCATAACCCCAGTCATCTATATTGTCGAAAGATCCGTTGAGACATCCCTGTGAGTAAACGATAGAGAGCGTGCGTTGCGCCCCGTCGTTGGTGAAGTTGGTATTGGTTACGTCCCAGTTGACCAATTTCATGTTATAGTTAACATTCGAATGTCCCAAGTGATTGACGATATGCGCGCCCGTATTATTGAAATGGTCGCGAAGTTGTGTTGTATTCCAGTTAAAATCGCGTTCATACAAGGTAGAGACGGTAAAGTCGGAAGGAAGTCCGACGGTAGTATATCCGTTAAATGAGCCACCGGCGGCGACTTCGTCTTTGCAATCGCCTCCCCACGTTAATGGGTAATCGTTCAACATCTCGCCCACCATCAGCGCTTTTTTAATATCGTCCGTTACCGGTTCTTCCTGATATTTAATGAGTTTGGTTACGAAAGTTGCTATTTCGCCCGTATTGTCGGCGCAGATGCGTCCTACGCCGATTTCGTGGTTTAAGTCGTCATGTCCGGGTTTTCCCCATGTGCCGTCGCCGCTATCCCACGTGCCGTCCAAACAGGCAAAATACATGTCCGACGGGATGTTATCAATAGTGCCGCCGGCATTGACATACAATTTACGGTAAGGGATGCTGCTATGCGGACTGTTGCTGTTTGGGTATGAGTCGCCGAATAACATAAGGTAGGAGATGCCGTCGTTGATATAAGCGTCAATGATGCAGTTGCGCATCTTCTCGGCGTCGTCTTTGCCGGTGTAGTTGGTTTTAATCTCTTCTATCGTTTTGACCAAAACTTTATATCCCCACTTGTTTTTATGTGTGATGTAATTGCCCAATGCGCTTGTGAAAGCCTCTTTGGTGATGATTAAAATGTCGTAATCCGGATTGGTGCCTCGCTTGCATAAACTGTTGTAACTGTTGAGGATGGAGGCGTCGCTCGCTACGGCTATCCGTTCTATTCTCTCAGTGGTACTGTAGTCGTTTCTCAAAAATTTCAACGCCTCTGCCGCCCGGGGCGTGGGTTGGGAGTAAATCGCAACCGTGATGCTTTTGATGCACTCCGCCCGTTTCTGCACAGGATTATACAACACGGGATATATCAAAAACGACCCTATCGCATGTCCGCGCAGAAATGAGGTGTTTTCGCCTCCGACGATATGATCGGGATAATTTTTATCGGCACCGTAAATGTCGGGATTCGGAACCGCTTTGTACCCGTCGGGCGCCCCCTTGGAAATCGGAAAGTTCGCCGAAGCGGGACGGATGTTGACGTTCTCAACCGCCGGATAGTATTCAACATCTTGGATAGCGATGGAAACCACCTCATGCCCCGGCTCCAAAAGAACACTTGCGCCGAAAACAGGAAGGTCGGGATGACCCTCTTCGTTGATAAAACTGCAACGCTCAACAATAAGTCCGCTAAAACCATCCCCGTATTCAACCTGTTGATGAGGAGCAAAATGATACGTGGCAACCTGCTGCGCATAGCCCACAGAAACTACAAAAGACAATAGACAGAATAAAAATTTTCTCATAAGATATTTCGTATTTTAAGATTATGATTTTGCAAAGGTACGACTTTTTCAATAACTGAATAACTGAACAATAATGATACTCATATAAATATTTTTATTACCTTTGCAGCCGTGTAATTTTTATTAACGAAACAACGCGTTATTTTGAAAAAGTCAAAATTCAAATACAACTACGAGACACTCTCTTTTGAGCCGGTAAAGCGGAATTTCAAAGCCATGCTGAAAACCGCTATAAGTTTCATATTCTCAACCACTTTCGTTGTTTTGCTGGTGGCTTATTTTCTGTTTCAGTACATCCGGTCGCCCAAAGAGATCATGCTGGAGCGGGAGTTGGAAAACATGGAATTTAACTACAACGTCCTTACCGACCGCATGGCTAATTTGGAAGCGGTGCTGGAGGATTTGCAGGAGCGCGACGACAATATCTACCGCGTTATTTTGGAAGCCGACCCCATCCCTTCCACCGTGCGGGAAGGCGTTTACGGAGGCGTTGAACGGTATTCTAACTTGGCTAACTATACCAATTCTCAGTTGATTATCAACACGACCAAACGGTTGGACAAGATAGCCAGTCAGGTGTATGTGCAGTCCACGTCGTTTGATGAGGTCTTCAAGTTGGCTACCCAAAAAGAGGAGATGTTGCTCTCTATCCCCGGCATTTTGCCCACCAATAAGGCTAACTTGGTGTCGTTTTTCGGAATGCGACCGCATCCACGATATAAGATGATGAGAATGCACTCCGGAGTTGACTTCTCGGCTCCCACCGGCACGCCCATCTATGCAACGGGCAATGGCGTTGTAACGACGGCGAAGTTCATGGCAGGCTACGGCAATACCATCATCGTTGACCACGGGTTTAACTATAAGACGCTGTACGGACACCTTTCCAAGATAGACGTTCGCCCCGGACAAACAGTGAAACGCGGGCAAAATATCGGCAAAATCGGCAACACCGGCACCTCCGTAGGACCGCATCTGCACTACGAAGTACACTATAAAGGCACCGCCATCAACCCCGTCAACTTTTTCGCATTCGACCTCTCGCCCGAAGAGTATAACGAGATATTGCTGCGCTCCCAAACCGTCGGACAGTCGCTGGATTAATTCTCTTAAAATAATGATAGTAATGGAAAGTAAAAAATTATTCTATCCCATCGGCGAAGTGGCGGAGATGTTTAACCTTCCAACGTCAACGATACGTTTTTGGGAACAGGAGTTTGACATCCTGAAACCCAAGAAGAATAAAAAAGGAAACCGCCTGTTCACCAACGAAGACGTTGACAATCTGAGGATTATATACAAACTCGTCAAAGAAGAGGGTTACACCCTGTCCGGCGCCAAAACACATCTGAAAGAGATGAAGAAAAACGTCTCCGACAATGAACCCATCAAAAAGCAACTTTTACACATACGGAAACAGTTGGAAGAACTGAAAGCAGCGTTATAATTCACCATTCACAATAACATGAAATACATAGGAGCACACGTGAGCGCTTCGGGAGGTGTCGAGAACGCTCCCTTAAACGCCAAAGCCATTGGCGCTAAGGCATTTGCCCTGTTCGTTAAAAATCAACGGCAATGGTATGCGCCGCCACTGACAAAAGAGAACATCCAACAGTTTCACGAAAACTGTCAAAAGTTGGATTATCAGCCATTTCAAATACTGCCGCACGATAGTTATCTCATCAATCTCGGACATCCCGAAACGGAAAACCTGCAAAAGTCGCGCAACGCTTTCCTGTTAGAAACACAACGCTGCGAACAGTTAGGACTGACACAACTGAATTTCCACCCCGGAAGCCATTTGCAACAAATCGCCGAAGAGGATTGTTTGCGCCGCATCGCCGAGTCAATCAACATCACGCTCGACAAGACCAAAGCCATCACGCTCATCATCGAAAACACCGCCGGACAAGGCAGCAACGTCGGAAAAACCTTCGAGCAAATTCGACATATCATTGATTTTGTGGAGGATAAAAGCCGCGTCGGCGTCTGCATTGACACCTGCCACGCTTACGCCGCCGGCTACGACCTGAAAACAGAACAGGGCTTCGAAAATACATGGCAACGTTTCGACGAAACAATCGGCATGAAATACCTCCGCGGAATCCACCTCAACGACACCCTGAAAGGCTTTGCAAGCCACGTTGACCGCCATGCCAACTTGGGAAAAGGAATGTTGGGCATCGAACCGTTTAAACGCATCATGCAGGACAGCCGCTTCGACAACATCCCCATCATCTTGGAAACACCGGATGAGACACTCTGGAAGACGGAGATTGAGATGTTGTATGAGTTGAGAGTTGAGAGTTGAAAATTGAAAATTGAAAATTAAAAATTGAGGGTTGGGGATTTCTTTGCGTTCCTTGCGTAAAAATCTTTGCGCCTTTGCGTTAAAAACCGCCCCCTATCCCCTCCAAAGAATGGGAATTTTACCGCAAAGAGAGACCCGCAAAGAGCGCAAAAAAAATCCCCTCCTCGTTGGAAACGGGGAGGAGCGTTCTCATATCTCACACCTCACAATCTCACATCTATTCTTTTATCACCTTCCGCACAATCACGCCGTTTTCGGTGGTTATTCGGAGGAAATAGATGCCGGTGGGGACATTTGATAAATCAAATGTGATATGCGATGTGCGAAATTCCCCTCCTTTGAAGGGGGCAGGGGGAGGTGCGGTTTGCGATTGTAGAACGGTACGTCCCATCACATCGAATATTGCAATGTCGCATATCTCATATCGCATATCGCATATCGTTAACTCTCCTGTCGTCGGGTTGGGATAGATTTTTATCTGATGGTCCATCTCGTTGATGGCTGTAATGACGCTCAGGCACTCTTCATTGGATGGCTCGGTTTCTGTATTTCCGGCGCAGATGGCTGTTACGGTATAGCAATAGCGTTGATCGGGGTCTGATACGGCGTCGGTGTAGGTATTGTCTTCGACGGTTGCGAGGAGTTGCGCATCGCGATACAGGTTGAATTTTGCTCCTTCCACAACGGGCAGCCACGATAAGATGATTCCGGTATCGGGAACACCTTCTGCTGTTAGTTCTATGGTGAGTTCGCAGGGTAGGGTGTTTTCGGTGCAGGTTAACTCGGAAGTGCATCCGTCGGGATAGAGCGCTTCCACGCAGTAGCGATAGTTTCCGCCGACGATGCCTGTTTGGGTATAGGTGGTGGCGGTGGTTTCGTCTAAAAATTCATTGTTGCAATAGATGAGATATTTCTCCGGTGCGCCGGTCGGGGCACTCCATGTCAAGACGGCAGTGGCGTCGGTTATCTCTACGGCGAGGTTTTCGACGGGATTACACGATGCCGGCGGCTGTCCGAGGTTTTTAAAACGGAAATACTGATTCGTTACATACTTCCGTCCCGATTCTTCGGTAACAGTGAGGGTGTAAGGCAGATAGGTTGTGCCGGAAGGGGTTTCGGGACTGATGGTAAAGTTATAGGCTCGGTGTTTATATTGGTCGGGATAGAGTTGTCCATAGTATGCTGTCCCTTCGTTGATGATTAAGTAGGAGGAGGTCGTTGTGATAGTTCCGACAAGGTTTTGGGCGATTTCATTGCCTTTGTTGTTCAGATAGATCCATACATCGGAGGTTTCGCCTATCGTTATCTCGTCTTTATTGGGGATTCTGGCTTGCATAAAATCAAGGATCCAATCATATACGGTGATTTTGATTTTTGTTTTTCTGGTCATACCTTCAAACGCCGCTTCAATGGTACAGTCTAATATATGTTCGCTGGCTGCGTTATCTGACAGTTTAACGGTAAAGGCTTCTTCGAGGGTTTTGGTCTCGTTGGCGGCGAAGTTGCCGAAGTCGGCTTCGTTGTTGACGATGGTTAACATTCCGTCGGTAGTTTTGAGTGTTATGATGACATTGTTTATTGGTTGGTCGGTATGGTTTCTCATGGTAACGGCGAGGTAGGCGGTTTCGCCGGGGTTGAGTCTGCCGTTGTTATTTCCTTGGCTGTCGTTGATGGTAAATCCTTCAAACATAATGTCTTCGATATATATCGGTGTGGCGTTTATTGCTTCTAATGCGTCAATTCTTCCGGATCCGTAGTTGTTATTTTTCGGAGAAGTCGAGGTAGGCAGATGCACGGCTGTTGTTTCCAAGATTTCGCAGATGTCGGCAGGGTCGAGGGTTGGGTTTTTGGAGAGCATCAACGCCATAGCGCCGGCAACGCAGGGCGTTGCCATGGAGGTGCCGCTCCATCCCCATTGTACATAGCCCGAATTATTAGAGTGTGACAATGATTTAATATTTTCGCCCGGTGCGCAGACGTCGGGACGGATAAGTCCCATGCCGGGGTTATAGGGATAGTCGTTAAAGCCGGTATTTTGCCATGTAACCGGTCCGCGGGAACTGAACCACGAAATGGCGTCGCTGTTATTGGTAGAGCCAACGCATACTACGGCAGATGTTCCACCGGTGGTTGTCTGGTCGGGATGCAGCCATGGGGGGGGACAGTTTCCGGGAGAACCTATATTCTTGGGAATAGGATATTGCCCTTGATCGCCACCGTCATTTCCTGCTGCTACGGCGGCTATCACGCCGGCTTCCATGGCATTTTTCATGGCATTACGCGATGACGGATCGCCGCCGCTACCTGAACTACCTAAGGAGAGGCTTAAAACATCGGCTCCATGAGCAACGGCAAATTGAATGGCGCTAATTATACCTGATGTAGGTCCTGAGCCGCCGGCGCCTAAAACTTTCAGCGCCATGATCGTGGCTTTCGGCGCTACGCCGGTCTTAGAGCCGGAAGCGCCGTCTCCTGCTACTGTTCCCGCACAATGGGTGCCGTGTCCGTTGTCATCTTTGGGATCATTGTCATTATTGATAAAATCCCATCCGTGGTACGGATAGTCGGGATGTTCCCATAGATGAGTTTTTAAATCGTTATGGTTGTAATTGACGCCGGTGTCAATAACCGCTACTACAACGCCCTCGCCTTCATAACCCAACGCCCAGACTTGGTCGGCTTTGACTTTTAGCACGTTAGCAACAATCTCTCTGGTCGGTTCGACCAGTTCTTGCGTTCCTTCTTCGGGAAGCATATAATATTCCTTATCAAACACTATGAGTAAAACGTCGGGATGTAGCGACAGTTCTTCGATGGCGTCGGTGGAGGCGTAACAGTTAATAAAATTGGCAATCCACAGCGCCTGCACTTCCGCAACGGCTGAGGTGGCGGAGAGGTCGGAGAGTAGCGTCATCACGCCTTGCTGTGCCTCTGCGGAAAAGCGTTTCAGTTCGTCAATCACAAAAGCACGTTTGGCGGCTTTGTTCGGAAAAACGCTCGCTTTGGTGCGCATTTCCATCTGGTCATACTGCTGATTCATGATAATATTAATCCGAATCAGGTCGCCGGCGTCGCGAAGCGACATCTCTTGTTGTAATTCAAAGTCAATCTTAGCGCTGTTCTGAGCAGTAGTTACCTGAAAACATGCTGCCATCAACGCAATTAGGAATAGTTTTTTCATTGTAAAAAAAATTTTGATGAATAATGGCGGCAAAGATACGACTTTTTGCGATATACGAAATTCCCCTCCTTTGGAGGGGTGTATGACAAATTGCACAGTTTTGCAACATGTTCGCGTAAAGCATTAGATTCCTCATTTCGCTACGCTCCATTCGGAATGACAGCGGACTATGTGAATAAGAGTGGGGGTGGAAGGGCGGCGGCGCAGCCGCCGCCCTTCCACCCCCACTCTCTCTCCCAAAGCGAACATTGTCATTCCGAGCGAAGCGAGGAATCTCACCTCGAATGATGACGTCATTGCGGGCCTGCACCGCAACCCCGTTTCTTTCTGCGGAGTAAGCG
>WRLA01000021.1 GCA_009777825.1 Bacteroidales bacterium
TCCCAAGTCGCTCAGGCTCCTTTTCCAAGTCATTCAGGCTCCTTTCCCAAGTCGCTCAGGCTCCTTTTCCAAGTCGCTCAGGCTCCTTTCCCAAGTCGCTCAGGCTCCTTTTCCAAGTCGCTCAGGCTCCTTTTCCAAGTCGCTCAGGCTCCTTTCCCAAGTCGCTCGCGCTTTTATTAATTCAAAATAATAATTATATCAAATTATCGTTTATCACAATAATAACATCATTTATCAACAAAATCAACAACGACATTCATGACTGTTAAACTACTCACAATTAAATTGTTGATAACTATGTTGATAAATAATTTGACATACAATAAAGTGTTTTCCCTGCGGGAAATCGCAAAAATATCAAGGTGAAACTAAAACAAACTGCTTTAACAAAATAATTGCTACCTTTGCAGCGTAATTATATAAAATATCTAATTGATATGAAAATACGACTTATACCTATTATCCTGTTGAGTGTTTTACTCACGCTGTTTGTTGTGCATTTCACACAATATCAATTCAAATGGAAGTATGTAACCCCTTTGAATGGTTACTATGTGAATGCCGAAAAAATCAAATTTTCGTGGAAAGACTGGTTTTCAGGCTCTTACCAGGAAGCCCAAGACAAATATCTAAACGACCATTTCGGCTTTAGGAACGTTTTTATTCGGCTCAACCACCAATTACGTTTCAGTTTGTTTAACAAGGTCAAAACAGCGTGGGTAATCGTTGGGAAAGAGAACTATCTCTATGAGGAAAACTACATTAAGGCGTGGTATGGCGATGATTTTATCGGACAAGACAGCATCGAAAAACGCATGTACAAACTCAAAGCGCTCCAAGACACGTTAAACAGTTTAGAAAAGAAAATCATAATGGTATTAGCGCCGGGTAAAGGCTCGTTCTATCCGCAATATATTCCCAACGAGTTTCACAAAGAGAAGACAACAACCAACATAGAAGTCTATCGCCAATATGTTGAAAAACTTCAAATAAATTGTATAGATTTCCAGAGATATTTTATTGATAATAAAGATAATTTCACCTATCCCATTTATCCCCAATATGGCATTCACTGGAGCCATTATTGCTCCTGCCTTGCTGTTGACTCAGTTGTGCGTTATGTTGAAAAACTGAATAACATCGAAATGCCGCATATTTTTTGGGAAAAAGTAAATATGAACCAGCCTCATTACAGAGACCGCGACATCGCCGATGCCATGAACCTGTTTTTCCCGCCACGCACTTTCGACATGGCTTATCCCGAAATTCAATTTGAACCCTGCGCCGGAAAAACAAAACCTTCACTTTTGGTCATTGCAGACAGTTTCTACGGAACTTTGTTCGATATCGGCTTGGACAGTCTGTTTTCCAATCACCACTGGTGGTACTATAATAAGGAAATCTACCCTGAAAATTACGAAAATCGGTTTACAACCGATCACATCAACCCTCATGAAGAGATGCTGAAATACGACGTCATTATCATACTCGCTGCCGATACCAACTTACCCGGATTCGGGTGGGGGTTCATTGAAAATGCGTATGAATTCTTCTATTTTTAACCATTCAACAACAACTTGTAAAAAAAAACGTTCTTTCCATGATGACAGTCAATGACTTTTTTGAATTATTCTTGAAAGAACTGCAAGATGCTCCCAACATGAGGGGGTACTACAAGTTTTTGAATAACGAAGCCTCCTTTGAATTTCGGAAGGCTTATTTTTTACAACGTTTGCAATACGTTTCCGACCACATCAGCGACACAAACGCATCTATTTGGGATTGTGGTTGCGGGTATGGAACCACCGCTTTGTTTTTGGCGATGAACGGATTCCGGGTATATGGCACTACGTTGGAGTTTTATTTCGACGAGATTGCGAAAAGAAAAAACTATTGGAAACAGTACGGAAATGCCGATTTGTTTGAAGTGGACTACGCCAATGTTTTCGATAACAGTTTGAACGAGAACGGTTTTGACCATATCATCGTGCAGGACACGCTTCATCATATTGAACCTTTACAAGAAGCGCTGCACATTTTCCGTCGTGTTCTGAAACCAAACGGACAGATGATAATTGTGGAGGAAAACGGTAATAATATTATCGGAAATTTGAAACTTTTCAAACAAAGAGGAAACAAAAGAATCATCACCATTTGGGACGAGCGCCTGCAAAAAGAGATTTTGCTGGGCAACGAAAATGTACGCAGTTGGAAAAAATGGAAACGGGAATTTGAACAGGCTGGGTTTTCCTGTGAAGATGTAGCGCCCGAATATATCCGTTTCTACTATCCGTTCCTCTACCGGCGCCGCCCGGCGGAAACAATGATTGCCAAAGAAAACGTTTTACGAAAAAAACGCTGGATCCGGGAATATTTCTTTTTCGGAATTAATTTCTCAATAAAATCATGTAAATAAAAATAAGATACTACCTTTGCACGTTTAAAAAAGAAAAATCTATGACCCCTATCAGAATGGTTGACCTGCAAGGTCAATATTTAAAGATCAAGTCGGAAGTGGACGGTGAAATCCAAAAGGTCATTGACCAGACCGCATTCGTCAACGGACCGGCTGTAAAAGAGTTTCAAACCGACTTGGAGCGCTATTTAGATGTAAAACACGTCATCCCCTGTGCCAACGGAACCGATGCGTTGCAGTGCGCCATGATGGCGTTGGACTTGCGCCCCGGCGACGAGGTAATCACGACGTCGTTCACCTTCATCGCCACGGCGGAAGTCATTGCGTTGCTGGGACTTACGCCGGTTGTGGTGGACATTTTCCCCGACACCTTCTGTATCAATCCCGAAGCGATTGAGCGGGCGATTACGCCTAAGACGAAAGCCATCGTCCCGGTGCATCTGTTCGGACAGTGCGCCGACATGGAGGCGATACTGAAAATCGCCAAGGCGCACAACCTCTACGTGATAGAAGACAATGCGCAAGCCATCGGAGCGACCTACACTTTCTCCGACGGGACAACCAGAAAGGCAGGCGTGATGGGCGACATCGGCTGCACCTCGTTTTTTCCGTCGAAGAACCTCGGATGTTTCGGCGACGGAGGCGCCATCTTCACCAACGACGACGCCCTTGCCGAGATGTTGCGTTGCGTGGTCAACCATGGCATGAAGGCACGGTATTACCACGATTACGTCGGCGTCAATTCCCGCTTGGATAGCATTCAGGCAGCGGTCTTGAAGATAAAGTTGAAACATTTGGACGAATACAATCAGGCGCGTCGGGCGGCAGCAAAACGTTACAATGAAGGATTTGCAGGATGCGACAAACTGAAAACGCCCGTTACGGGAACTTTCACCGACCATGTTTTTCACCAATATACGTTGATTACCAAAGATATAGACCGAAACGACTTGCAGGAGTATCTGCAGTCGAAAAACATTCCGGCGATGATTTACTATCCCGTGCCGCTTCACCAGCAGAAGGCGTACTTAGACCCGCGCTACAAAAAGGGTGATTTTCCGGTCTCCGAGGCGCTGTGCCAAAGCGTGATTTCGCTGCCGATGCACACCGAACTCGACGAAGAACAACAAAGTTTTATTATCAGGTCGGTATTGGAATTTGTTGAAAAATAATACTTTACAGCGATGGCAGATTATTTTGTACACGAAACAGCCGTCATTGACGACGGATGTCAGATAGCATCGGGCGTCAAGATTTGGCACTTTTGCCACCTCATGCCGGGCTGCGTTATCGGAGAAAACTGTAACATCGGACAAAATTCGATGATTGCTCCGGATGTGGTGTTGGGAAAAAATGTGAAGGTGCAGAACAACGTCTCCATCTATAGCGGCGTGGTTTGCGAAGATGATGTGTTTTTGGGACCGTCCATGGTTTTCACCAACGTTGTCAATCCCCGTAGCGCCGTGAACCGTAAAGATCAGTTTCGGAAAACCCTTGTCAGGCAGGGAGCAACCATCGGCGCCAATGCCACCATCATCTGCGGATGCGAAATTGGGCGTTACGCCTTCGTCGGCGCCGGTGCGGTGGTAACGAAATCCGTACCGGATTATGCTTTAGTAGTCGGCAATCCGGCGCGACAAACCGGATGGATGAGCGAATACGGACACCGTCTGCACTTCGACGAAGAGGGCAAAGCCGTCTGTCCGGAAAGTAAGGCACAATATTTGCTGAAAGAGAACAAAGTCAACAAAATTTAGAAACGATGGCAAACTTCGCATTAATAGGCGTGGCAGGATATGTGGCTCCGCGCCACCTCAAAGCAATAAAAGAGACCGGCAACAAACTGATTTCGGCGCTTGACCCCTGTGATTCGGTGGGCGTTATTGACACCTTTTTCCCCGAAGCCGATTTTTTTATCGAACCCGAACGTTTCGACCGCAATATTGACAAACTGCGCCGTAGCGGTAACAAGATTGATTATATCAGCATCTGTTCGCCTAACTATCTGCATGACAGTCATATTCGGTTGGCGTTGCGCAACCAAGCCGACGCCATCTGCGAAAAACCGTTAGTACTCAACCCGTGGAACTTGGACGCACTCAAAATCATTGAACGGGAAACCGGAAAAAAAATCTATAACATCCTGCAACTGCGCCTCCACGAAGAGATTTTACATCTGTACGACCAAATCCACAACGGCGACAACGACAAAGTCTATGACGTCGAACTGACATACATCACCAGTCGCGGCAAGTGGTACGACCGCTCGTGGAAAGGTGAGATAGAAAAGTCGGGCGGCGTGGTAACCAACATCGGAATACATTTTTTCGACATGCTTTCGTTCCTTTTCGGAGATGTGAAAGAGAACATCGTCCATCTGAGCCGACCGCATAAGGCGGCAGGGCTTCTTGTCCTGAAACATGCTCGCGTAAAATGGTTTATGAGCATTGACTATGACGACATCCCCGATGCCATCAAAGCAAAAGGACAACGGATGTACCGCTCCATCACCATTGACAAGGATCAGTCCATAGAATTTAGCGCCGGATTCACCGATTTACACACCAAGAGTTATCACCACATCCTCGACGGCGGCGGTTTCGGCATCGAAGACGCCCGTAAAGCCATCGAGACGGTCTTTACCATCCGCAACGCCGCCCCAATCGGCAAAAAGGGAGAGTATCATCCGTTTGTGATGAAACAGTAAATTTAACATTCTATAACAGTATCATATAGATGCAACAACACTCCGGATTTGAAAACAGGTTTATTGACGCTTATCAATACTGCGGCGACACTGTCTCAGGACAGGCGGCGACAGTTTCGCATTACGCCCCCGTTTTCAAATCGGGTGATTCGCTCTCTTTGACCGTTTTTCCGGGAATAAAATCTGCGCCTTTTTCATCGGATCATGCGGGCGGAAGCGCCATGCCGACGGCAAGTATCACGTTGCCCGTTGCTTTGCTTGTTGCCGCGTTGCTGTTTGTTGTGTTGAAAAATACACTGAAAAGTTCTGTCGGGAGCATCTTTCTGATAGGGATTTCTCCGAAATGGCTACAGGAAACCGAACGGCGGCAAATTGAACGTAATACGTTAATCATCAATGCGATAAACGCCGTTTCTTTTTTATCGCTGGCGCTGGTTCTGTATGCGCTGGTGCTTCGTTTCGACCTCTTTTACGCCTCTTTCGAATTGCCGAACATACCGGAAAACCTCCTTTATATATCGCTTTTCTCCGCCATCATCGGTATCGTTTTTCTCTTTTTCTATGCACGGAGCGGTTTCATTGCCCTCTTCGGAAGCATTTTCTCCGTTCCAAAAACGATGAAAGCGTATCAAAAAACCTATAAACTGCTCTTTGTCTCCCTGTCGCCGATACTGCTGTTAATCGCCCTGTTTCTGGCTTTTGCGCCCTATTCTTTCATCGCTTTCCCCGTTTATTTTCTACTCGCGATAGCCGTCTGCTATCTTATTTTCATCGTCATATCCATAGCGAAATTTTTAAATTTCACGAACCGTTATACTATTCATATTTTTTTGTATCTTTGCACGCTTGAAATTTTACCCTTTCTCGTAATGGTAAAACTGATGCAAAAAGTTTATTTTTAACGAGTTACAGAAATATTAAAATTTTTTGTTTTGAAAATAAAACGCGCTATAATATCACAGCCGACGCCGGTAGAGCCTGAAAAGTCGCCCTATTACTTTATGACAAAGAAGTATAACATAAAGGTAGATTATTTCAAATTTTTTCAAATTGAGGGATACTCCTCGTTGGAGTTTCGACAACAAAAAATCTCCCTTTTCGATTATAACGCTGTTATTTTTACCAGTAAACACTCTGTGGATCACTATTTTAGAATAGCCAAAGACATACGTTTGGAAATCACCGAAGAGACAAAATATCTTTGTATTTCGGAAGCCATTGCCCTGTACCTTCAAAAATACACCGCTTTCCGAAAAAGGAAAAACCTTCACGCCAACCAATCGCCGAAAGACCTCATAGACCTTATCAAAAAACACCGTACCGAAAGGTTCTTTTTGCCGACATCGGAAAATGCCGGACAAGAGATAGATACGTTGAAAGATGCCATGACCACACTCGACATCGCCCACGCCTCAGCAGCCATGTACCGCTCCCTCCCAAGCGACCTCTCGGCTATCAATCCCGATGATTATGAGATATTTGCTTTCTTCAGCCCCGTCGGAGTACAAGGCTTCACAACAAGTTTTCCCGACTTCCAACAAGACGAACGCATCATCGCCGCCTACGGCAAAGGCACCCAAGACGCACTGACCCAAGCCGGACTGACCGTCAACATCCCCGCCCCAACCCCAACCGCCCAATCCATGCCCGCCGCCATAGAAACATATCTGGCGAAAATCCTGAAGCCGAGAAGAAAATAACAGTCTCGTTTTTGCCGTTAAAAGACATGAGACAAACCTTTAAAAAACATGAACGGTTGCATGGTAAAAAAACCATTGATCACCTTTTCCTGCATGGAACATCTTTCTTCTCGCATCCCTTTGTCGTTTATCATCAAACAGTTCCGATGACCGGCGCCTCGCCCCTCTGCGTCGTTCTGTTTTCCGTCAGTAAGAAAAAGTTTCCCCACGCCACGCAACGCAACCTGCTCAAAAGAAGAATGAGAGAGGCGTTTCGGAAAAATAAACAACTGATTTACAATAAAATAGCGGAACTCCAAACAAATGACTTGCACCTGGCGTTCATCTATACGCACAACGCGATTCTCGATTATGCACGGATTGAGAAAAAGATGATGGAGTCCATCGCACAATATTCATAGCACAGAGACACGGAGGACACAGAGTTACACAGAATTGCCGGAGAAATCACCTTGCGCCCTTTGCGGCATATCCCTTTGCGCCCTTGCGTTAAAAATCCAAACGCAAAGGCGCAAAGGTTTTACGCAAAGGACGCTATAGCATCTCAAAGTCTCGTGTCTAACAGTCTCACATCTCAAACTCTCACACCTCACATAATAAACCGCCCACAATTTTGTTTATAATACAATTCAATAACCGTTCTTATGAAAAAGAATAAAACACACATGTATCGCATAACGCTTTTGACGCTTTTTTTACTAAGTTTTTGCGTCGGACAGAGCCAGATTCAGAATAAAAACTTTGAAATAGGGAAAAACCTCGACATCTTCGTGGATGTTTTCAAGCAGGTCAACGCCAACTACGTTGACGACATTGACCCGGGCGATTTTATGAAAACCGGCATCGTGGAACTGCTGAAGACGTTAGACCCCTACACCAACTACATCCCCGAATCGGAAATAGAAGATTACCGCATCGCCACCACCGGTCAGTACGGAGGCATCGGAGCGCTGATACACACCGACGGAGAATATATCGTCATCACCGACCCCTACAAAGACTCCCCCGCCAAACGAGCCGGAATAAAAGCCGGCGACATCGTGTTGAGCGTGAACGGAAAATCCTCCGTAGGGCTCTCGTCCGACGAGATTTCCCAACTGATGAAAGGCGCCGTCGGCGGAAAAGTTGACATGGTCATCCAACGCCACGGGGAAGAAAAACCGTTGCCCTTTTCCATCATCCGCGAAGTCATCAACATCGAAAGCGTGGATTATTTCGAGAAACTGAGCCAAGACATCGGATATATCAAATTCGACGGCTTCACCCCCAACTCCGCCTCCAAAGTGCGCGACGCCATCAACGCCATGCGCAACGAAGGAAAACTGAAAGGGCTGATACTCGACCTGAGAGATAACGGCGGCGGATTGCTGAGCGAAGCGGTGGACATCGTCAATTTCTTTGTCAAGTCGGGATTGGAAGTCGTCAGCATGCGCGGACAAATAACATCGGCAAACCAAACATTCCGAACCCGCAATCAACCGCTCGACACCGACATCCCGTTGGTCGTCTTAGTCAACGAGCAGAGCGCCTCCGCATCGGAAATAGTGAGCGGAGCGTTGCAAGACCTCGACCGCGCCGTCATCATGGGACAACGAACTTATGGCAAAGGATTGGTACAGAACGTGTTACCCTTGGTTTACAACACACAGTTGAAAGTTACCATCGCCAAATATTATATCCCCAGCGGACGTTGCATTCAGGCTGTGGACTATTCGCATAAAAACGCACAGGGGAAATGGGACAAAGTGCCGGACTCGCTCATCACCAAATTCCAAACCGCGGGCGGTCGTCCCGTTTACGACGGCGCCGGCATTGACCCCGACGTGATCACAACACCCTACACACTGAACGATATCACCACCGCCTTAGTCGCACAACACATCCTCTTCAACTTCGCCACACAGTTCTACTACCAAAACCCCACCATCGCATCCTTAGACACCTTCGAAGTCAACGACGACATCTGGAACCAATTCCTCACATGGGTGGACGAACGCGAAAACGACTACCAAACCGCCGAGCAAATCCTGCTGACCGGCTTGGAATCCTACTATCAGGATGACAAAAACACCCCCTTGCCGCAAATCGCAACCACCATGAAAACACTGCAAACACAACTCAAAGAGAACAAAATGGTCGCCATCAAAGAGAACAAAAGCGAAATCTGCCGCATGTTGAAGTTGGAAATCCTCTCACGCTACTACGACTACGACCAATATATCAAGTTCTATGTCGAATTTGACGAAGAAATCCAAAAAGCCAAAAACCTGCTGCTCAACGAAAAAGAGTATAAGGCGGTGCTGAGGTAAGCCCCCCAGAGGCTGTCTTAAAAGTCAAAATTCTTTACCACAAAGAACACAAAGGATTTTCACAAAGAACACAATATGTGGATAAACAACGTATTACATTTGTGTCCCTTTGTGTGTACTTTGTGGTTAAAAAGACTTTTAAGACAGTCTCGTCCGAACCGGATACTTCCTGACTTCGGCACTTTTATCCCAAAATGTCCATTAGCTTTTGTGCGGAGTAAGCCACATTACGATATTCTTGATGTCGGATAAAAACCACTAAAAATCACAATTTTTAGTGGTTTTAAGTTCAATACTGTAATTTCATCAATACTTCATGGTACATGTTCCGATTAATCACCTCAAACCGCGGCGAACTCTGCTCCACCCACAAGACGATTACCGGCTACACTTCGCCGCCCGGAACGGACGAGAAGTTGGTCATCTATCCAAATCCGGTAATATCGGGCAACTCGTTCACCGTCGAAGGCGTCTTCGAAGGATGTACTGTGCTGGTTTACAATCAGTATGGCATCTGCGTGCGTAGCGTCGTCGCTACCGGAAATTCCATCACGCTCACACTCGATAATGTGCAGCCGGGGGCGTATCTGATACGGGCTGATGGGAAACAAGGGAAGGTAGTAATTATTAATTAGTTGAAAATTGAAAGTTGAAAGTTGAAAAACCACCGGATTGCTTCGCTATGCTCGCAATGACGGCGAATGGTTGCAGAAAAAGCATGAGATAAAGTGTTGTCCCTGCGGGACTAAAGTTCCATTCTCAATTAATTTCGTACCTTTGCTCCATGAAAGCGTTGAAAATTATTACAGATGACCCGTGGTTAGAGCCGGTTGCAGACGTTATTTCGCGCCGGTACCGTCATTACGAACAGTTGCTTGAGCGGATAAACAACGATTTCGGGTCGCTGATGCAGTTTGCCGGTTGGCATCACTATCTGGGGATTCATTTCGATGAAAAGGCGGACGGGTGGTACTACCGCGAATATGCGCCGCAGGCGAAGGATATGTTTCTCTTCGGCGACTTTAACCGCTGGCATCGCACCGACTGTCGCATGGAGCGCAAAGAGTATGGCGTGTGGGAAGTTTTTTTGCCGGCGGAGAAATACAAGGATTGTTTTGTCCATGGCTCGAAAGTGAAGGTGCTGGTGCATGGCGACAATGGCTGGTATGAGCGGATTCCCGTTTTCAGCACCCGCGTTGTGCAGGACGATGCAACCAAAGACTTTTGTGCGCAGTTGTGGTTCCCCGATGCCATTCCGTTTGCGTGGGAGGCGGATAAGCCGCAAACAAAAAAGACGAAAGATTTGTTTATCTACGAATGTCATATCGGCATGGCGCAGGAGTATGGGGGCGTCGGCACATATAGCGAGTTCAAAGAGAACATCTTACCATATATCAAAAAGGCGGGTTACAACGCGTTGCAAATCATGGCGGTTGCCGAACATCCCTATTACGGCTCTTTCGGCTATCATGTCTCCAACTTTTTCGCGCCTTCGTCGCGTTTCGGGACGCCCGAAGAGTTGAAAGCATTAGTGAAAGCGGCGCATGAGATGGGAATAGCTGTCATCATGGATATTGTTCATTCCCACACAGTTAAAAATTTCAACGAGGGCATCAACGAATTTGACGGTTCGCCTGCGGGCGGATACCTACATGCGGGCGAGCGGGGTTACCACCAACTTTGGGATTCGCGTCTGTTCGACTACGGACGAATCGAGACTTTGCGCCTGCTACTCTCCAACGTCAGGTACTGGATGGAGGAGTTTCATTTCGACGGTTTTCGTTTCGACGGCGTTACCTCGTTGCTCTACAAACATCACGGTTTGGGGTGCGAATGGTCGCGGGAAGAGTACTTTGGCGACAACGTTGATAATGACGCTGTTTGCTATTTGCAACTCGCCAATATTTTGATACACGAGATAAACAAAAACGCCGTTTCCATCTCAGAAGATGTAAGCGGGATGCCCGGAATGACCTATCCTGTAGCATCCGGAGGTTTCGGATTCGACTTTCGGCTCGGAATGGGACTTCCCGATTACTGGATTCGGTTTCTCGAAAAGTACCATCACGAATGGAGCGTAGGCGAGATGTGGAACACCCTGCTACATCGCACCCGACAAACCAAGACCATCGCCTACTGCGAGTCGCACGACCAGGCGTTGGTGGGCGACAAAACCATCGCCTTCCGGCTAATGGACGCCAACATGTACTGGCACATGCAGGTGGACGACAACAATATGATCGTCGCCGACGGCATGGCAATGCACAAGATGATTCGACTGATAACCATTGCGTTAGGAGGCGAGGCGTATCTTAATTTCATGGGCAACGAGTTTGGTCATCCCGAATGGATTGACTTCCCGCGCAAAGAGAACGGATGGAGTTATTTCTACGCGCGACGGCAATGGTCGCTGATGAAAAACCCGCAACTGAAATATCGCTTTCTGGCTGATTTTGACCGTGCGATGATACGGATTTCCAAGAAATTTCGCTTGATGTCTGCCGACCATCCGCTCCAACTTAACGTGGACGAAGCCAACAAAACATTGATTTTCGAACGCGCGGGTTTGATATTTGTCTTCAATTGGCATCGCGCACATTCCATTCCGGACTACCATTTCCGTGTTCCGGATAGCGGCGTTTACCAACTTTTGCTCAACACCGATGACGCCCGTTTCGGCGGTTTCGACCGTGTGGATAGCACAACGGAGTACCATACACGGAAGATGAATGGAGAAAATATGTTAAGTGTTTACAACGTAAGCCGCTCGGCGTTGGTCTTTGAAAAAGTGCGATGACATGCAGGATATAGTTAAATTGGACTTTCCGGAATATACCTTTCGGGTGCGACAGGCGGAGCGGGGAACGGAGATTTTCGACGTCATCCGCAAGAAGTTCGTCGCCCTGACACCCGAAGAGTGGGTGCGGCAACATGCTGTCCGTTTTCTTATCGAGGAACGACAAGTTCCGTCGGGCAGGATGAACGTGGAAGTCGCATTGGAAACGCTACACCTGTCGCGTCGCGCCGACATCGTCGTCTTCGACAACAGCGGCGAACCGGCTGCCATTGTCGAATGTAAAGCGCCAACAGTGAAAATAACACAAGACGCCTTCGACCAAATAGCCCGCTACAACATGGCGCTCAAAGCCTCTTACCTCATTGTAACTAACGGACTATCACACTTTTGCTGCTTTATTGATTTGGAAAAACAGACGTATCATTTTTTGGAGAAGATTCCGGATTATAGAACGATGAGGATCGATTAAATCTTCGAGCCGGGTGCGAAAAATTTCGCGCTGATTCTTGTCTGGTAACTTCCCTAACATAATTTGCCACTTTTTTGATTACAAAGATACAAAAAATGGTTGAATTATACAGGGATTGTTGATATTATCCCATTGATTGTTAATAACTTATGATATTTTAAGGAGTGACTAATTATTATTATATTCTATATATCAAAACACTAAATACTATCGGCTACTCTTCCGCCCGCCCGCACCTAACGCATTTCTCAATGTAAAAATATCGTTTGATAATGTTCATAGCGTTCGAAGATTTCGTTTACGTAGTTGATGGTGAGGGGACCGTTGCAGTAGCCGTGTCGGACGTCATCGTTGGAGCGATAGACGTCGGGGTTGGTTTTTTCTAACAGTTTTTGGGCGACGTCGTTCCATTCGGCGGGGTTGCCGCCTGCTTTTTGTGCGAGTCGTTGGGCGTCGAGGATATGTCCGGGACCGGAGTTGTAGGCGGCGACGACGAATCGCATCCGCTCGAAGGGGTCGGGGACGCTGCCGGCGAATATTTTTTCCAGCGAAGCCAGATAGCGCACGCCCGCCACGATATGTTCTTCGGGGGTACTGAGAAGGTCAACACCGTATTGTTCCATCGTTTCCGGAATCATCTGCATCAATCCGTAAGTTCCTTGTCCGCACGCCTCGGTGTCGAACTTCGATTCCTGATACATCAACGACGCCACCAAAAACCAGTCGAAACCATATTTCTGACACGCATCTTTCAACGTCTCGTCCCACAGGGTGATACAGCCTTCGCCCTGTGAGTGTTGCGTGGCACGCGCCATGCGGCAGGCGATAGGATAGCGGTAGTATTTGTTATACAGCGCGACGGCGTCGGAAGAGTTCATAAAGCCGTCGAAGAAGTGGTTCAAGGAGTCGCACAGCGCTACAGCGTTGAGGTTTACCGCCCATGCCACATTTTGTTTGAAACTGATGGGCGTTTTGGAGTCAATGTTGGGGAAGTAGCGTCCGTTGAGCGTTGCGTCGGCGTCGTCGCAGACGGTGTAGTCTATCAATCCTTTGGCGACGGCGTCGAACAGTTCTTCTTCGGTCTGACCGACTTCGCTGATATAGACGGTGTCGCCGATTTCGTCCATGATGTTTTTAAGACGGGCGACGAAACTGCTGTTTTCGGGAATGGTAACGGTTTTTCCGGCTAACTGCAAAGGTTGGCGGATGAGTTGTGTTTCAACGGCTTCGGCGGAGAGCGTTCGCCAGTTGTCGGGTTTTCGTTGCACCAAGACTTGATGGACTTCGCGCAAAGGTGTGGTGAAACGCGCCTGTTTCACGCGCTCCCCCGTGATGGAGAGGTGCATGGCGATCATGTCGCAATCGCCGCGTTGCAGCATCTGCAACGCCTCCTGTGGCGTTTTGCAGGTGAGGTAGCGGGGTGTCAGTCCGTACTGTTGCGCAAAGCGGTGCAGCAGTTCGTAGTGATAGCCCATGGGTGCCCCCCGATAGATAAAATAACTGGACGAGTTGTGCTCTATGGCAACACGTATCTCCTTTTTGGCGAAAATCTCAAGGGAGGCGTCTTGGCTATCGGCGCTTTTGGAATCGTTGCATTGACAACACAATAAGATAAAAGCCAATAGACAGAATACGAAAGGGTGTATGACCAATGGCACCCCGTGCCTGTTTTCAACACGAAGACACGAAGAGATGACGACACGAAGTTTCCTTTTTACTATCATATAGATTTCCGAGGATTTTCAAAGTTCAGTTACTTTTCGCAGATTCTGCCTCTTCCAAAAGCCGTTCTTTATCAATCGGTGAGACGCCGACCTGTTCGCAGACCAATCCGCCGGCTAAGTTCGACAGTTTGGCGATTTCGTCGGGTTCCATTCCGCAGGCGATGCAGAGGGCGGCGACGCTGATGACGGTGTCGCCGGCGCCTGAGACATCGGCAATACGTCGCAGGTGTGCGGGAAAATGGGAAAAATGGTCATCGTGTTGCATGGCGATGCCGTGTTCCGACAGGGTAACCATCGTCATTTGCGGGTGCAGGACGTCGTGTAGTTTTTTGATTCCTTTTTGGATGGAAGCGAGGTCGTTGGTATTGATTTTGATGTTCAGTCCTTCCATCATCTCTTTCAGATTAGGTTTGAAGAGGGTTACGTTGCGGTAAGAGAGGAAATTGCGTTTTTTGGGATCCACAACCACGGGGATGTGGCGCTCTTGCGCCCATTTCGTTACCTGTTTGATGATGGTGGGCGTGATGCTTCCTTTGTCATAGTCTTGAAAGATGACGACGTGAATCTCTTCGTTGTCAACGATTTCCTGTATGCGTGTCAGAAATTGTTTCTCTTCTTTGGGTGTGAGGGGATGGGTGTCTTCCTCGTCGATGCGGAGCATCTGGGTGGAGTTGCCGATGACGCGGTGTTTCTTGGTGGTTTTCCGGTTGATGCCGGGGATTAAGCCGTCGGTCGTCATCCCTTCGTCAAACAGCAGTTGCGACATCTCGAATCCGCCCTCGTCATCTCCGATGACGGAGCAGAGGATTGGCGTAGCATCCAACGATTTCACGTTGAGCGCTACGTTGGCGGCGCCGCCCAAACGGGTCGTCTTCCGGAAAACGTCCACCACCGGAACCGGCGCTTCGGGGGAAATACGGCTCACTTTCCCGAAAATGTAGGCGTCAATCATCACGTCACCGATGATTAGTACTTTTTTCTCGCCGAAGGCGTCGAATAATTTGTGCAGGGTAAGTGTTTTTTCTCTCATCTTTTTTATTTTCACTAAAACATATTGTATATTAAAAAATAGTTGTATCTTTGCACCGGAAATAAATACGGCTATTGAACTATTGCTGAATCGTTGCGGGTTTAATAGTCGTTTTCTGTATCCCCGACGCCAGCACATCCACAATATGTATAACGGAAATATCCGTGTTTTGTTTTCTGATGAGCGCGTCGAAGTGTAATTTGCATGCGGCGTCGGCGACGACGATATATTCTGCTCCGACTTTCACGGCGTGTGCGATTTGTCGTAATGCCATGGCTGTGGCGATGGGTTCGTTGTTGATCGCGAAGACGACATTGGCGCCGCACTCCTCTTGTTGAAATGGGTTATTGAGGATTTTGATGCCGTTGACACGGGACAGCAGTTCCGTCATCTCTGTATGTTTTTCCGGAAGATGGCAGTCGTGAAACACGACCGGATGGTCGAAGATGGCGCCGATGTCTCTTGCCTTTGTGTGGTGGTAGATGAAGTCGCAAAATTCAAAGATATGCCCCGCAACATGTTGATAGGCAAGGTGCATGCCTGTATTGTAAAACAGTTTGTCGTAGTGTTGCGTGATGAAATTGACCGTTGCACTCGACGGTGAGACAATCTGTTGGCTGGGGTAAACTTCCTTGAGGAACTTTTCGCCTATTTTTTTTGCTTCGTCCCAGTTGCCGTTTTCGAAAGCCATCTGTCCGGCGTCGGTCTGTGCTATGTTGTAATGTACTTTATAGCCAAGACGTTCCAAGATACGCATGGCATTTTGCGCTGTTTCGGGATAGAACTGGTCTATCTCGTAGGGGATGAAAGTTGTGATTGTCATTTTTTAAAAAAATGCCGACATCGCTGCCGGCATTCTCGATTTTAAATCTTAGTATTAATATAAAATTATTCTTTCACAAACTTGTGCATAGCGTCGCCTTGCTCTGTGGTAACTTTCAGCATGTAGTAGCCTACCGCGAGGTCGCTCAGGTTGACGGATGTGCCGGGTTGTTTTACTTGTTTCACCACTTTGCCGGTCAGGTCGTAGATGGTGATGGTTTCAATCGTATAGTCCGATGTGATATTCAGATAGTCTTTTACCGGGTTGGGGAAGAGTTTGATGGTGTTATCTATTTCGGAGATAGCCGGTGATATTTCCATCGTAACTTCCAAAACATAGTCGGTGAAGTGTACGCCATCTTGGGCTGTAACCTTAAAGTTAAATGTATTAAGTCCTTCGGTCACATCTTGTGTTCCCATATCTCCGGTTACGGTTGCTGAGGGGCTGACGGGAATAGCCTCAATAAACACTTGCTCAACATCCTTAACGGTAATAGTATAGGTTGTTGTTCCGGGTTTTAAAGTTGCTGGTTCATCATCTACAAGGATCTTGTCCATTTCGGAATTGATACTTATCCCTACTGCAAAAGTAACGGGTATCTCAAACAATAGATTATCCTCATCGCTTGTAGCAACCATAAGAGTAGCATAATAAACGCCTTGTTCAAGGACAGTCGGGTCTAAAACAACATCAAATGTCTTGCTGCCACCTGCCGGAACAGAACCACTGGTTTCTTCTCCGGCAAGAGATATCCAGCAAGCCGGAATCACGTCACCGGTGGCTTCTGCTGTAATCGCGAAGTTGCCAAACTCGGTTTGGGTAAATTCAGACCATGCGCCGCCATTTCTTCTTGTAAAGTTAACTCCGGTTTTTAACGGTCCGTTGTCAACACCAATCGGGAACATTCCTTCATATTGGAAGAATTCTACTGATAGCCAAATTGTGCCTTGGTTTATCAATACTGGGGTTGGGAATGTAATTTCATTCCAATAGTTTGTAATCAACCCGCCGATTTTTTCAAATTCCATTAAAATTTCGCCGGGTTGATTGTCGGAATATGATCCATAAACACGGAAAGTAAGTTTATTGCCGTCAACATCTGCCGGTAAAAAATATGACATTTTAGTAATGGATGTGCCGATTTTATCACATAAGTCACTTCCTGAGAATTTTGCTCCAAGTTCAACCAATAAATCACCCGGATAACCTAAACCACCATCCGATGGGGCATTGACATTACAATGTGTCAAAGTAAAATTATTGCTTCCTGACGGTGGGTCAAAATCAAACGCTATCCAACTTGCATAATCGCCCATACTGGTGCCTGAGTTTAGTACAACAACAGGTACGGTAATTACGCTACCATCAGCAGTTTCGGTTATCTCTTCCGGAATAACTTCCATAATCGGGAAAGTTTCGCCAGGCTCCATTGCATACACAAAATTATCTATATAATACACCGAGCCTGCTTGTGGAGGATAAAAATCAACGGCGGCTAATTGCCTTGTGCCGACACCACCGCTTTCTTTAAGGCTAAATTGCCATTCTAATATTTCAACATCGTTAATTTTTATGCTGGCTACATCTTCATCCAAGTTCACATACATTGAAACAGGGAACCAGGTTGCATAAGGAAATGTGAAAGAGTACTCAATATTGTTTTGAACAACCTTAGTTCCAACAGGCATTCCGTTACTACCATTAGTATTAAAGTAAACACCTATCGCCCATTCACTGCCGCTACCACTGAAGATGTGCAATAAGTTAAAGTAAGCAGAACCGCTATTTGGAACATACATGTCGAAATCAATCATATAAGCACCTGTTGTTTGATTACCTGCTTTAAATACCAAGTCAGTTCCATAAGCACATTTTGCAGAATTTGGTGTTGTTTCAAATTGTTCGTTAGTAATTAAAGCGTCTTCGGAAGTACCAGGGTTATTATCCCAAGTTGCCCACCAATCAGGATAAGATTGTGCTACATAAGACCCATTGGGTTGATCATCGAAAGATGTTTCATGAAGAATGATAGGCTCACCTGATACTGATGCAAAAACGACGTCATCAATATAGAACGTTGAAGTTGTTGCATTATTCGGTGGGTAGATATTGAAAGCATCAATAAATCTGTGGTTGCTCAGTCCAAAAGAACCGGTGGAATATATCCAAGTATGAACTAAATTGTCATTAATATAAAATTCGGCATAGTCGCTATCAAGGTCCATGAAAATTTTAACAGGAACCCATGTATCGTGGGTAAAGTTAAAATTAACGCCGGTCTCTGAACCTCCATAAACAATTCCCATACCGGGAGTACTGGGACCTGGGGTCCCTTCATCTGTAGCTAAATACACTTGCACCGCCCACGTTTCCGACACCGTACTTGGAAAGACGGATTTTACATTGAAGTAACCATCTTTACCGGCAGGAACGTTAAACTTAAACGTAAGTTCCCACACTCCGGTCGTTTTGTTATTGAGTTTTAAGATTTGGTCATTGTTGTAAGTCAATTTCAAGCATTTGTTGCCGGAAATCTCATCAATAACGCCATCTTCACCACCACCGGGGGCTTGTGACCATGTGGTCCAATAATCTCTGCCCATTGCCTGGGCTTGTTGAGCTAATTTTCCATCTACGGTATAGTCGGAAAAATTGTCACTAACCTGTGCGTTTAACGCAAATCCCATTAACGCACAAAACATCAAAAGTAATACTTTTTTCATAATCTAAAAAATTTAAATGAATACTATAAAATTAAATAATTGATACAATTTTTTGTTGGCGCAAAGGTACGGTATTTTTTAATACAAAAACAAAAAAAAAATTTTTTTGCATTTTTTTTTGTCATTTTTAGTTTTTAATTTCGTTACAAATCTTCTGCGAAGGGGTCAATGGTTTCGTCCATTTTTTCCTCTCCGATGATTTCTTTTGCTAATCCGACTTTGAGAGGGTTTTCGTACATTTGGTTGTAGGCTTTGCGATTGCGGTAGATGTCGCAGGCTAAGAACATGGCTTCCATCATGGAAGTTGGCGCGGCTTCGCCTTTGCCGGCGATGTCGTAGGCGGTTCCGTGGGCGGGGCTGGTGCGCACAATGGGCAGTCCGGCGGTGAAGTTGATGCCTGCGCCGTCGGACAGTGTTTTGAATGGAGCCAATCCCTGGTCGTGGTACATGGAGAGGATGCCGTCGAAATAGTGTTGTTTCCCCGCACCGAAGAAACCGTCAGCCGCAAAAGGACCGTAAACCATGACACCCTTGTCGTAACAATGGCTGATGGCGGGTTCTATGATGTTTTTCTCTTCGTCGCCCAGAAAGCCGTTGTCGCCAGCATGGGGATTCAGGGCGAGGACCGCTATTTTCGGTTTTACGACTCTGAAATCGCGCTGCAGCGATTGGTTCATTGTCCTGATTTTACGGATAATCAAATCTTTGTTGAGAGCGGAAACGATTTTGCTGACGGGTAGGTGGTTGGTTACTAATCCAATGCGCAGTTTATCGTGGATCATAAACATCAGGCAATCTTCACTTTTGATGCCGAAGTGGTTGGCGAAAAACTCGGTATGTCCCGGAAAGTTGAATTGTGCTTGCTGGGTGTTGTCTTTGTTGATAGGCGCTGTAACGACGACCTCGAGCAATCCCTTTTTGATGTCTTGGACAGCCTGTTCCAAAGCCATTACCGCCAGTTCGCCTGACTGTTGCGACGACTTGCCGGATTCTATCTTTATCTCCTGATTGGTAATGTTGACTATGTTGATGCGCTTTTTATTGATTTGCGCGGCGGACGTTGCCGAGTTGAAAGTAAACTCTTCCAGCGCTAACCGGCGTTGGAAATAGACCGCAATCTTGGCGCTTCCGTAAATGACAGGAATTAACAGTTCGGTTATTTCTTTGTTGTTCAACGATTTAAGGATGACCTCGTATCCTACGCCATTGAGGTCGCCGTGCGTTATTCCGACAACGATCGGGTCGCGGCTCTCCACCACGGGCATAACCTCTTCCAATCCTTCCAAATCTTCAATATTTGGTTTTTCTGTGTTATTATTCATTATATTTTCGGTTTTGTAAAACGACGGCAAAGATACGATTTTCCATTATTATGGCGCACCTTTGGACAGGGCAAACGCATTAAAATTCCCTTGTTTTTCGCTATTTTTAACCATTTCCCTAAAATCATCTATTGTGGTCATTTCTTGTTCATTTGGAAATTGCCAATCTATTTGTTTTTTATCTGCGTTGTTGCTATTGTCATGCTATTGTTATATTAACATATTTGCAAAGATACCATTATTTTAAATGCAACAAGGAAAAGTAAAAAAATTTACAGTTCATCTCCAATCAACGTCGCCGAAGTGCACCGGGTAATGCGAACATCCGCATAGTCTCCCGTTTTAAGTTCCTGAGAGTCAAACACTACCACCTTATTCCTGCTGTCGCGTCCCATGATTTGGGCTGCCGACTTACGGGAGTTTCCCTCGACCAACACTTCCACAACTTTGCCAACGTCGTTTTTATTGCTTTGCAGCGAAAGTTCCTGCTGCAAGGCGATGATCTCTTCCAACCGTCGGCTTTTCACCTCGTCGGGAACGTTATCGTCGAACTTTTTGGCAGCGATGGTGTCGGGGCGTTCCGAATATTTGAACATGAAGGCGTAATCGAAGCGCACTTCGCGCATCAGGCTGAGCGTATCTTGGTGATCCTGTTCGGTTTCGTCGCAGAATCCGGCGATGATGTCTGTCGAGATGGCGCAATCGGGGATGGCGGTGCGGATGGCGTGTATTCGTTCTAAATAATATTCGCGGGTATATTTTCTGTTCATCTTCTGCAAGATGCGATTGCTTCCCGACTGAACCGCCAAATGGATGGAACGACAGATATTGCGATGTTGCGCGATGGCTTGTATCAGGTCGTCGGAGAGGTCTTTGGGATGGGAGGTGGTAAAACGAATACGCAACAGCGGGTCAATGGCGGCAACCATGCTTATCAGTTGAGGAAAACGAATCACTGTTCCGTCGTCCTGATTCCAATGGTACGAGTTGACATTTTGTCCCAAGAGGGTGATTTCGCGATATCCGTTGTTAAATAAATCCGTCGCCTCCCGTAAGATTGTTTGGGGATTGCGGCTTCGTTCTTTTCCGCGTGTGAACGGGACGACGCAGTAAGCGCAAAAGTTTTCACATCCCCGCATGATGGAGATGAATGCGGAAACGCCGTTACTGTGCAACCGTACCGGTTGGATGTCGTCATACGTCTCCTCTTCCGACAGCATGACATTTGCCGTTTGCTGTCCGGCAGTAGAGGCGGCTATCAACTCCGGCAACGAGCGGTAGGCGTCGGGACCGGCGATGAAGTCCACTTCGGGCTGCATCTCCAGCATCGCCTCCTTAAAACGCTCTGCCATACATCCGATGACGCCAATCTGCACGTCGGAGTGTTTCTTTTTCAACGACTTCAACTCGCGCAACCGTTTCCAGACGCGCTGCTCCGCATTGTCGCGGATGGAACAGGTGTTGATGAGGATGACGTTGGCGTCTTTGGCTTGTTCGGTCATCGTATAGTGGTCGCCTGCCATGATGGACGCGACAATCTCGCTGTCGGAAAAGTTCATCTGGCAGCCGTAGGTTTCGATATATAATTTTTTATGTTGCATCGCTTCATAATAGGTTGATTGTTAAAAATGATTGGTTGCTAAACTCCTATTGCATACAAATATTCAGGCGCATAATCAGCTCCATTTGCCCATTCAATAGTATTGTATTTCAATTTAAATTTTTTGAAATAATCCAACCGGTGCAAAGGTTCATAAACCCTTCCGTCGAATTCATTTTGCAAATCAACAATTTTTATGTCGCCGTTATTGAATGTTAATTTGATGCGGTAATTGTCTAAATATTCGGCTTGCGATACTTCTAAAAACATACGTTATATTTATTGTAAAGGTGTAATTTGTTTTAATTTTTCTCCTTTCTGTGCGTTTTCCCATTCCCGAAGCAATTCTTCTCTGTGCATTTCCAACCATTCAAAAACCATTTTTAAGGCACGTTGCGGCATTTTTCCCATAACAACTCCATCCCGTATAGTTATCGTAATTTTATAGTTCCCATACCATACATGAAAATGTGGCGGGGCATGGTCTTTGAAATTCATCAATATAATTAATCCGTAAAATGCGCTAATCTGTGGCATAACTAAAATAATTTAGAGTGCAAAGGTATAACTTTTTTTTCACATCTCATACATCTTTCAGCGCCGTCGCCATCGCCGCAATGCTGATTTTTGCTTGCGGGATGGTTTCCAACGCGTGGATACATGCCTCCAATGTTGATCCGGTGGTGATGACGTCGTCAACCAACAGTAGATGTTTGCCGGTAAACTCTTCCGGGTTGTGTACGGCGAAGACGTTTTCTACATTTTCCCACCGCTCGGAACGGGTTTTTTTAGTTTGAGTCTCGGTGAACTGTTTGCGGTATAGGATGTTGGTTTTCATCGGCTTGCGGAGTCCTCGTGAAAGCCCCAATCCAAACATCTCGCTTTGGTTGTAACCGCGCAACTTTTGCTTTTTGGGATGCAGTGGAACAGGAACGATGATGTCAACCGACGAAAACGCAGAAGCGTCTTTCAACTCAATGCCCATCTGTTCGCCGATGAAAACACCTATTTCGCGGGCATTTTTATACTTCAACTGATGTATCAGATGTTGGACTTTGTCGCCTTTGTGGAAGTAATAGTACGCCGTGGCAGCGTGGAGATGCGCCCGTCCCCAGAACAATTTGGCGACAGAATTCTCTTCTTTCAGGTGAAAATCGGTCTTTGGAAGATGGTTCAGGCAAATGGAACACAAGACCTCTTCGTTTTTGCGAAGCGCATCGTCGCAGGCGTAGCAGAGACGCGGAAAAAATAAGGAAATGAAATCTTCAAATAAGGACATAACAACTATCTAATCCACAAAAAATCAATATTTTCTAAGGATGATTTAATGGTGCAAAAGTACATGAAATTTTTGAACTACACACAGACCTGAAACCTGCTCAAGACGGCTTTTAACCCTATCACTATCTCCCCTGCGGGTACGAAGAACGATTTTACATTGATTATCAAACTCTTGACTGACAATCGTAACCGGTTCTTCTTTTAAGATTTTCATCACCTCGTTCATCTGCACATAGTCGTAACGGATTTCAAAACAATCCTCTACCGCCTTTTCGACGATTTCGGCGTTTTCGATGGCATATTCGGCGGCTGTCCGGTAAGCGTTGATAAGTCCGGGGACGCCCAACTTAATGCCTCCGAAATAACGGACGACGATGATTAAGATATTTGTCAAGTCATTGGAAATCAACTCTCTGTAAACCGGTTTTGCCGAACTTCCCGCAGGTTCGCCGTCGTCGTTGGCGCGATACTGCGCTTTTTCGGCGCCCAAAATCCACGCATATACGTGATGACGTGCATCGTGATATTGTTTCTTCAAAACGGACAGATGCTCCTTTATCTCATCTTCCGTCTCCACCGGATAGGCAAAAGCGTAAAATTTGCTCCGCTTGTCAATGAAATAGCCCTCCGAAGGCGCTTTGATGGTTTTATAGGTATCTGTCGGCATGACGTCAAGGTTTTGAAGTGTATTTTTCGTAGATTTTCAACAGGCTTTCCGATGTTATCCTGCCGTTATATCTTTCGCGGGACAACAGTAGGGCGTTTTCTTTACATTTTTCGTAGATGTCGTTGTTGGTCAGCATTTTCCGTAGCGCTTCTGCCAAATGTTCGCTGTCGTTGGGTACGTATAACACGCCGGCGTCTCCTGCGATTTCGCCGAAAGAGCCTGTATCCGGCGCCACGGCGGGCTTTCCGGCGGCAAAAGCCTCACACAGATAGAGTCCGGCAGCCTCGTTGAAGCGCACAGGGACGCAAATCAGCGAGATGTCCTTGTAAAAAGCGGCATGTTCGTCCAAGTTGTAACTGTCCGACCAGATAACGTCGTTCCTGTACGGTTTTAAAATCTTGCGGATGCGATTCACAAAACGTTTATTTTCACGGGTATAGCCGCCGCCGATTTTCAGTTTCAGGTTGGGGATTGCCTGTTCGCGTTTTAACTTCACAAACGCTTGCGCCACAATGTCCAATCCGTTCTCGTGGCTCATGCGGTAAAAAAAGCCGATGACCGGCGCTGTCGGATAGTGCAACGCCGCATATTTTTCAACATGCACGCCCGGATATACAACGTCAACCTCGCCGATTTCCGGAATTTTGTTCAACGCCGCCGACCTGTAAAATGCGCTCGACGCCACAAACCGGTCAATAGAACCCATGCCATCCCGAATGGACGTCCACGCCTCGCAAGCATATTGATTGTCAAGACTGTCTATCCACAACTCTTCGTCCTGCAACGAACAAACAACGGGGACGTTGATGCTGTTTTTAATCGCTTTTGCAATCCCAATCAGCATCGAACTCGACAGATGGATGACATCGGGACGGTCGTGATTGACAATCCAATGAATAAGTTTTTCGGTCTGTTTCCTGAAATTTTCGTCATCGCCTTTTATCATGGAGAGGGTCATCTGCTCCATTCCCTTGGCAGAGGTCGCCCCCGAAAACGAAGACGCCAAACGTAACACAGAGGGAAAATCAAGGATTTTTTCAAAGATGCGCGGCATCTTCCCTTTTCCGAAAAACTTTTGCGCGACATAGTAGGAGGTCGCCGGGAAAAACAACGGCGTGTCCGCCCGAAACGCCTCGTCGGTCAGCGGAAGATACAACGGCATGATCACCACATCCTGCCCCGCACGACGCAACGCCTGCGCATACAGGTTGTCGCGAAAACAGTTGCCGCAGTAAAACGTGTCGCCCGAACCGGGGATGATAAGCAGTATCTTCATAAATTATGACTATTTTGAGTGCAAATGTAAGGAAAAATTGGGAAACGGGAGATGTGAACCGTGAGTGTCATACGCCTTCTCCCACTTGTATTTCCGACAACTCCTTTTTCATCTCCTCCACCGTTGCCGCATCTTCAACGCTGTAATTTCCTATTTTGGTTCTTCTCAGCGCGGTCAGATAGGCGCCGCTGTCGAGTATTTTTCCGAAGTCGTGCGCTAAGGAGCGGATATAGACGCCCTTGCTGCAATGTACTCTAAATGAGACGTATGGCAGGTTTATCTCGGTGATTTCGAAACTGTGGATGGTGATGGGACGCGCCGCCATTTTCAGTTCATGTCCCTTGCGGGCGTGGATGTAGGCGTTTTTCCCGCCGATTTTGATAGCAGAGAAGACCGGCGGAATCTGTTCGAGATGTCCGGTAAGTTGACGGGCGGCTTGGTGAATCATCTCGGTGGTGATATGTTCGATGTTAAAATGTTGGCTTTCTTCGGTTTCGCCATCGTAGGAGGGGGTGGTGGCGCCGAGTTTCAGTGTGCCGGTGTATTCCTTGTCGCAGTTTTGCAGTTGGTCTATCTCTTTGGTTTTCTTTCCGGTGCAAATCAGTAGCAGTCCCGTCGCCAACGGATCTAAGGTGCCGGCATGACCGACTTTGAACTTCTTAACGCCGAGCGCCCGACATATCTGTATCCTCAAACAGTTGACGACGTCAAACGACGTCCACTCCAAAGGCTTGTCCACTAAGAGGATACAGCCGTCTTGAAAATTAGTGCCTTCGATTATCGTGTTCATTTTTTATTGTACAATTTCTTTTACTTCCTGAAAAACAAAAAAAGAATTATATATTTGTATATAAGCGAATTAAGTGTTTTCTTTCGCCGTCTTCTTTTTCATTTCTTTTTTTTTTGCCATCAATTATTTTTCCCAAATAGGCGATACAGTCTGTAAACTTTTATATTCCCTAACTTGATTTTCCATCTTCACTTATTTTTCTTCGACAATCATCACCCTACGTAAATAAACCATACCCCAGTGCCAACAGCCCAACCACGACGCAGTAAATAGCAAAATATATCAGTTTCCCCTTTTTCACGATGGAGATCATCCATTTGCAGGCAAGGCTTCCCGCGACGAATGCGGCGATGAAACCTACAACCAACGAAAATGCCGGAATCCCGGTAGAAGTCTCCGAAAAGTTTCCTTTCAGCAAATCTAACAGCGCCTCGCCCATGATGGGAATCAGAACCATGAGGAAGGAAAATTTGGCGATGGTCTCTTTTTTATTGCCCAACAGTAGTCCGGTGGCGATGGTGGAACCGGAGCGCGACAATCCGGGCAACACGGCGCACGCCTGCGCCAAGCCGACAATCAACGCATCGCGAAAAGAGAGTTTCTCTTTTTGGCGTGGTTTGGCGTAGTAGGCAAACGTCAGCAATGCCGCTGTGGCGAGCAGACATATTCCGACAATCAGCAATCCCGAGCCGAAGACGGCTTCAATCTGTTTTTTGAACAGCACGCCGACGAAGGCTACCGGAATCATCGAGATGACGATTTTGGTGATGTACTGCGTCTCGTCGTTCCATTGAAACCGAAACAATCCTTTGAACAGTTTCGCCACCTCCTGCCATAAGACGAACAGCGTGCTGCACACCGTGGCGGCGTGGACGACGACGGCAAACATCAGATTCTCTTCACCCTCTATTCCGAAGAGCGCCTGTCCGATTTGCAGATGACCGCTCGAACTCACAGGTAGAAACTCCGTAAGTCCTTGAACGATACCCAAAATCAATGCTTCTAACCAACTCATGACCGTCGCTTATGCTTCTTTTTCTTTTGGTTGTCTCATAATGGCATAAATCTCGACGACAAAGCCCAAGACGATGAAAATGGTGGACAAGGTGATTCTGCGGAAAGAATAAACGTCCGGACTAAATACGTCCACGTCATCCGACGAACCGCCGATCATCAAGATAAATCCGATTGCGATACATGCCAAACCTATCAGCAACAGGATGTAATTGTCTTTGCGAAACGGCATAAATTTGCTCTTCTCTTCTTTCGAAAGTGTGTTTGTAACTTTACTCATATTCGGTTTTTAATAATATAAATCTTCTACGTTGATTCTCAGATATTTGCGCACGGAGAAATAACTTGCAATCCACGACAACAACATGCCGACCACAATAACCAGCGCAAATAAGATGAAAATGGTGTCATAAAATTCGATGTCGAACAACTCCGGCACTTCGTTGTGGGCGAAGTATAAGGAGGTGATAATCAATCCGATAGCCAGCAGTGCGCTGATAAATCCCTGAAAAATGCCCCGTCGCACAAACGGTCGCCGGATAAAGGCTTCCGTCGCTCCGACCAACTGCATGGTGCGGATGATAAAACGTTTGCTATAGACAAAAATCCGTATCGTGTTGTTTATCAGCACTAAGGAGATAAGCGCCAGAATGGCGCTGAAAGCGACGACTATCAGTGAGATTTTACGAATGTTGTTGTTGATGGCTTGCACCAACGGCTCGTGATATTGTATGTCTTCGATGATGTCGCTCCGCTTAATTAGTTCATTTTTAATCACTTTCAGACTGTCGTTATTTCCCCACGCCGATTTCACGTAAACCTCGATGGACGATTTCAACGGATTGTATCCCAAAAACGAAATAAAATCTTCGCCCAGGTCTTTGGAGAGGAGTGTCGCCGCCTCTTCTTTTGAAACATACTGAGTCTCTTTGATATACGCCTGTCTGTCGAGATGTTTTTGGAGTTTGACGATGTCGTTTTCCTTGCCGTCGTCGTTGATGAGTACGCTCAGTTTGATGTTTTCTTTCACGCGGTTGGCAACCTTTTCAGCGCTCAACAGCAGAAATCCCAACACGCCCAACATAAACAATACCAACGAGATACTGACCATCGTGGTGAAGTATGACGCTCGCACTTTGCGCTTATAATGTTTATTTTGAGACATAGTCGTGCTATAAATTATGCGTGATTTTTTCAAGTGCAAAAATACGATTTTTTAGACAATTGGAAAAAATATTGTACTTTTGCAAAATGGAAATGGTAACAAGTATAGATTATTGGAAACGGCAATTCGGGTTGTATCCAATGCTTATGAATCCTGCAATCAGTGAAGTTAAATTTCTTATGCTTAATGGTGGAAATAAAGATTTTTGCTTACAACTGGGTTCTTTTGACAATGAAAAAGATGTTTTTTTCTCTGAAGCGTGGTCAACCAATACAAAAAACTTTCTCACTATTGATAATGATTTTGTCTATGTTTATAATTGGTTAAATAATAAAACCGACGGGTATTCTTTGAAAGATATTGAAAAAAAAACCGATAAATTTTATGGGTATTTGTCTGCACAATCTTACAAAACGCCAAACGATGCGGTCCCATATATTATCGGTATTTTTAGAGAGTTGCGTAACTTAACTAAGGAAAAAGATCCTGAAAAAGCTTTGAATTTGTTATTCAGACTTTTAATAAGTATAGAAGACGACTATACAAAAATTGATTCGTCTCAATGGGAAATTGCTGACAGCATGGTGCCATCTAATTTTGACTATTATGTTGAACGGATAAAGCAGGGAGTAAATTCTATTTCCCCAAATAGAGATTTAATATTGCGTCATGTGTCAGGGGCATTATTTCAGGAGGCCCATAAGGAAGTTATTTATTTTAATCCTCAAATGGATTTGTTCGGTGGATTTTCAAACAAATTGAAAACTCAAAAAGCCCCATATTCAAGTGTGCACTATACTCCGCACTATTTAGCAAGGTCGATTGTCGAAAATTGTTTGAAAAACTTGGATTTGCAGCATAAAAAGAGTATAAAAATTTTCGACCCGGCTTGTGGTTCTTCCGAATTTCTTATCGAAACGCTGAAACAATTAAAAAACATAAACTATCAAGGAGATGTGAAAGTAATAGGGTGGGATACTTCTCCGATAGCTGTATGTACTTCAAACTTTTTATTAAAATACGAACAACGAACACAATGGAATAATGTCAATTTAGAATTTGAAATCAAGCAAGTTGTGGATTCCTTAACCGAACCATGGGATAATGATTATGACCTAATCGTTATGAATCCGCCGTTTGTTTCATGGGAACTTTTGAAAGATAAAGATAGAAGAGAGGCGATATCGAATGTGTTAGGTTCTATTTTTGAAGGAAAACCTAATCAAGCGATTGCATTTTTTTATAAAGCGGCAAAATCATTACAAAAAAATGGCATATTGGGTTGTCTTTTACCATCTACAATATTCACTTCCGATTCTTATTCCAAATTGAGAAATGAAATAAATGAAATATTATCTTTGAATATATTGGCTAAACTTGGAAATTATATTTTTGAAAGCGCATTGACCGATGTAAGTTTTTTCATTGGAGAAAAAACGCCATCCAACGTTCCTCCTAAGTTAATTTGGAGTAAAAATGAAAGAGGAATTGCTCAGGAAGTATTGCTTGATTTAAGAAAAATGGAGTTCACTAACCAAATGACAATCGATAAAAAATTTTACAGCATTTACACCCCATCTTGTTTCCCCGTTTTTTTTGACAGTTGGAAAGTAATTTCTTTTAAAGAGGATAATTTTTTGAAAGATATGATTCGGTTTGTTCGAAATGGAAAACTAACGGTTATTTCTGAAATATTTTCAGTCAAGCAAGGGATTAGGACAGGTAATAATCAAGCGTTTGTTATTTCTTGTGAAGAATACGGTACAATTCCAAAGTCGGAAAAAAAGTTTTATAGAAAAGTAATCAATAATAACTCTATAAAAAATGGATCTCTTGCATTAACAAATTATGTTTGGTATCCTTATCATTCCAATGGAATATTTATAGATAGTGAGATGAATTTTCAAGAAACAGCCCCATTCTCATATAAAAGATTATCACAGTTTAAAAATTTGTTGTCTGAAAACAGAGCCAGAAAAAACATCAATACATGGTGGCACTTAAGTGAACACAGAGCATGGTTGCGAAAAGAGGAAACAAGACTTTATTCTACTGAATTTGGAAAATCCGATTCTTTTGCTATTGATAAAATCGGAGATTTTGTTGTAGAACGGGGATATGCTTGGATACCCAAAAAGATGTTTGATGTTGATGATTATTATTTTTATTTGGCATATTTTTCAAGTGATATTTTTGATTTTTTGTTATCCATTTATTCTAAACAATTAGCAGGAGGTAATTGGTACGATTTGGGGGCAAAGTATATTAAAAACATTCCAATACCAAATGTCCATTTGCAATATGTTCGAGAATCAGACGCCTATTACAGACTTGTAGAATTAGGAAAAGAATTGGAAAACGGGAATCCATACGTAAAACATGCTATTGGAGATGTTGTAAAAATCTACTATCCTAATATCTGATATTTATGGAACCACAAAAGTTAATAAATTCAATAAATTGCAGTTTTAGAACCTTTGGGCGCCATTCTTTTCGTTTGATTCCAAGCAGGCATGATGGTCTTTGTTATATAATAGAAGGAACCTCGTCAGCCTTAAACAGGTTCCCAAACGAATCAGAGGAAGTGAAAGTAATTGAATGGTTTAACGATTTTTGGCTGTTCTTTTCTATAAAATTTAAAAAAATAGGAACAGACGAAAAGAGAAAAGTTGAAAGAAAAAAAGAATCACAAATAAATACTCACATTTCATTGTCCATTTTTCAAGGAGATGAAACCGATGATAAAAAATGTCAATTATTTAGAGCAGAGTGGGATGATTACAATAACAATTCTGATGAAAAGCACGCTCAACCCCACTGGCATATAACCTCAAGTCAGGCAATTGAAAGTACAATGGAAAAATATGCAAATGTTTTTGAAATGCACGATTTTATAGAAATATTAGAAGAGGAAAAACGAAAAGTGTTTGATGTTAAGAAAATCCATTTCGCAATGAATGGTAATTGGCACAATGATGGGCATCATATCCACAAGGTGGAACAAGAACAGCAAATTGTAAGATGGTTGCAAGGAATGTTAAGCCATTTAAGAACAGAATTAGTAAGTTTGTAGTATCTTTGCACCCAGATTTTGAATTAACGAAAGTCATTATATTATAAGTCATTGATTATGAAACTATCACAGTTTAGATTTACGCTTCCGAAAGAACTCATCCCGCATACGCCGTATGAAAACAGAGATGATTCCCGGCTGATGGTACTGAATCGGAAAAAAAAGACCATCGAACATAAAAAATTCACCGACATCATTGATTACTTCGATGAAGGCGATACTTTTATATTGAACAATACCAAGGTTTTCCCCGCCCGCTTATGGTCGGAAAAAGAGAAGACCAACGCAAAGATAGAGGTGTTTTTGCTGCGGGAACTGAACAAGGAGTGTTATTTATGGGACGCCCTGGTTGACCCTGCGCGTAAAATCCGTATCGGGAACAAACTTTTTTTCGCTAATGGTCAGTTGGTTGCTGAGGTCATTGACAACACGACCAATCGCGGACGAACTTTGCGTTTTCTTTACGACGGCGATCCCGACGAGTTTCGCAAGATTCTCCTCGGGATGGGAGAAGCGCCTATTCCTAAATTTCACGACCGTCCCTCCACCCCGGAAGACATGGAACGCTATCAGACCATCTACGCCAAACACGAAGGCGCTGTCGTCGTTCCGATGGCAGGACTGCATTTTAGCCGGATACTGATGAAAAAGATGGAACTCAAAGGTATCAATTTTGCCGAAATAACGCTACACTCGGGCTTAGGGAACTTCCGCGTTATCGAAGTGGAAGACCTCTCCAAGCATAAAACGGACTCCGAAGAGTTGATCATCACCGCAGAAGAGGCAGACAAAGTCAACCGCGCCAAAGACCAGGGAAAAAAGATATGCGCCGTCGGAACAACCGTAATAAAAGGAACGGAATCTTCAGTCGCCGTCGCCGGTTATCTGAAACCGTACAACGGATGGACGAACATCTTTATCTATCCGCCGTATAATTTCCACGTAGCCAACTGCATGGTAACCAACTTCCACTTTCCGCAATCTTCGATTATGATGATTGTCGCCGCCTTTGCCGGTTACGACTTTTTGATGGAAGCCTATCGGGAAGCGGTAAAAGAGAAATACAAGTTTTTCACCTTCGGCGACGCGATGCTGATCATTTAAACACAACGCAATACGTTGACTTTAAGCGCATTGCGCGTCTAATGCAAATTCACTCCAATCAGGTGCATAAACTCCTCGCGGGTCTCTTTGTGGGAAAAGGCGCCGGTGAAGTCGGACGTTGTGGTGATGGAGTTTTGCTTTTGGACGCCGCGCATGGACATGCAGAGGTGATGGGCTTCGATGACAACGGCAACGCCCAATGGACGTAACGTGTTCTGGATGCAGTTTTTGATTTGCGTCGTCAAACGCTCCTGCACCTGCAGACGACGGGCAAAAGCCTCCACCACGCGCGCTATCTTGCTCAATCCGGTGATGTATTCGTTGGGAATATATCCCACATGCGCTTTTCCAAAAAACGGCACCAAGTGATGCTCGCACAAAGAGTATATCTCGATGTCTTTCACTATCACCATCTGCTTGTAGTCCTCTTTGAACATGGCTCCGCGGAGAATCTCTTCGGGCGAAGCGTGGTAGCCTTTGGTGAAGAACTGCATGGCTTTGGCGACCCGTTCGGGCGTTTTCAGCAAACCTTCGCGGTCGGCATCTTCGCCTAACAGCGTAAGGACTTCCCGATAATGACGCATAAGGTTTTTAGTCGTCTTTTCGGGGTATTTTTCGACGATTTCGAAATTGGCGTTTGTTCCCATCCTTTTAACAAAAATTAATTAAGGTGCAAAGGTAGAAAAATTAATTGTACCTTTGCGGCAAACTTATTTAAAAATAAATAACAATGAAAACACGCAATACATTTACCAAGATCAGATACATTCTATTTATCTTATTATCATGCTCTTACGTATTGTATGGGCAGATTCCGTCGCAATATTACGTTGCAGCGTACAACAAATCCGGCTACGAACTGAAGAGCGCGTTATCCCAAATCATCACATCGGGGCATCTTCAAAACACCTACCCCAGCCTTTGGACACACTTCCAAACCACCGACAAACGCTCCAACGGAGATGTCTGGGACATGTACTCCAACTGCACTTTCACCTTTGGTACCGATCAGTGCGGCAACTACAGTTCCATCTGCGACTGTTACAATCGCGAACACTCTTTCCCTGCAAGTTGGTTTAACAGCACCTATCCCATGTACGCCGATTTGTTTCACCTCTACCCGACAGACGGAAAAGTCAACAACTACAGAGACAATTACCCCTTCGGTGAGACCAACGGAACGCAGTACAACATCTCCAAACTCGGCTCTTGCACTTTTCCGGGCTATTCGGGTACCGTCTTCGAGCCGGCGGATGAGTATAAAGGCGATTTCGCCCGCACATATTTCTATGTAGCAACACGTTACGAAAATCAAATATCGCAGTGGAGTTGTCCCATGCTGGCGGGAAACGGCAACGCCGTTTTTACGGAATGGGCTATCAACTTATTGTTGAAATGGCACCGGAACGACCCCGTGAGCGACAAAGAACTCAACAGAAACAACGCCGTGTACAACATCCAAAAAAACAGAAATCCGTTTATTGATTATCCCGAATTGGTAGAGTTGATTTGGGGTTCGGAAATTGGCGAACCGTTCCTGCCGGAAGTCTTGCCCAGCATCTACGGAGCGGATTTTGCCTGCGAAAAAAGCGAAAACAATATCTATAAAACCGACAAGGGGAAGAGCAATTACGTGTGGGAGGTAACAGGCGGCGCTATCGCAGGCGCTTCCAACGCCGATTCTGTCGTGGTGAGTTGGACGCAGGTTACGCAGGGAAAGGTAACGGTGCGATATACCGACAGCGGGATACCAAGCGCTACGGCATCGTTGACGGTTGAGGTGCGCCAACGTCCCAATCCGCAGATTACGGGAGACAGATATATTTTGTATAACACTGAAAATCACCTTTATACCACAGAATCCGGAAAAGAAAACTACTCGTGGACTTTTTCGGGCAACATCGTCCTGTCGGAAGGAGGCGGAAACGACGACCACACGGCATGGATTGATGCAGGCGACGTTGGAACGGCGACCATCAGCGTAAACTACCTCCAGGACGGATGCGCCGCGCTCACGCCGACGGTTTTTCAGATAGACATCGTAACCGACGTCGGAATTGATGACAATCCTTACGAAAACAGTGTTATCATTGCGCCCAACCCAAGTTATCATCACACGACCGTTGCGTTTGAAAAACCTTTTTCCGGCGTTATCTATCTGTACAATGTATTGGGAATTCTTTTACAGAAAATTCCATCACAATCAGTTCTTAATCAAAATATTGACCTTTCAAATTATCCGAATGGGTTGTACATTTTAGAGTTGACGACAGAAAATGAATTACAGATACACAGAAAAATTATTAAATATTAATTCGGGGGTATGACAAAATGGACCGTCAAATTTTTCACGCTAACAGTCGGATTTTTTCACGCGGCTTTTTGATAAAGAAGAGAATAATGCTGTACCTTTGCGCCAAAATTTTAAATGTTATTTTATGAGAAAGTCTATTTTTATTGGAATCTTGATTGTTTCGGCGTTGTCATCGAACAGGGCGCTGGGGCAGGTTATGGTTACATCTTTTGGATGTGATACGTTGGCGTACGGTAGCGCTATTGGCTACCAAACGGCAGCCTATGGGCAGCATTCTCTTGCGGCGGGATATCTTACAAAAACGGTGATGGATAACTCGTTTGTGTTTGGCAGTGGACTCACTAGACCTCTTGCTCCTCCTTGTGCAAATTCTTTTCTGATAGGATTTGAGCGGCTGCCGGTGTTTTTCGCCCAATTAGACACAACGTCTTCCCCTCGCGTCGGCATTGGCACGACAGCGCCAAGAACTACTTTGGATGTCATAGGAACGACCAGAACGGGAACTCTACGTATGGACAACCGTTCGTTTTACTATAATCGGGAAAAAGACTTGGGGTTCTATCCTGCGACCGGAGAAGTCTTTGTTGATCCACAAACGCCGACCCTGTTTTTAAGCGATGCCGGCGTCGGCATCATGACCGATAACCCCACATCCACCTTAGACATCAACGGCAATGTGCGGGCAGACACCGTGAAGATAAAACGCAGCATCTTCCTACCGGAGAATGAATTGTCGTTTACTTATTATCAATCGGGTGGGACAGGTCCGCATACAGATACTCTGATTATTGTTAATCCAATAAACGGCGACTCTACTTTATTGGAAGGTGTAGGACCTGGAACAGACACTTCGGGGGTGAAAACCATGATGACATTGAAACGGGTGGGTAATGATAACTGTTTAGGTATCGGGACAACCTCTCCGGTGCGAAATCTGCATGTTAACGGCGACGGATGGATTTCCGGACAGTTTTCCATAGGCGCTACCAACCCCGATTTTTCCGGGCAGAAACAACTCAGACTGCTACTTGGCGACCTGTGGACTTTTTTCGATATGTCGAGCGCCAAAATCATGGGCTATAACAGCCTCTTTATGGAGAACGGCATATCGGCACGTCGTGTGAACGGGTGCGCAGCGGCAATAAAGATGAACTCCAACGGCTCCATACAATTAAGTACAGCGCCGAATGGTGCTAAGGACGCACCTTTGGAGTTCAACTACCTCACCATGCTCAACAACGGCAGAGTGGGCATCGGAACAACGGAACCTGAAAAGATGTTGCATGTTCAAGGAGATAGTTATTTCAATGGCAATGTCGGCGTCGGAACAACGGAACCTGAAAAGATGTTGCACGTTCAAGGAGATAGTTATTTCAACGGAAAGGTCGGCGTCGGAACGAGCGACCCGAAATACCCGTTAGACGTCAATGGTAGCGCTAACTTCAATAAGATTTATACCAATATCATTGATTTTCCCGGAACAGAACTGAGAATTATAAAAACAAACAATGCAACCGAACCGGGGGAAGGCGAAACAAAAGGAGGCACAGAAGAAAATCCGGAAGAAAATCCGGAAGAAGATCCGGAAGAAGGTGGTCGTCCTACCTCTGTAATCACAGACGACATCGTAACCATAAAAAGCATTGGCAGGGTCGGCATCGGCATCACAAACCCCGCAACGACATTTCATGTACAAGGTACCACCTACTTAGACGGCAACCTTGGCGTCGGCATCTCAACTCCTTCCAAAAAATTCCATGTACAAGGCGACAGTTACTTTAGCGGCGCCGTAGGCATCGGCACAACCAAGATGGATGAGTATAAATTGCGGGTTGACGGGCTGATCAACTGCAAAGAAGTAGTAGTAACAGCCAACGTACCCAAAGGAGATGCCGGCGAGTGGCCCGACTACGTCTTCGCCGACGATTACAACCTGCGAAGTTTGGACGAGGTAGCCTCCTACATAGAACAACACCAACGCCTGCCCGAAATACCCTCCGCCGCCGATGTCGCCGAAAAAGGCGTCAGCCTGCTCGAAATCAACACGTTACTGCTCAAAAAGATGGAAGAACTGACGCTCTATATCTTGCAGCAAAACGAGAAACTCTCGCAGCAAAACGAGAAAATGACCGACCTACAAGGACAAATTGATGAACTTAAAAGACGATAATCATGGAAAAGACCGTAATGATGAACATGATTTTGAGACACAAGACTTTGAGACACAAGACTTTGAGACACAAGACTGTTAGATATCCCGTTAAGTCCCTACGTTACCTTTCTGCTGTCTGCTTTCTGCTTTCTGCTTTCTGCTTTTCCGGCATCTCCGCCTCCGCCCAACACGTAGTCTCCTACGGCTACGACGACTCCGGCAACCGCATCAGCCGAACTATCACCATGCCGTCGTACACCCCGCCGCCGCCGCAAGACAGCACGGAAAATGTCATCGAAGATGAGGAAGATATCGTTGCTTTCGGACAAGATATGGAAAACGAAGAGGAAATCCCGCAGAAAATATCCGAGAGCGTCTCTCCGAAAACCCAAGAAGCCTCGCCGCAGGAAGTCTATACCGACGCGCTCTCCGAAACGCTGATCACCATCTATCCTAACCCAACACGCGGGTTGCTGACGGTCAAGATTGCCAACATGCCTCAACACTCCGCCTCAAGTCTGACGCTGTTCGACATGCAGGGAAAGGTCATCACACAGCAGCAATCGCTCGCGGAGGAGAACAAATTAGACATCAGCGCTCAGCCCGTTGGGACGTATATCATGCGGATTGCGGTGGGGGATGAGGATGTGAGTTGGAAAATTGTTAAACAATGATGCTATTATGAAAAAGATTATATACATTATAACATACATGATGCTCGCATCGCCATTTTGGGGATGGGGACAGGGGAAATCGTCTTGCTCGGTATTAGAGTTAAGCGATCCTCAAACATCGGGGAGCCATTCTGCTCGCGATATGGTCAAAATGACAAATGGATTTTCTTCTGATCCTTATTTCAGGGCATTTATTGACGAGACAAAAATATGCGACATAACTTACCAAGACCCCGTTGATCCCGATCGTCCATTGGATTACAATAAGCCGGTAGGCGCTATCGCCGGCGTGGTGGACGTTTCGCCTACAGGGGCGGCAACCTATCAGATACCTGTCTTCACGCCGCCCGGGACGGCGGGGATGGAACCGCAGATTTCTATCGTCTATAACAGTCAGGGTGGCAATGGAACGCTGGGCGTGGGATGGGATATTGCGGGGCTGTCGGCGATTACGAGGGCGCCAAAAACGATTTATCATGATGGAATAGCTTCTGCTGTTACATTGAATCATGAGATGGTTGGAAATACTATACAAATGCGGGATAGACTTGCATTAGATGGAGAAAGGATGATTATGATGCCAAATACGGGCGAATACTATAGTGATCCTGATGCGATTTATACTACAGAAGGTGAAAAGTTTTTACGGATAACCCCGAAAGATTATACGTTATGGGAATACCCAATGTATCCCACATGGTTTGAAGTACGGGATAAAAATGGCAGAACCTTAGAATATGGCAAAGAAGGTAACTCTCTAATGGCTCCAATGGAGTTGGCAGATAACGCATACGCGTGGAAATTGAATAAGGTGACGGATGCTAACGGCAATTATATGAACTACATTTATACCAAAGGTGAAGGGGTTTCATGGATTGATAAAATAGAATATACCGGTAACAGTATTACCGGAATGCCAACCTATAATACTATTACTTTTTTATATGCGACCCGTTCCGACCCACAAATACTATACATAGGTGGTTACATGAAAAACACGGTCCTTTTACGGGGAATAAAGGTTGAAAGCAATGGAGAAGTGGTTCGCAGATACTGGTTTAATTATAATAAAGATTTCTATTCACATTTAGTGGAAATTGTTGAAGAAGGAAGCGATGGGGAAAGTCTTAATTCGACAATTGTACAATGGGGACTGGGGACGCACGAATTAACAAAAGATTCGATATATTTGTATATTAATCCAAGAACGAGCAACATTGTAGCTACTGCAGATTTTAACTGTGACGGAAAAGAAGATATTGTTGTAGTCAATTATATTGATAAGAAATGGATGGTTTATGTTTCAAGCGATTCGGGATTTGTAAAAAAATACGAATCGGAAAGTTACGGGGAAAACGCTCCCGAATGGATTATGGCTTATGTATCTCCTCCCAACCTTTCAAATGTCCCGTATATTTTTTTAGAAGAACGATGGGGGGGAGGTAATTGCAATCCGGGTAAAGACGAAAGATGTATAACCCATAAAATCTTCCGATATGAATTAGATACGCACGATAATAACCATGTAGAACGGGATACATATTTGGCGTCTGTCTTTCAAGCCTGGAACTGGTATTACGTTTTTGCAGATAGTAAGGATAATAAAGTGGGGGATTATGGTAAATTAAAAAATCCCTCTATTTTTCAGGCATTCGATTGCAAAGGAGATGGGAACATTAAGTTTATTGCCAAAAGCCCGCAATACAATAAGTTATGTACAAATCTTGCCTCCCATAACATCGGGGAGCATATAAATGCATCAACTGCTTTTGTTTTAGCAGACTTTACCGGGGCAGGGAAACAAGATTTGCTAACGATGAAACTTGTTGATAATGGTACAAAAATCAATGTAAGGCTATATGTTTTCAATCGGGCAAATAATAATGATTCCTGTTTTCAAGTCAGCAATGATACGTATTGGGGGCAAAAAATCATGCTGGGGGATTTCAATGGAGACGGAAAAGCCGACTTGCTTATTAGCGATGATAAAGAAAAAAAATACTATGTTGCTTTTTCCAAAGGTGATGAGGGAGGTAGCAACACAGCATTTACAGATGCTTTTGAACTTGAAGAATTTAATGGAAAAACAAATTACTTCCATAATATAGGAGATGTTAATGGGGATGGAAAAGACGATCTTTTGTATGAGTATCTAAATGGTGTTTGTATAGCTTATGCAAAAGGGGATAACTCTTTTGATTATCAAGATTTTGAATATCCGGATGGTATGCATGACTTTGCAGGATATAATGGGCACCTTATTGATTATTATGGAACAGGGAAAAAAGTATTTTGTTATGTTAAGCATTACGATAATAGTACTATTAATCTTATTTCCTTGCAATCCGAAAATGCAGGCGAGCGGCAGCATTTTGTCAAAAGAATCAGAAATGGTTTAGGCGAAAACATATCATTCGAATATTTACCGCTCACCAAAGGCGGAGAATTTCATAAAAGGCTTTTTTCTACTGATGATCCGGTTACACCCATACAGCCGCCTTTATATGCGGTTTCAAAATTGATACAGGACGACGGCATAGGCGGTCATTCCATCAACGAATACAGCTATCAAGAGGCACGAATGCACCGGTTGGGGAGAGGGTTTTTGGGATTTTCGAATATTATTGTAAAAAACAGTATCTTCGACAGGATGACTCAATATGAATATATTTGTCAACGGATTTTTTGTACTGTATATCTAAGAACACAAACCGCTTTCATTCTGTCATCGGGAGAAAAAATAAGTGAAATATATACACAGCAGTTAATAAAAAACTTGGGTGATAAACGTTACTTCCCATATATTGACATGGCATGGACTAAAGATTTTGCAAAAGAAACAGAAGTAAGAACAACCATACAATATGATGACGATGGAAACGTAACACAACAGGAAAAAAAATATTTAGAGAAGCACGGTGTCTATACCCCCGCTATTTTTACAGAAACCAATAAATATAAATATGAGCAATATGGAAATTGGGGTGTAAAAAACTGTCTTGTCAATGATACGACCATCACAAAACATGAGGATGATGCCAATTCTTACACACGTGTCACCTCGTATGAATATGACAATAAAGCCAATTTGAATAAAATAATATCCGATGTGGGGGTAACTACTTCGTATCTTATTAACAGTTACGGGTTGGCAGATAAAAAAACTGTTTCAGCTTCCGGCGAAGCCTCCTATATCGAAGATTTTGTATATGACGGCAAAAAACGTTTTGTAGAAACCACCACCGTAACCGGCTTGGGTAGCAGTACCAACAAATATAGCAATACTGGCACCCTGCTCTCCGAAACCGACATCACCGGACTGAAAACATCCTACAAATACGACGGCTTTGGAAGGATGACAGGGACAAAAACACCCGAAGGACACATCATAAATACCAACTACGGATGGAAAATAGACGACAGTATCAAATCCGTCTCATTCATGGAAGTTACGGCGCCGGGACGTCCGACAGCAAAGACTTATTACGATATTTTGGGCCGCGAAGTGCGTTCCGAAATAGAAGGATACGATGGACGAAAGATTCTCACCGATCAAAAATACAACGCTAAAGGGCAACTTTGGCAAACCTCTTTCCCCTACTTTGCAAACGAAGCAACAAACAAAAAATGGACAGTCAATGGATATGATCTATACGGAAGAATAGAAACCGTAACCACCAAGTTGGCAACAGATTTGATTACAAAATATGACTATAATGATAGCGAGAGAAAAATTACGGTTACTATGCCCGACAACACAAAATCGTCGAAAATCTACAATGTGCATGACGAAGTTGTCTCTGAGACAGATAAAGGCGGCACGATAACCTATAAATACCACTCTTCGGGACAACCTCGTGAAATATCCACCGGAGACGCTATTTTCAAGATGACTTACGATACATACGGACAACAGGAGACTTTGGTTGACCCCAATGCCGGAACCATCGTCTATACCTACAATGCCTTCGGACAGATGAAAACCCAAAAAGACGCCAGAAACAAACTCATCACAAACTACTACGACGACTTTCGACGACTACAGACCCAAACAACAACCGGAGAACCCGACAAAACATGGATTTACAACACCTCCGGAAATGGAAAAGGGCAAATAAAGTCCATCACCTCCTCCCAATCGGAACAGAGTTACGATTACGGCGCCTTCGGTCGTCTCACCAAGGTAACCGAAAAAGTAGCCGGCGACCAATCCTTTGTAACCCAGTACGAATACGACGAATACGGTAACCAAACCAAAATCACCTATCCGGGCGGATTTTCCGTCAAACGCGAATACAACAACGCCGGCTATCTCACCACCATCAAACGCGGCGACAACGACGACCTCATCTGGCAACGGCAAACCCAAAACGCCATGGGACAACCGCTAACCTATAAGATGGGCAACAACAAAACCACCACTTGTCAATACGACGGCTATTATTTGCCGGAAAGAATTTACACATCCGGCATACAGGATTTTTCCTACTCTTTCAACCCCGAAAACGGCAATCTGGAGTGGCGCAAGGACAACCAGCAAAATCTGCAGGAAAACTTTTCCTACGACGACCTCAACCGCTTAGACAGCATAAGGCAAGGCAACGCCACAACACTCACCCTGACATATAACAACAATGGCAATATCACTACCAAATCCGATGCAGCCACCAGTACCTACGCATATCATGGCACAAAAAAACATGCCGTTACAACCATTAACAACCCCTTAGCAACATTGGCACAAAGCGGAAACCAAAAAATCTCCTACACCTCTTTCCACAAAGCCGACACCATCAAAAACCTTGACACCAACCAACGCTTAGTCATCCGATACAGCGTTGACAACCAGCGCATCCGCTCACAATATTACGAAAACAACCAACTGCAAAAGACCAAATACTTCGCCGCAAACTACGAAAAAGAGATAACCCCTGCCAAAACCCGCGAAATCAGTTATATCAGCACGCCATACGGCGTCTTAGCCGCCTATATCAAGGAAAACGGCGCAGGGCAGATGTACTACCTCTACAAAGACCATCTTGGTAGCATCACCACCATTATCAACCAAAGCGGCACAGATGTCGAGCGTCGCTCTTTCGACGCATGGGGGCGCCTGCGCCATCCCGATAATTGGAATTATGTCAATATTCCC